>JABDDD010000004.1 GCA_013287765.1 Gammaproteobacteria bacterium | reverse complement strand
TTCTGGAATAGGTGATTTTTTAATAATCTCCGACAAAAACCACGTAAAAATTGGTTTCAAATTCCAGTAGGATGCAGATAGCAAGCGCCGAAATCGCCATTCCGTAGCAAATCCTGACCCATAATAAGCCATAATTGTTAATTTATAATCGCCTACGCCGCAAGCAATTAATAAGATCAGCCAAGTGAATAATAGTTGATGTTTGTTTCGAAAAAAATTCAGCATTCGTTTAAAAAATGTTGATATGAAGGTAGGGATTATGTTAATTCTGTCCATTACAATGATTTCAAATTAGCTGAAAACAATACTCTGCTTGCGCATTACCCTCAACATAAAAATATCATTAAAAGATTATCTTTCAACTATTACAAACCAGAAATATAATTTTAATATAATGTATACTATAAGTCCTTTTATTACATATCTGAGGTATTTATGATGCAAGATCGCAAAGAAATTGCTATATTATTAAACAACGCTATTCGCTATTACGATAACAAAGTACCAAAGCCTTTTAAAACAGGAAGAGACAGAAGAGAACATCTAGCAAGGTTAATTGATGAATATCAGAGCAAAGATAAGAATTTAATTGAAATTTTCAAGTTCTATCAGCTACATAGGCGTGATGTAAGCAGTATTACGTCGCTGCCTCCACGTTTAATAAGATTCCTGGAAGACGCCTTATGCAAGATATTTAATATCAACCCTGAATTTACAGCTATTACCTGGTTAGATGAATTGGTAAAAGGTGAAACGATAAGGGACACTAAAAGATTCGAGCTTAAAAAACAAATAACAGACTATCTTAGCGATCATAAAGATAAAGAATTAAAAGAAATACCCCGCTATCAATAGTTTTCTGGTATAGATTTAAAATAAATATTAACTTCTGCAAAATAACAAATTTATCGAGAAATAATTATTTATGCACTCTCAAAAGCAGACTGATTTAGAACCTGTTCAAAGTATGCCAAAAGTATAAATACCTTTTATTTTTAATTTGGTGGATTACGCCGCAAAAAACGCGCCTAATCCCCCCTACTAAGCTTTTTATTAGTATTATTTTTTATAGAACTTTCTGTTTCTTTAGTTAAAAAAACCGGAGGCGGACACTTCCAGAACATATATTTTAACTTGATGCTGCCTATATCAGCAGGAGATTTTTTTTGCTTTTTATAGTCAAAATATTTATTTGCATCGTGACCGAAAAATTCTAGCTCACTATTATATTCTTGTAATTTTTTTAAACCAGCTCGATACAAAAACTTATCTTTATATAATTCAAGATTCAGGATATTTACAAATTTGGTATGATATTTGCACTTATTAATTTCATCTACAATTTCCAGAAATGCTTGCTCAATCGGATACAAAAAACGATAAGTACCATCTATTTTCAGGCCTTGAGTGCCAGGTGCCGGGAAAAAATCAGTCACTGGTGTTAATAGCGTTGAACTTAATGGTATCAATTCCCAATTTTCACCCTTAGGTTGACTAAAAAGAAATAATTTATCTACTACTTTAATTAATAAAGGCATACCATGACTCTCTGACATTTCCTGAAGCTTTAGTAAATCAAAGTTATCGTTTGAAAATGACACTAAAAAAAATCCAGTATTTTTTATAGAAAAAAAAGGTAGTGCTTCTTTTTCGTATTGTATTTCAAATAATTTTTTTGTAATTGAATCAGAAGATGAAAATAAGGGAAAAAGTTTTTCTTCTAGGAAGCCTATCGCATAAAATAGATGATTAACATTTTCTAAATTATCCGCGCGATACGGGAGGCTTTTATCAAAAGCCCTTGCTATATCTTTGTGTGTTACTTTTGATATGATAAGCCCATTTGCTAATTGACTAGAAAGTAAAAATTGTTCTTCATCATCAATTAAAATAACCGAGTCTAACTTTTCACCCGATTGCAAAACTGTTGTTAAATTTTTTTTATATTTTTCTTGATGTATCTCTGCATTATCAATAGAAAAAATAGCAACTTCGTCTTTTATCAATTGATAATGCTCTTCTCCTAAAGCACGCGTTAAGATTTCTTTAACCAAACGTTCATTTCTCTTTTTACGACCCATACTAAAAAAACAAACTCTAATAGTAGGCTTTTTCTTTGCAAAAAAATGTCGAATTGATTCAAAAGCACCTGGAACCACTATGTAATCATGAGAAGGCATCTGTATATAAAACAATTGCTTGAGAATGGGATGCGTTGGGTCTGCTACCTTCTCAACTCCAACTACTAAGCTTCCATCTAAGTCCAATACTAGGACTATTTGCTTATTAGTTGATTTTGCATCGTGAAATGTCTGCGAAGAAAATGTCATCTGTTAATCACCAGCTGCTCGTAAAACGCATGTTATTACCTTCTATTTTTATTTTTATTTTTATTTTTTTATTAGTAGCATTTTATATAAGTTTTTAATTGAAGGAAAGCAAAACTTTAAAAAATGAATGTAGGATAAAAAAAAATTAACTTGCTATTTAGTCGCAGGCAGCGAAATAGAAAAAAACGGAGCCTTATAATTTATAAGGGACAAATACGAAGGAATACTTCTGTGGATTAAAATCTTTTGTATTGCGCGTCACTAATTTCATCTTATTTAGTTTAGCTATGGCTGCTTGAAACGCATCAGGTAGTTTCCAACCATGTTCGCGGCGTAACAATGCAGCAGCAGCATCTGCTTCCGCTTCGGTCAGCGAGCACTGTCCAAATTGATCTAATACTTTCTTTGCAAGATTCATTTTATGCTTTGAATGAAATCCTGTTAGCACCTCCGCGCGGGTAATTACTGAAATACTTAAATCATATTGATGATCAGATATGAATTGAGTTGCTTTATTTATATTATTAAAATGATCGATTAAGATCACAGAATCCAATAACATCTTCATTTCTTCTTGCCCCATTCATGACGAATTTCTGATTGATACTCTAAACCATCCTTATTTTCCCAGATATTTTTGGTTTGGGATAATAATGCATCTAAATCAGTAGGCATATTATCTTTATATTTTTTACGGTATTCATAAATGGCAGTCCTAATAATATGAGCCATTGAAACATGTTTCTTTTTAGCCATTCTATCAAGCCATTTCTTTTCATCATTATCTAAACTGATTATTGTGCGAATCATAATACTTACCTATGCGATATCACTTGTATTTTTATATGATATCACATAACTCAACTTTTTTCTTAATTGTTTTTTTATCAACAACCAACATTGGCTGACATTGGCATTAAGAACCTCTCTATTGAAACTGAAACAGACTTTCACTTTTTCAGCATGAATAGTTCATAAAATAGCACAAAACCATTTGCAATCCGGGGTTTCTCCCGTATTAGCTTGCCATTGATCTAAAATGAACTGTCGGCAAATAGACTCCTCCGGTAAATCTTTTGCAAGGTTATAAATATCTGTATCCTCTGCCGTTAAATATTTAGTGCATAAAGCAATAGTCGCATTTTCTTTATTAAGCATAACAGCCAATTTTAAGGGGTTCATCTCGGGTGTACCTCGATAAGTCACCGTTAAATTTTTATTATTTAAATAGACGTTGACATAAAAATTAATAGCCTCAATTGAATTTTTATTATCCTGATGAATGGCTTTGGCTAATAGTTTATTTAATATATCTTGACTTGGTTTGCCTATTTTTAATAACAATGTATAGTCTTCAAATGAATAATATTTTCCATAACTCACGAGCGTTTTTTTCGCATCATCACTTTTATCTTCTTCTTTCATCAGGAATTTCAATGCTTCTGTTGCAACCACCCTCTCTGCTCTTTCTCTTGAGCCTAAAAGAGTATCCATTCCAATACTAGAATAGCTTCTCATATTATTTTCTCTTTAATAAATTATTAACTGCGAATTTTGCTTTTTTTCGCTTTGTTATGCAAGTAAAATACATAAAAACGCATGCTTGAAGGTTGATCCTTGACACACCCCAAATATTAGTTTCATTATGAGGCTAAATAAAGCAAGGGGGATGGGCATTATGCATGGACATAAATTACCAGACAAAGCAATTGCGCTTAAAGATTTAACAATAATTAAAAAACTTGATATTTCTTACAATCCTTTGGAACTTGTTAAATTTACAGACAATGGCATCCCTGACCAAATAGGTTACCTAAAACGAATAAAAGGCACTTATAGTGACTCACTTGCCAAAATGTGCGTTGCAACCAGCGCAGAAATAAGCACAACAGGTGTTGCAGAAGAACGTTTAGTCTACGATGAAAACGGCAAGCTTGCTGGCACGCTTTCAACTGAATTGCCCGGTTTTATTGCCTTTCAGAACGCAAAACAAGAGGATTTAAAAGATCTCAAGCAACAAGCACTCGCCTGCCCCACCCCTGAGATGATCCTGGAAGAAGGCTTTATTGAAAAAATGGTTGCATGCTTACTACGTTCAAATGATGACTTTGGACCACATAATTGTGGTTTGAAATGGCTATTGGATTTTGAATTATTTTTTCCAGAAGTGACAACTATTTTTAAAGGAAAACGCTTTGATATTGAAATTCTCGGTTATAAATTAATACTAGACCCCATTGAGACTGTTATTGAACTCACTGCTGATATCATCCGTACCTTTAAAACTAAGCTCACCTATTTTCCAGGAGAAGAACCTAAAAATGGTGTTAAAAAAAGAGAATTTAAAACAACTGCCTTTAAAGAATTATTAGAAAACAAAAAGTATAGCCCAGAAGCTATCAGACAACGCTACGCGGCTTTATTAAGAGAGCTACTAGTCTTTGATCCAAAACTTATTAAAAAACGTTTAGATGATTATTTAGGCGATGAAAAGCTTAATTTAGCACACTTAGCTAAAAACCAAAAAGATGCCTTAATAAAGCTTGAACAAACCCACCTACGAGAAAAAAAAATAGTATACTTAAAAGACTTAAATATCCCTTTTGAAAAATTAAGCGAGTCAAACCAAAAAATATTATTAAATTTTGAAGTGGAATTATCTGAAGAAAAATTAATGAGTCTATTAGAAACCATTCCGCTTGATTTTGAAAAAATGTCGCTTACACAACAAACAAACTTAAACTCCTTCCGAGAACGTAGTATTTATTTTCCAAAATTATTATATAATGAAAATAATAAAGAAAGATCGTTTGCTGATTTCTTTTTAACTTTGATTTCACATAGACATGAAAAATTTCGCCGTGTTTTCATCGAGATGCCTGAATTAAGAGATCATCTTTTAAACCTTCAAACACCACAACAATTTGCATCTGTATTCCACCCAACAACAAAACATAAAATGCCGGATAAATATCCAGAAGAAATTTTTTCTCGTTATCAAACTGTTTGGCGAGACGCTTTTCGACTCCCGTTACTAAACTATATTGATAATTTAAAAGAAATTGCCTCACAAGAAGTGGGTTTTTGTAAAGTGATATTACCCAAAAAAGAAAAAATTGTTGATCTTAGCCTGTCATGCGCTCTAATTGATGATTTCCTTCCCTATATCAAACAATCCCAAGGTCTTAAAGATGAAATCCACGAAGCCTTAGGAGATCTGGTAGAAAAAATTTATAAGAATTATCAAACGCATTACGCGCTTAAAGCGCCCACTTTTGAAAAAAATCAGGATTTTATTAAAACACTGCTTAATCTACTTCAATTAGCTGAAAATAAAAAAAGCTATTATGAAGAATTAATAAGTAAGAAAAAAATGAAATCGTTTGAATTAAATGAAATACTAAAAATCTTTGAAAAACTTAATACAACTATTAAAAACTTTAAACAAACATTATTAACTATGCAGATGAATCTTAAAATATCAAAAAAAATGAGCTTAATGCCACCCAGCATTCCTGTTCCTGCCATGAAAGAAAAAAAAGATGAACTCAGTGAAGAGGAAGAGGAAGGTGAGCTTATTTCAATGCAAGATAAAAAAGAAAGTATTCTTGCAACTAATGATGAAAAGCTTATCGAGCGTTTAATAAGCGTTTTACAAATTTGGATACCCTGCACAACAAAATTAGAATTTGATCCGATCATTAAAACTGCGCGCGAAGAATATGCTGCAGGAAAATATTTCTATAATATATTTTCTCGCACTCTGCCTGCTATTTTTTCTATAACAGATATTTTTAGTGATGGTGGTGGGTGGGAAAATAACTCAATGAATACCTTACTCATAAAAAATATCTGCTTAAAAGCATCGGGAACCACGATACTAAATACTGTTCTTACCGAAAAAAATAAAGATTGGTGGGCTGAGCACGCAAAAGAATTAGCAATCGCTTGCAATCTATGTCAGCCTAAAAAACAATATGGCTTATCAAAAAGCGCTATTTACTAATTATATCCACCAAAATCTATCATTTATATTGGTGGATTACGACGCAAAAAGCGCGTCTAATCCACCCTACATTTTGATTTATTTAAATAGGCTTGCCATTTACCGTTAATTGCCCATTGTGACGTTGAATATTGACCGTATAATTATCGGCATCTTGTTTGATATACCCTGCATTCAACCATTCAGTGATTTGCTCATGAATTTTTTCTGGAATAGTTTCTGGTGTTTTTGCTGGAATAATTGGCGCTGGAATAATTGGCGATGGCGACATGCCAGCTTTGATGCTTATCGCAGAAGGAATCGGCGGCGTACCAGGTGCACCCGGTAAATTTTCCGGATCCACAGGTTTTTTCACAAAAGCAGGCTCCGCTGTAAACTGAATTAACCGTTCAACTAATTTTTTCGCAATATGTAAATTGGTCTCAACTTCTGTTGCTTGTATGATTGCAAATAATTGATCACTATTTTTATTCGGCCAATAAGCTTTAGCCGTTAACTGCAAATCGCCATCTTTAGTTTTAAGACTTAATTCATCTAGCACAATACTAGATTCTGTATTAATAAGAAACGGAGCAATATTCATTAATTTTTGTTGCAATTGCAAAGCATAGAGCTCGCCTCTTTCAGTCGTTTCTCGATAAGCAGTTAATAAATCATTGATCGCTTGCGCACTAACTTTATGAATACTTAATTTAAAATGTAACGGCCCCATGGATTGCGTATCGCCTTTCATTTCTTCGCTTAGATTAGCAATATTAAATGCACTAAAAGCATCTAATAAACCTTTCTCTTCACTCGTTTGACCATCAAAATGAATATCATTGAGATTCACCAAGCCGTCTTTATCTTTAAAATTAATATGCGCTATTTCTAAAGAATTTTTTCCTACCCATAGATTTTGTAATATTTTATGCTGGTCAAAATCAAGCGTGATATCAGAAATCATTGAAGTATTTTCAGGTGTCACAACAGAAAGAGCACTCAATGTGAAAATACCTTGCACATTTTTTACATCTGCATCAACGCTCCCTTTACCAACTAAACCATGAATAAAAATCCGTGCTGGTGGATTGGCAATTTCAATGTCCCCTATTTTAAAGTAAGTGATGAAACGACCCGTTAAAGTCATCATGCTGCTTTCTTTAGTATCTGGAAACCGCACTAATCCTACTTGTTTTAAAGAATTTTTTATATTCTCTGGTATCTCCCATCGATCTACAATCGTAGCAAGTCCAAAAAAAGTATTAAATCCAATATCATGAAAAAAAATAGGGCCATGCTGAATATGTTGATAAGCAATAAAAGGGGTAGAAATAGTCGATAAATTAAGCGATTTTGCAAAAGGCGAAGGCTTTAACGATATCTCTAACACCGCATCTGAACTAAACCATCCACGATGATAATTCTTAAGCGTTAAAATAACATTGTCATTTTGATTATAAGAGTGAATGAATTTAGCATACTCTTGAGAGAAATAAATACCTGTCACTAACGGGCTTAAGAAGCCAATTAAAATAACTAAAACAATCACAGTCAAAAACCAAGTTATTTTTCGCATACTCTTTCTCCTTAAGCATTTTTTATTTTCATCAATTAGCTTCTAGATGTTCAATAATTAACTGTATTTGGCGCTTTCCGCGAAATTCATTAACATCCATTCTATACGCTATTTTAACATATTCAGCACGATAATTTGGCCAATTTGTTAAATCAATATTAAAAGCAATCGCATCTAAAATTAATTCTTGCAACGCCAGTGTCATTTTTAAATGTTTACCGCCCACCAAGCGTTGCTCAAGTATAGCAAAAGTGCCATCAAACAAAGGCTCTTCAAAAGCCTGCCCCCAAGGACCGCCCGCACGAATCATTTCAGCAACCGTTAGATTTAAGTCTTGCGCTACTAATTCACCATCACTTATTAAACACTGCTCTAAATCGCTTTCTTTTAATTGCGCAGAAACAATTTCATTGAATGCTTTTGAAAAATTTTCGAACGCAGCACGTGGAATAGTTAAACCAGCAGCCATCGCATGCCCACCAAATTTACCAATCAAATTCGGCCATTTTGCATAAATCATTGATAATACATCACGAATATGAATCCCTTTAATTGAGCGAGCAGAGCCTTTTAATTCTTCTTCATTTGCTAACGCAAAAGCAATCACCGGACGATGATAACGATCTTTAATGCGCGATGCTAAAATCCCAATAACACCTTGATGCCAATCTGGATCAAATAAACAAAGCCCTCGTGGTAATTGTTTTAAAGCGGGCTCGCACTTTTTTAAAAACTGTAAGGCTTGGGTTTGCATCTCTTGTTCAATCAAACGACGCTCGTCATTTAATTGATCAAGTTGTTGCGCTATTTCTCTTGCTTTTAATAAATCATCGCATAATAAACATTCGATCCCTAAAGACATATCTTCTAATCGTCCCGCTGCATTAAGACGTGGCCCCACGATAAATCCCAAATCACTTGCAACTATTTTTGCAGGTATTCGATTGGCCATTTCAAGCAGCGCAATGATACCAGGGATCGCGTGCCCCGCTCGAATCCGTTTTAAACCTTGATGAATTAATAAACGATTATTGCGGTCTAATTGCACCACATCGGCAACTGTCCCTAACGCCACTAAATCTAAAAATCGCGACATCAGCGGCTCAGGTCTATTCTGTTGTTGGAACCAATTTTGCGCAACTAAATAGCGTCGTAAAGCCAGCATGACATAAAAAATAACCCCCACTCCCGCGATATTTTTACTGGCAAACTGATCAAACGGTTGATTAGGATTAACAATGACATCCGCCGGCGGCAAAGTGTCTCCCGGCAAATGATGATCCGTGATCAGTACTTTAATACCCAACGCTTTAGCAGCTATCACTCCTGCATGATTACTAATGCCATTATCAACCGTGATAATTAAATCAGGTTGGCGTTTTTTAGCAATTTTTACTAATTCTTCACTTAAACCATAGCCTTCTGTGAATCGATTGGGAACCAAATAACCCACATTGCGCGCACCAAAACTTCTTAATGCCCGCACTGCAAGTGCCGTACTTGTTGCCCCATCTGCATCAAAATCACCGACAATTAAAATATTTTCATTATTTATTAATGATTGAAAAAGCAACTGCACCGCTTGTTCTATATTTAAAAGATCCGTAAAAGGTAATAAACAGGGTAATTCATAAGAAAGCTCATCAGCAGAGATTATCCCGCGAGCAGCATAAATTTGCTGCAATAAAGGATGCATCGCAGGAAAAGCCGTGAGCGCCTTTTCGCGTCTTATTATTTTTTTTTGCAAAAGACTTAATCCTTAATTTTTTAATATTTTTTTATTATATCGATTGGTTGCATACACACTCCAAATCGAAGAACCCACCCAAACTAACATAATAGGAATAGGCAAACGCGCGCATGCCGTGATAAACCCTAAGATTAGCATAATAACACCGCCTAACGTTGAAGAATATAATAATCCCAAAGGCCCTAAAAAAACGGTAAACAATAAAGCCCCGGCAACACTTTTAAACGGGACTCGATAAAGAGAAGGAGACACTTCTTTTTTCATAGCAAAGAACTCTCCACGTGCGCGGGTAAATTAAACTCACAACGCATAAATTTTTGCAGATTAGATAATATTTGCTGCATACTCTGATCATTTGCAACCAAACTCATGCGCACAAATCCATTACCATATTCGCCAAAACCAATGCCGGGTGAAACCACAATATGAGCCTCTCGTAATAATAATTTAGCAAATTCAAGCGATCCCATAAACGCAAAAGGCTCTGGGATTTTTAGCCATAAAAACATGCTCGCTTTAGGCGATGTCACCATCCATCCCAAAGCTTGCAATCCTTTTAGCATATAATCACGACGATGTTGATAACAGGCGCGCGTTGCTTCGACACACGCATCAGGTCCTTCTAGCGCTGCCACTGCTGCCATTTGAATAGGGGCAAATGAACCGTAATCAATGTATGATTTTATTTTAAAAAGCGCATTCACCACATCTGAATTACCACAGACAAACCCAACTCGAAAGCCTGCCATATTATAGGATTTGGATAAAGTATAGGTTTCAACTGCTACTTCTTTGGCACCAGGCACTTCTAAAATAGAAGGCGCTTTATAACCATCAAATACTATATCTGCATAAGCAAAGTCATGCACAATCCATATCTGATGCTCTTTGGCAAGCGCCACTACTCTTTCAAAAAAATGAATATCGACGCATTGTGTGGTCGGATTTGCCGGAAAATTTAAAATCATCATTTTTGGTTTAGGCGACGTTTCAAGAATCGTTTTTTCTAATGTTTCAAGAAAATAAATCTCTTCTAATAAGGGAACATGATGAACAACGGCTCCTGCCAACACACAACCAAAATAATGCACCGGATAACAAGGATTTGGCACTAAGACATGATCTTTTTCATCAAGTAACGCTAATGCAAGATGGGCAAGACCTTCTTTAGAACCAATTGTCACCAAACATTCGGTTTTAGCATCTAAATCGACGTTAAACCGTCTTCCATACCATTGAGCGATTGCTTCTCGTAATTTTAAACATCCTCGTGGGTCAGCATAACGATGCAGCTCTGGTTGACTGGCAGCACTTTGTAAAGCTTCAATAATATGCAATGCAGTGGGTTGATCGGGATTACCTAATCCTAGATCAAAAATAGGAACCCCGCTGGCAAGCATTTCTTGTTTAAGCTCAGCCATAATAGTAAAAACATAAGGCGGCAATCGCTTTAAACGCGAAAATTGATTCATAAATTCCTCATTTGTATTGAGCTAGATTCTGATAAAATAATCTTAAAACCCTAATACTGTCAATTGCTGGAGATAAATTTCATGTCACTCATACTTGATGAAAATTCTGCCAAACATCAAATTCGCGCCTATCAACCAGGGCAAATTAAAGTGAATGAAAAAATATATTACCATAGTCTCATTGTGACTTCGCAAAAACTCATTGATTGGACACCACAAACATTTACCGAATTAACAGCCGAGCATTTAAACATTTTAGCCTCGCTTGCTCCCCCTATTTTACTAATTGGTACGGGGAGTGCTTTAAAATTTTTATCTCCCACCGTCTATGGGAAATTAATTAACCAAGGAATAGGTGTTGAAGTGATGACAACGCGAGCAGCTTGTATGACATATAATGCATTGACCGCTGAAAACCGCGAAGTCGCAGCGGCTTTAATTATTAAATAACCTCCCGCCCTTTTGCAGGGAGGATTTAAGTGCGAGCTCTTTCAGGAAAAACTCGCGCAGTCTTCACCCGATTGTCTTTGACTTCGATAATTTCCATCGGATGATTTACAATAAAAACCCCTGTCCCAATCCGTGGAATCGATTCTAAATATTCAATAATCAATCCATTTAATGTCCGCGGTCCTTGTATTGGAAAAGCCCAATGTGTCACTCGATTTAACTCTCGAATCGTCACAGCACCATCTACTAAATAACTACCATCTGATTGCGGTCGAATCATTTTACTTGCAATCGAAACACTGGTCGTAAATTCCCCAACAATTTCTTCTAAAATATCTTTTAAAGTTAATAACCCTAGAATTTCTCCATATTCATCGACTACCAATGCTGTCCGTTTATGGTGTTTTTGAAAATTATAAAGCTGAATATTTAAAAAAGCGCCTTGCGGAATGAAATACGGCTCTTGCAATGTTTTACGAAAATCTTCTTCCGTCAGTTTTTTTTGTAATGAAAGACGCATCAATTCAGGTAAATTTAACATCCCCACGACTTTATTGATATTTTCTTCATAAACAGGCATCCAATCATACTGAGACACAGCAATTTGTTGTTGGATCGCCTCCCAAGATTGAGCTAAATCAATGCCCATAATCGCATGCCTTGGCACCATGACATCATCGACTGTTACTTTATTTAAATCCAAAATACCTAATAACATAGTTTGATATTGATGAGGCACTTTACCCGTTGCCTCAAACACGACACTGCGTAATTCTTCTCGATTTAAAGGTTCAACCATTAATCCAGAGATTTTAATACCAACAATTCGTAACGCGCCATTGACTACCATATTAATAAACCAAACCAATGGGTAAAATAATCTTAATAAAACAAAAACGGGCAAAGCCACTAAAGTTGCCATGCGTTCAGGATAAAGCGCTGCGACTGTTTTTGGCGCCACTTCAGAAAAAATTAAAATAACCAAAGTTAATAAAATAGTCACAAGAATGACCCCTTTTTCCCCCCAAAAATAAACCGCCAACAAAGTGGCAATCGCTGAGGAAAAAGTATTAGCGACCGTATTCCCAATCAAGATCATACCCAATAAACGATCAGGACGTTTAAGCAGTTTCAAAATCATAATAGCCGAACGTTTCTTCATGCGTGCTTTATGGCGAAGACGATAGCGGTTAATAGCCATCAAAGCAGTTTCAGCACTTGAAAAAAAGGCAGATAATAAAATTAATAACAGCAAAAAAACGCAAGAAAGAACCACATTAAAATTACTCAAGAGAAGATCCTCTTCATTAAACTTATATTTAAAACTATTTAAAACTTAAATTTGAATCAGTATCCTTTGTATTTGATGAATTTTCAATGTTGAATTTTTTAATGTATACTGCGTCACATTGTATTATATCAGCATGAGAAAATTATGTTTTCAAATTTATCTGAACGACTCAGTCGGGTTTTAAAGAATTTAAGCGGCCGCGGGCGCTTAACAGCAGAAAATATCAAAGATACGTTACGCGATATTCGCATGGCACTGTTAGAAGCCGATGTAGCACTACCCGTTGTCAAAGAATTTATTGACCATATTCAAACTAAAGCAGTGGGTTTAGATGTCACAACAAGTCTGACACCTGGCCAGGAACTTATTAAGCTTGTTCATCAAGAATTAGTCACTGTGATGGGTGAACGTAATGATCAGCTTAATTTACTCACTCAGCCGCCTGCTGTGATTTTAATGGCAGGCTTGCAAGGTTCAGGAAAAACTACAACCGTTGCTAAATTAGCCCGTCTTTTAGTGCAAATTCAAGAAAAATCTGTTTTAGTGGTGAGTACTGATATTTATCGACCAGCCGCCATTCAACAATTAGAGACATTGGCTAAACAAATTAACGTAGAATTCTTCAACAGTCAAACTTCTGAAGACCCTGTCTCTATCGTTCAAGCAGCCATTGCCGCTGCTAAAGCAAAATTAATTGATGTGGTGATCATTGATACTGCAGGTCGTTTGCATATTGATGATGAAATGATGGCTGAAATCTCTCGTATTCATACAGCTGCAGCGCCCATTGAGACTTTATTTGTAGTTGATAGCATGACAGGCCAAGATGCTGTCAATACAGCTAAAGCGTTTAATAATGCTTTGCCTTTAACCGGTATTATTTTAACTAAAACAGATGGAGATGCAAGAGGAGGCGCTGCACTTTCTATTCGTCACATCACAGGCAAGCCTATTAAATTTTTAGGAATAGGTGAAAAAATTGATGCATTAGAACCGTTTTATCCAGACCGTGTGGCATCGCGCATTTTGGGAATGGGTGATATTTTAACTTTGGTTGAAGAAGTTGAGCGCACGATTGATCGCTCGAAAGCTGAAAAACTTGCGAAAAAAATTAAAAAAGGTAAAACATTTGATCTAGAAGACTTCCGGGATCAACTGCGGCAAATTGGTAACATGGGTGGGATTATGGGTATTATGGCAAAATTACCGGGCATGAACACTCTATCAAAAGCGGCTAAAAGCAATATTAACGATAAAATGTTGGTAGAAATTGAAGCTATTATTAATTCGATGACGCCTAAAGAAAGACGTCTGCCAGGACTCATCAATGGCTCACGTAAACGTCGCATTGCGATTGGTTCAGGCACAGATATTCAAGCAATTAATCGCTTATTGAAAAACTTTTTAATGATGCAAAAAATGATGAAAAAAATGAATAAACAAGGCGGCATGTTAAAATTAATGCGTGGGCTACAAGGCAAATTTCCGCCTGGCTCGCTGCCGCCTTTAGGATAATTTTTTAAGGATAATTTTTTTAATTTTTGATCTATTATTTGCAATACCTTAAAACTCGCGTATAATTTGGAACCTTTATTTAAGAATTTAATTAGGAAATACGAATGGTAGTAATTCGATTGTCTCGGGGTGGTGCAAAAAAACGCCCTTTTTATCAAATAGTTGTAAGCGACAGACGTTCTGCTCGCGATGGCCGTTGCATTGAACGCATTGGATATTTTAATCCTATTGCGTCTGGCTGCGAAATTAAATTACATTTAATGCATGAACGCGCCCAATATTGGATGTCTAAAGGCGCACAACCGTCTGATCGAGTTCGTCAATTGATTAAAACTTTTGAAAAACAAGTTGAAAACAATGACAAAACTGATCAAACCACGACAAATTAATTATAACGCATGTGAATACCATGAATAATGCGGATTATGTTGTTGTTGGTAAAATTGGTGCCACTTATGGGGTACAAGGGTGGTTAAAAGTATATTCATTCACAGAATGGACCACCGATATTCTAGGCTATATGCCATGGTATTTAGAAGATGCGGAAGGTTGGCACTTAATTGACGTGAGCGATGGGCATCCTCATGGAAAAGGTGTCGTGGTTAAGTTTGCAGGCTATGACACTCCTGAACAAGCCCGTTTATTAACTGGGAAAAAAATTGGTATTTTGCGTGCACAATTACCCATTTTACCTAAAGACGAATTTTATTGGCGTGATCTAGAAGGTTTAACTGTTATTAATTATGACGGGACAACACTAGGCCAAGTGCTTTATTTGATTGAAACTGGCTCAAATGATGTATTAGTAGTGAAAGGCAAAGACAATAGCGTAGAATTAGCTATTCCCTACTTACCAGATGAAGTCATCACCAGCATTGATCTTGCTAAAAAAATAATGCACGTACACTGGGACTTGAGTTAAAGTGTGGCTGGGCGTTGTCACCTTATTTCCTGAACTCTTTTCTGTTTTAGAGTATGGGATCACAGGGCGGGCACTGAAAGAGCAATTATTGTCTGTTAATTACTGGAATCCTCGAGATTTCACCCAGACAAAACACCGCCATGTAGATGATAGACCTTATGGAGGGGGTCCTGGCATGGTGATGATGGGACAGCCTTTGCAAGATGCGATTAAAGCTGCAAAAAAAGCAGCGCCCAAGCCGCCAGTGGTGATTTATTTATCGCCACAAGGTAAGCGGTTTACGCAAAAAGCTGCAGAAGAGTTACAAGCAAAAGAATGTTTAATTCTTTTGAGCGGACGTTATGAAGGCATTGATGAACGCCTACAAACATGTGAAATAGATGAAGAGTGGTCGATAGGGGATTATATTTTGTCAGGCGGTGAAATAGCAGCGCTTGTCATGATTGATGCGATCACCCGACTCATCCCGGGCGCACTAGGACATGAAGATTCAGCGGCACTTGATTCATTAAGCTCTGGATTACTAAAATATCCTCAATATACTCGCCCGCATGTTTTTGCCGGCATGCCGGTTCCACCAGTTTTAATGGGGGGTAACCATCAGGAAATTGATCGATGGCGCTTGAAACAGTCTTTAGGCAAGACCTGGGCTAAACGTCCGGATTTGTTAGCAACATTGAATTTGGATACCGAAAGACTGGCACTATTGATGGAATTTATCCAAGAAACTTGGATAACTGAACACTAAATTGATTTAAATTGATTATTGAGGAAAAAACATGAGTAACATTATTCAAATACTCGAAAATGAACAAATTGCAGCTGCAAAGAAAAATATTCCTGATTTTTCGCCGGGGGACACTATTAACGTTCAAGTAAAAGTAAAAGAAGGCGAACGCGTGCGACTACAATCCTTTGAAGGCGTGGTCATTGCCAGACGAAATCGCGGATTAAATTCTGCTTTTACTGTGCGTAAAATTTCTCATGGTGTAGGTGTTGAACGCGTTTTTCAAACTTACAGTCCACTCATTGACAGCATTGAAGTAAAACGCCGCGGTGAAGTCCGTCGTGCGAAATTATATTATATGCGTGGCTTAAGTGGTAAAGCAGCACGTATTAGAGAAAAATTAGTGACAAAAAATAATAATAAAGCACAAACCGCTGCCGCTACAAACACGGATGAAACACCGATTGAACCAATTGATATTGATACGAATAACGAGCCTGAATCAGGATCAGCAGCAGAGTAAATATTTATAGGTTTACTGAAATGCCTTTTAAAAAAGAAACAAATAATATAGCATTATTTGTTTCTTAGGAAAAAGACATGACTCGTGATACGCCTTCCCCCAATAAAATCGCGCTCCTTGCAACAGGTGATGAGATCATCAATGGCGATATTTTAAATACTAATGCAACAGAAATTTCTCAGCGTCTTTTCAATCACGGTATGCAAATTGGCATGCAAATGGTTTGCAGCGATTCAACCCAAGAAATTGAAACTGCGATTACTTTTTTATTAAAATCTCATCGAGCCTTAATTATAACGGGCGGTTTGGGACCGACTTCAGATGATTTAACCCGTTATGCGCTCGCTCAAGTCTTCAATCGCCAGTTAATTTTTCATGAATCAATCTGGCAAAATATTATTGAACGCTTTGAACGGTTTAAACTAGGTTTTCCCCCAGAAAATAATCGGCAACAAGCTCTTTTCCCGCTAAATTCTACTATTATCACCAATGCCAGAGGATCAGCGGCTGGGTGCCTGATAAAAGAAAATAACCAACTGATTTTTATGCTGCCAGGACCACCAATTGAGTGTTTGCCTATGATGGAACAAACCGTACTTCCAATCTTACTCAATGAAAAATTACAACAAACGACCTATTTGCAAAAATGGTTATTATTTGGTGTCAGTGAAGGGCATATTGCAGAAACACTTGATGCGATTGCTAAACCTTTTAATTGCATGACTGGATATCGTTTATGGTATCCTTATGTTGAATTTAAAATTTATACTCATCAGGAAATAGATTTTAAAACACTCACTGCCAAAATTGAAAAAACTATTGCGCCTTATCTAATAGGTGATGGGAAAAAATCTGCTTCTGAATTATTAAAAGCGCATTGTCTACAAACGCATAAAATTATTTATATTAAAGATCATGCCACAGGCGGTTTATTAGAATCCATTTTAAAAACACCGAAAACAGCTCATTATTTAATTTTCACTCAAAACCCGCCTATTCATAATTTAAATTTAGCTGTGACTATTCACGGATTAATTGATTTTTGGCAAGAAAAAGAGACTAGCATATCTTCTCTTGAAATTATTTTTGCAGAAAAAAATCAACAACACGCTTTAAAACAGGAAATTCCTTTCAGAGGCAGTCGAATTAAACAATATGCCGTAGAGTGGATTTGTCGGGAGATTTATAATTATTTAATTAACGCCGTGTTTTAAAGAAATCGCTTAATAATTTGCCGCATTCTTGAGCAAGCACGCCGCCGGTATAAACAGGTTTATGATTTAGCAAAGTTGTAGTGCCCAGCTGAAAAGCACTTTCAACCGCACCACTTTTTGTATCATAGGCACCAAAAACAACTCGTTTTACCCGTGCGTGTACAATCGCGCCTATACACATCAAACAAGGCTCTAAAGTCACATACAAAGTTGAATCGATTAATCGATAATTTTTTTTGGCTTTAGCACCCACACGCAGCGCTATTATCTCTGCATGCGCACTCGGATCACAATCACCAATCGGACAGTTCCAGCCTGCACCTATTTGATAACCTTCTTTATCAATAAGAATAGCACCAACAGGTACTTCTTCTGCATCGCTTGCAAATTTTGCTAATTGAATGGCCTCCTGCATCCAAAAAAAATCACGCGCAACAGACATACCTATTCCCACTCAATCGTTGCCGGTGGTTTACTTGAAATATCATAAACAACCCGCGAAATACCTTTTACTTCATTAATAATACGATTGGCAACGGTTGCTAAAAAATGATGTGACAAAGGCGCATAATGCGCTGTCATAAAGTCAGTCGTTTCAATCATTCTTAAAGCCACCACATGATCATAGTGTCTTGCATCTCCTAGTACGCCGACTGATTTAATAGGTAGAAAAACCACAAAAGCTTGTGAAACTTTATGATATAAATCTTGTTTATAAAGCTCATTAATTAAAATAGCATCTGCTAAACGTAATTTATCAGCATAGGCTTTTTTGACTTCTCCTAAAATACGCACAGCCAAACCAGGCCCTGGAAAAGGATGACGTTGAATTAAATCAAACGGTAACCCTAATTCTATTCCTATTTTTTTGACTTCATCTTTAAATAATTCACGTAGTGGCTCAATTAATTTTAAATGCATTTTTACCGGTAAACCGCCTACATTATGATGGGATTTAATAGTATGCGATGTAGCACTCACAGCAGATTCAATCACATCAGAATAAATCGTACCCTGTGCTAACCATTTTACATTTTGATGCTTTTTAGATTCTTGTTCAAAAAGATCAATAAATAATTTTCCACAGATTTTACGTTTTTTTTCTGGATCAGTCACACCTTGCAAAGCCTGCAAAAATAATTCTTCCGCATCAATCGTAATTAAACGTATCTGTAAATGTTTTGCAAACAATGCTTGAACTTCTTTTGCTTCATTTAGTCTTAATAATCCCGTATCGACAAATACACAAATTAATTGATCGTGAATCGCCCGATGCAATAAAGCGGCAACAACCGATGAATCAACTCCGCCTGATAATCCAAGAATCACTTCGTCTTTGCCAACCATTTTTCTAATTTGATCAATAGAATCTTCAATAATATTTTCAGGCGTCCAAGTGGCTTCACATTGGCATATGTCTAAAATAAATCGTTGTAAAATACGCATGCCTTGTTTAGTATGCGAAACTTCCGGATGAAATTGTAAGCCATAAAAATCTCTAGTTTCATCAGCCATTGCAATCACCTCACAACGCTTGGAACTGGCTAACAAAGAAAACTGCGGCGGCAAGGTGTCAACATGATCGCCGTGACTCATCCACACATCTAAGAGCGGAGATTGATCTTCAGATAAATGATCCTCAATCTCTGCTAATAATCGCGAAGGATAAACCACTTTCACTTCAGCAAAACCAAATTCACGTTTTTGATCTTGGGAAACTTGACCACCCAATTGCATAGCCATGGTTTGCATGCCATAACAAATACCCAGCACCGGACAGCTAAGTTCAAAAACAATCGAAGGCGCTTTGATGTGTTTTGATTCGATAACGCTCTCAGGACCGCCAGATAAAATAATGCCTTTGGGAGCAAAAGCAAGAATGGCTTCATTTGTTGAAGAATAAGGCCAAATTTCGCAGAACACACCCATTTCGCGAACTCTTCGGGCAATTAATTGGGTATACTGAGAACCAAAATCTAAAATTAAAATGCGTTCTATTACATTAATCAGTTGAGTCATTTATATTTCTCTTTATTCTTTTTTAAATATTTTTATTTTTTATAATTCATCGGTTTGATAATTAGGCGCCTCTTTGGTAATCTGCACATCATGCACATGACTTTCACGCACCCCAGAACTTGTTACGCGAATAAATTGAGGTTGAGTACGCATGGCTTGAATATCTGGACAGCCAGTATATCCCATACCCGATCGTAATCCGCCCATTAATTGATTAATCAAAGTGACTAAACTGCCTTTATAAGGCACTCTGCCTTCAATGCCTTCGGGCACTAATTTATCAAGCGAGGTCATCCCATCTTGAAAATAACGATCACTTGATCCATGACGTTGCGCCATAGCGCCTAATGAACCCATACCACGATAAGCTTTGTAAGATCGGCCATGATACAGATCAACTTCTCCGGGAGCCTCTTCCGTCCCTGCAAATAAGCTGCCGATCATGACAGCAGATGCACCTGCCGCAATTGCTTTACCAATATCCCCAGAATAACGAATTCCGCCGTCAGCAATCACTGCCACATTTGAATCTTTTAAAGCATCACTGACATTTTGAATAGCAGTAATTTGTGGAACACCAACGCCTGTGACAATACGAGTGGTGCAAATCGAGCCAGGCCCAATGCCGACTTTAACTGCATCAGCGCCTGCTTTAGCTAAAGCAATAGCTGCGGTTGCTGTTGCAATGTTACCTGCAATCACAGAAATAGTCGGATAATATTTTTTGACCCATTGCACGCGTTCAATGACGCCTTTTGAATGACCATGCGCCGTGTCAACGACTAACACATCGACTCCTGCTGCTATCAATGCAGCAATGCGTGCATCAGACTCAGCCCCGACACCGACTGCAGCACCCACGCGTAATTGACCTAATTGATCTTTACAGGCAAATGGTTTTTCTTGTTCTTTTAATATATCTTTAACAGTGATCATGCCACATAATTGAAAATGATCATTAACCACTAATACTTTTTCGATACGATGTTTTTGCAATAATTGACGAACTATTTCTCGATCTGTACCTTCTTTGACAGTCACTAATCGTTCTTTTGGCGTCATAATAGCAGAAACAGGTTGCGCTAAATTCATTTCAAACCGCAAATCGCGACTCGTGACAATTCCAACTAATTGTTGATTATCAGTCACCACAGGTAACGCATGAAAATTGTGTAGACTAATTTTATCTAAAACGCCCGCAACGCTGGTATCAGGAGCAACCGTCACGGGATCTTTTACTACCCCACTTTCAAATTTTTTCACTTTACGTACTTCTGCGGCTTGGCTTTCAATAGTCATATTTTTATGAATAATACCTAAACCGCCTTCTTGTGCCATTGCAATAGCCAGCCGTGCTTCTGTGACAGTATCCATCGCAGCTGATAACAAAGGAATATTTAAAGTGATATGGCGAGTTAATTTTGTTTTTAAATCAACATCTTTTGGCAGGATAGCCGATTCAGCAGGTAATAATAAAACATCATCAAAAGTTAATCCTTCTTGCACCATGCGCATATTAATTCTCCCCGAGTGGTTAAAATTAACTGTTTATTATACACAAATTTATTTTTAATGCAGAAATATAAATCAAAACATAAATCAAATAGCTCAAAATAAGTGAATCTGTTATGATTTTTTGATTTAATAAAGACAAAACTGCATGATGCTAGATATTAGCCATTCTGAAGAAATATTAACGATTAGTCGTTTGAATCGCGACATACGTTTTTTAATTGAAGGGACTTTTCCATTTATTTGGGTAGAAGGCGAAGTATCTAATTTTATACAAGCTCACTCAGGCCATTGGTATTTTTCTTTAAAAGATGAAGCAGCGCAAGTGCGTTGCGCCATGTTTCGCCCACAAAACCGTCGTTTAATATTAAATTTAAAAGATGGCATGCAAGTGTTAGTCAAAGCGCGCCCTAGTTTATATGAAGGCCGTGGTGAATTTCAATTAATTATTGAAACACTAGAAGAAGCAGGTATTGGCAAACTACAAAAAGCATTTGAACTATTGAAAAAAAAATTAGGTGAAAAGGGATTATTTGACGCCGTTTACAAAAAATCATTGCCGAGTATTCCCCGTTGCATTGGCATAGTCACATCACCGACAGGCGCTGCTATTCGTGATATTTTACATGTTTTAAAACGACGTTATGCTGTTGCACCTGTTATTATTTATCCAACTTTAGTTCAAGGAGAAAAAGCGGCTGCGAATATTATTAAAGCCTTAAAGCTTGCCAATCAACGTCAAGAATGTGATGTATTAATCTTAGCACGTGGTGGCGGTTGCCTTGAAGATTTATGGCCCTTTAACGAAGAGAGTGTCGCGCAGGCGATTTTTGATTCTTCTATCCCCATTATTACTGGCATTGGGCATGAAATTGATTTTACGATTGCTGATTTCACTGCCGATGTTCGTGCGCCGACTCCATCAGCTGCTGCAGAATTAATCACACCAGATAGTACAGAGTTAACAGCACGATTTCTGCAGAGTAAACAGCGTTTATTATTTTTAATTAAACAAAAATTACAATACACTTTCGAACAATTACAGTGGATTGAGAAAAATCTAACGCAATGGCACCCGAAAAATCGTCTTTTAGAAAAATTACAACAATTAGATTTTTGCACACTAAAAATAACCCGGTTACAGCAAATATTAATGCATCAACAACAACAAAAATTGCACGAGCTTAGTCAAAAATTATTTGATTTAACTCCCGTGCATCGTATTCATCAACAACAAATGCAGCTTAAATTATGCCAAGCGACTTTTAATCATTTAATGAAGACTCTTTTACAGAAAAAACAACAGGCATTCCATCAGCAAGTGGCAACGTTAGATGCACTAAGCCCGCTTGCGACTTTGAAAAGAGGATTTGCTATTGTGACAGTGAAAAAAAATCACGCGTTGTTACGTTCAGTGAGCCAAATTAAAACTCAAGATAAAATCGATGTGCAAGTAACCGATGGAAAAATCGAATGCATAGTGACTTAATAAAAACAACACCATCATATCTTATGCGAACATTAATAAGTACCGCTTCTCCCCTGTGGGAGAAGCTGGCACAAAGTGCCTGATGAGGGGTGCTTTTAGCTGCAAAACGTTAAAAACACCCCTCACCCGCCATGCTTCGCATGTCGACCTCTCCCACAAGGGGAGAGGTGAATAAATCAAAGGCCGTCATGCCAGCTTTCGCTGGTATATAGTCAACAAAAGATATTACGCACTCACTGCACTGGCTTCCTCTTCCGTCGCAGGACGCAAATGATGCACTTCATTGGTATTAGTTTCGTGCGGAACAGGTGCATTGAGCGAATCAAATAAAGAAATCAATCCTTGTAATTTCTTCACATAGTTAGCTTTTTCTGCTTTGACTGTGGTATTTTCTTGTTTTAACATAACCACTTCTTTTCTGAGACTTTCAAGTTCAGTCAAAAGATTAACTACTTTTTCTTCAAATTTTTGTAAAAAATTATCCGTAACAGGTGCCGTCATAACTATTTCCTTTTGGTTAATTCCATTTGTTTATAAAAAATTTTATCCATCATATTATAAAAACAAAAAAAATAAAATACTTTAATCAAATTTATTTGGTATATAAGCAATCGGTGCGTCTGGATTTTTCTTATGCGTGATCCACTCAATATAAGTCGGCTCAGCTTCAACTAAAGTATAATTTTTTAAAAAATCATTCAAAATAGGCTCATAAAGCCTGCGTGTAATAAAAATAGTATTCTTAGGCAATAAAAGCAACGAAGGCCATTTTTTTTGTAAACTCGCAAGTGTTTGCGCCTCACGCAGCCCAACAATTCCATAATTTTTAACATCAGGCGGTAATGCTAGATAAAAACTCATTTTGGTCTCAGCATCTAATAAAGAAAACTGCCAGAAAGACCAGGGCTTTATTTTATCCGCTTGTTTTTTTAACACAATTGAAAAAGTCCGCACCCCACCCTTTGCATAATATCCAGGCTGCAACACGCCAAAAAAAAGTATGCATATTATATAAACCATCAAGATCATCTTGGAAAGAAAATAACGAGGTTTTTCTTTTTCTAAACACCAATCAGCTATCAATAAAATTGCAAACGGTATCAACGGCAAGACATAATACCCACGTCTTGAACCGCAACAGGTAAAAAATAAAAATAATAAGCCCAGTGTCCACAGCAACCATTTTGTCGGTAAAGATAAAGTATTTTTTAAATAAATTCGACTAAAAAGCGCGGCTAAAAAAAACGGCGTCCAAGGGAGTAAAAAAAGCGGTAAATAAATAAAATAAATATATCTTGGTTCTTCATGATCAAAAGGATGAAAATAACGTGTGATATTTTCCCGATACACTAAATCTAACCCATGAGAATGATAAACAGGATTACCAAAAATATCTGAGGCGAAAAATGGCAATAAATAAATAAATAGACCTGGCAATAACCCCAAATATAAACGCCAATTCAATAAGTGCGTCTTAACTGTTTTTTGTAAAAAAAGATCGGGCAAAATAGCCAGCAAAATCACCGCAGGCGCCACTAATCCTTTAAATAATGCACTCACTCCTACTATTAAACCAAAAATAAAATAAACAAAAAAACTCGCCTGCTCTTTTTTCGAAAAATACCAAGCTAAAGATAATAAAATACCTGCGACATTCAGTATATCGGTACTGCCCACTCTTGACCAAAAAATAAAATAAAACGTAGTCAAAAATAACCAGCCCGCAAACAATCCTAGTTTTTGGTCTTTCAAACAAACGCCTATTTTGTACAAAGAATAAACCGAGATCAATCCAGCTATAGCAGAAGGCAATCGAATCGTCCAAGCAGTTAAATGATGGGTCAATACTGCAAGACCTGCAACCATCCAATAGGAGAGCAATGGTTTATCATAATATTCATTCCCATTTAACATAGGATGCAAGAAATCATGGGCATAAAACATATAACTCACCACATCAGCCCAACGATGTTCTTGGGTCCAAAGCTCACGTGAGCCTAACATGCTGAATAGTAAAAAAAAAGCAGCAGCTAACAAATAGGGGAACCCAAAGAGCTTATTCGTTAAGTGATTCGCCTTCATAAATATCCTTAAAATAAAGCTTAAAGATTATAAGAAATTATGCCAAAAAAACATAGACAGCCTAATAAATAGTGTTACCATGACATTGAAGAAAAATGGGAGAAACAAAGATGTTCCAAGGTAGCATGGTGGCACTTGTCACGCCAATGGATGCCAATGGGTCTATCGATTATAAAACGCTTCAAGCACTCGTAGAATGGCACATTGCCTCAGGCACTCGTGGTCTTATTATAGCAGGCACGACAGGCGAAGGTGCAACCCTGACAGCAGAAGAGCAATTAGCACTGATCACACAAGTGGTGGGGCTTGTGGCCGGGCGTATTCCTGTTATTGCAGGCACGGGCAGTCATTCCACTCGACAGACTTTAGAGTTAACTAAACAAGCTAAAAATGCGGGGGCTGATGCCGCGTTGATCGTCACGCCTTATTATAATAAACCCACGCAACAAGGGTTATTAGCGCATTACACTTTAATTGCTGACACTATTGATTTACCGATTATTTTATATAACGTTCCTGCTCGCACAGCTTGTGATTTACTCCCAGAGACAGTAGAGACGCTTTCAAAACATCCTCGTATTATTGGGATTAAAGAAGCCACTGTGGCTATTGAACGCGGCGTTGATATTTTAAATCGTTGCGATCCTTCTTTTTTAGTATTAAGTGGACATGATGCAACGGCTTATGAATTAATTTTAAGAGGCGGTGCTGGGGTTATTTCGGTGACGGCGAATATAGCGCCCAGTCAAATGCAAGCGGTTTGTCTTGCGGCTTTAGCAAAAGATAAAACATTAGCAGCTAAGCTTAATCAAGAATTGATGCCATTGCATGATACTCTTTTTTTAGAACCGAATCCCATTCCATTAAAATGGGCATTGCATGAGATGGGGCGTATTCCTGCGGGTATTCGTTTACCGCTGACTTGGTTTGATAAAAAATATCATGCTATTTTAAGAAAAACATTAGTAGATACTGGATTACTAAGAGAATAGAAAAACAATTATTAAAAAAATATGAAGGTTTAAGTTTTATGATACAAAAAACAATATTATTAGTTTTAATATCCTTTTTGGCTAGTTGTTCGTATGTCTATGGGGATAAAGGCATCATTAAAAATCGCGACACAGAGTATCTCAAAGCCTACAGTATTCCGCCGATGAAAGTCCCTGCGGGAATGGCATCAGATACTATTCAAGCAGATTATCCTGTGCCTTATAAGAGCTATCCGGCTGATACAAAAAAGCCGAGCTTAATTCCGCCTGGGTTATAAATTCTGAGGTAGGGTGAGCAACACGCTGCGTGCCCACCATTTCATGATTATCAAATAGAAGAGGTGTTTGAGTGCGTTTGCGATAAAATGGTGGGCACGCAGCGTGTTGCCCACCCTACCTCAATCCGCATAAAAAGTCCCAATCTAACAGCGTTATAAGCCAATTTTCTTCCTCATTGACTCATAAAGCTCGGGTCTTACTGATCGATGCAGCTCAATAATTTTTCGAAAAGGTTTAACTGTGGGTCGTGCATTTATTCCAGATGCAAGCTCTTCAATAACATCTTCATGCGTATCGGTATAAAGAGCAATTCCCTGTAATGTATATTCTCCAGTTTGTAAAATGTCTTTTATTATCAAACGTACAAAATTTTGTTCAAGCATATGATTCTCCATTTCTAAAGTAAACTTCATTGATAAAAAGTAATTTTTCTGACTTTTTCTGAAAACTTCTTCAATTTCTCTGCAGATAAATACAAAAAGATCAGCTTCTAATAAAATATTTTCTTCTTTTGATAGTTTTTTTGAATCAACTCCAAATAAATGACAAAGCGGCTCTATGGAAGACATCTTTTTATTCCTTTAACTTAAATTATTTTTTAGTGATTTTTTATATAAACAATGTGAGCAAACTAGGTGATTTCATTTAGCATGTTTTATTTTCCTTAATAATTAATAGAAAAAATATTTACTTCTTTAGATTTCCAGGATTAATCTGGCAAATTCCGATTATAAAAAATTTGTTATATATTAATAACAAATTTGGTATTAAATCAAGTTTTTTTTATTTTTAATGTTTAATATTTTAAATAAATTTACTTTTTATTTATTGATCATGGTATTTAACTTAAGTAATATAAAAAGATTATGGAGATACAATGAATGGTTAAAATACAAACATGAACAATATTGCAGATTTAAAGATTGATAAATATCAACTAAAGGCTTTAGCTAAAAATTTACATACTCTTCTCAAAGTTCGTAATATATCTGAATATGACCTTTCTCAAGCTCTAAATATGCCGGTTATGACAGTAAGAAGATTAGTATCAGGAGAAACTGAAGATCCACGTATTTCCACCTTAAAAACTATTGCAGATTATTTAAATGTTAGTATAGATTCATTAATGGAAAATCATAACTTGAGTGCTATAAGTTTAATGAATAAGAATATACCTCACTTTGTACCTATATTGGACTGGAAGGCTATCACGGATATTCAATCTATCAATGATATTGATTTGAGATTATGGAAAGAATGGTATCCTATTGCAATACCTAGTCAAACACTGAGTAAAACTACTTTTGCATTAGAAAGCAGACCCTCAATGCAACCAAGATTTCCAATGGGTACTTTATTTATTATTGACCCTCATGAAACGCCCAATGATAGAGATGTAGTGCTAATTAAAATGACGCAAGATGGAACTTTGTCTCTAAGAGAACTGATCATTGATTCGCCCAAATGGCAGTTACAGCCGATTATCTATGGCTCGGAATCACTTTTTTATAATAAAATTGAACACTCCATTATGGGTGTTATTATTTTTACAATATTTTCAGCCAGAAAAGATTTAGCAATAAAATAATTTAATTATTTAAAACCGAGGTCTAGGATATAAATGTTTTAATGTTTCTTTGAGGAAATTAAAGCTCAACTCATATATGCCTTCACTACTGGATTCTCGAGGGCCGCCAATATTTAGTCTCTTAATTAAATTTTCTCTTAACCACAATACAACTTTTTCTGCGTTTTCTTCGTTCGGTTCAGATAAATCTATCATCAAAAAGGGTTTTCGTTGCTTTATTGCTTCTTTAATAGTTAATAGTGTTCCATCTTTAATGTGAGCAGGTAATGGTATTTTCGGAACTAAGACAAGGGTTCCATCAGAATCCTCAATATTTTTTCTTGTCCTGAGATCGTAATTGTCTTGTTCTTTTTTAAATATCCCTGAAACTTCCTTAAGATGACTATATTTTTTGGGAATACTCCCTGCTTCATTGATTCTACCTTTAGGACACCAACCTCCTACTTTTATTCTGTACATTTCAGCAACATCAAGAGCAGCCTCATCAACCCCCCTTTGTGCTCCGGCTACAACCTCTTCTAACATGTTTTTTTCTCCGGTTTTATTTTCAAATACTTAAAAGGTGTAAATTTTTTTGGAAAATCATAAACATCAATGCCAGTTATATTTTTAATTTTATTGACTAACCAACTAGCAGGTCCAATAAAAACAATATTATAACTAGCTTTAATGGAAAAACTAATTATAACGACTTTTAAGATATCATGAAAAGGGATAGACTGTATCTCCATCATTAAAATAGCCAAAAAAGAGTATAATGCTTCGGAAAACATAGAAGAACCAATGCTTCTTACCCAAAAATATCGCCCCTTTAATAAAAACTTCCATCGTGTTAACAAATAAGAATTAATTAAGTTTGCAAAAATATATGCAATAAATCCGCTTATATCAATTCTTAAAAGAGATGACCCTAAAATAAAAGAATAAGCATTTTGTTCTGTAAAAAAAGAAGGAAAGGGTGCGCGCACAACGAGCTGACATATTAATATAAATAATGTTTGGGCAGTGAACCCAGATAAAATTACGCATTTTGCTATTTCATAACCATAAATCTCAGCGATAATGTCATCCAATATAAAAATAAATGGTGACGTCAATGTGCCTCCCAAAAAATAGAGGCTATTAATTCCAACATAACGATTTGTTAAGATGGCATTACATAACATGATACTCATGTATATCATAGAAAGAATAATTAAGGAGTAAAATCCGGGCAAATTATCGAGTGTTGATTGAAGTTTTTTCATGCTATTTTATAACTCGGAGATTGATCTTTTTTAAAATTCTAGGTTTTTCGTAACTATTCTTGTCATGGCATATTCTATGTCCTGCCATGCATCCAATATGAAATGCTTGTACCGCATCAAATTCCCGAATCAGCTCCTCGGATAAAGCAATCTCCCAAGGATCCATTATAAATTCTTCATTAGTAAAATTATTAATAAAGCAAAAATCACCATTTCTTTTCTGATAAAGAAGACTATATTCGCCGTATCGATAGATAGAATATTCTTTTGTTTTTTTTTGGTATTTTTGATTTTTGGTACAGTTAGTCTTATTCATATTTATGATATATTCAATACCTATGTAACAAGCTTGTATTGGATGTAAGCCATATAATAAGTCTGTATCAAAAACTAAATCGGTTATTTTTGAGCGAAAAATAGCCTTCGTATTGATACATTGAATTACATATGCTTTTTGCTCATTAATATAGTTAATAATTTTATAAAAAATATAATTAGATTTATTATTAATTTTAATTTTTTTATACTTTACGAATCCAAGGAGTATTTTTTTTATTGATTTCATTTTTAATCCATTTATGGTGTTATTTTAAAATCAGTTTAATTTCGCTGCCTGCGACTAACTATTGACGCATTTTCAGCTTGAATGCAGCGTAAAAAATACTGTCCAGTCGCTTTCTAATTGCAGGGATTATAACAAGGCTCTAGCAAAATTTGAAAGACTAAACTTCTCGACATCACCCTCTTCTTGCGCTCGCCACAATATTTAAAATACTATTTTAACGCACGATAGTTTTCACTTCCTAATGATTCAGAAAGCATCATAATGACTAGCGTATTTAAACTAACACCCTCCTCTTTCGCTCTATTAACAAGGCGCAAATGAATTGACTTTGGTACACGTTGCACCCACTTACCACTTTGGCTTTCTAATTCACCAGGTTTTGGGATATGCCTATTCATTTCTCTTGCAGCTGCAATCCAAGCATCTACCGCATCCTGACCATTATTAATAGCTTGTTCAATAGTATCACCATCAGACATACAACCAGGAAGATCCGGGAATTCAATTAAATAACCACCACCCTCTTCATTTGAAAGATGTCGAATGATAAATGGATATTCAGAAGTTCTTGTGTGACTCATATATCCTCCTCCTGCAATCTTTTAATTAATGACACAAACTTTTTAATATTAATAAGGGGTCAAGTCTGGATAATTGATATATCACTATCCCAAAAAAATGTTTGATGGAAATATCAATTGTACAGACTTGACCCTCTAATGACCTTTTTTAGTAGCCAATTGTTTCGTTGCGCTTTATAATCGGCATCTTAAAAGGAGAGGTACCGAAGCGGTCATAACGGCGCCGACTCGAAATCGGATGGGGGGTTTAGACCCCCACGCGGGTTCGAATCCCGCCCTCTCCGGTAATTTATTTGCATAGTTATCCCAAATGACGAGTTTTTTTAGAAGCTGATTTATCACGCTTTGTCATCAATCATTGATGATTCTTAACCATTTCCAAATTGGATTAATAATAATATGATACTTTTTTCCATTCATCACTACAATTTCATTACCTTCTTCATTCTCAGTAATAATTAATCCTTCAGATAAAGAAAATTTATCCATTGCCTCTACTAAACCTGATATTTCTCTCGCCTTAGTGGATGGATCATACAATTCAATACAGACTTGAATCACTTGCTGGGTACGAGAGCCTTCTCGCACTATAAAATCACACTCCCTAGAACCACTATAGTAAAATATATCATACCCTCTACGTTTTAATTCGACAAAAACAATATTTTCCAACATACGACCATGATCTTCGCTCGTTCTAAACCCTAACATTTTCGCTAAAACATGATCAACAAAGTAAATTTTTTTGGGAGCCTGTTGTTGAGCTTTTAGATTATCATCATAACGACTCACAAAAAAACACATAAAGCTATTTTCAATATAGCTACAATAATCAGAAATGGTCGTATTACTTTTAATAATTTTACCATTATTATTTATCATGCCGAGAAGTTTGGATAAAGTAACTTCTTTGCCGCAATTACTTGCCAAGTAAAAAAGCAATTTTTTTAATGCTTCTGGATTGCCAACTTTATATCTAGTTATTATGTCTCTATAAAGTATACTTTCGTATAAAGAATGTAAATATTCAGTATCTTTACTAACTATATATGCTGGAATTCCACCATATTTTAAATAGTTAGAGTACTTTTCTTTTAACATGCCAATTTCAGTGGTACTAAAATCAACGCGCGTAAGCGGAATATGAAATTGTGAATACTCAGCAAAAGAAATCGGATAAATATCTAGAGATATATACCTACCAGTCAATCTTGTTCCTAACTCTTCACTAAATAAATTAGCATTTGAACCTGTTATATATATTTTGCAACCCTTGTTATACATACGTCGGACAAATAATTCCCACGCTGGCACATTCTGAACTTCATCTAGATAGAAATTTTCTTGCACACCATAAAGAGAAATTAATGTTTGATGCAAAACTTCAAAATCTTCAGTTCCGAAATTAACCAATCTTTCATCTTCAAAATTAAAATAATAATCATGCTCATTTTTACGTATTCTTCTAACGTGCTCTAACAACACAGATTTACCACATCGCCTGATACCAGACAAAACAATTATTTCTTTATTTTGACTAAGCCTATCTAATTTCTTTTCGATAGTCCGAGGTATATATAGCTTTGGCCAATGCTGATCTTCTTGTTGATCAAAAATGATACGTTTTAGCAAATCCGGTGATATAGTCATTATAACCCTCCATTTATAATGGAAGGATACTCAACAAACCATCCGCTGTCAATGGATGGTTTTCTGCTAAGGGGCTTGTAGTTAAAATATAGTATCCACTTCTGCTTTATCATGGTGATGTTTCGTTGGGATATAAAAACCTATCGTTTCCTCATGTCGAGTGATGGCTATCGGTAACGATGTCATAAGATATTGGGGTAAATGGGCGCGAAATTCGCGTATACCTACTTTTACTATTGGCATTTCCATAAATATTCCTCTAAATTTGTGTACTCATATGTACGCAGCAGCTTAATAGTTGCTCATAGTCAATAGCAATATAAAAATATCCGTAAGCGATCCACCAACTCCATGCTTGTTTAATAAACTTTTCCTGCCATAATCCCCCTTCGATGATAGCATTTGCTCTTTAACAATTTATTTATTATTACGAGGAACCTTCGCCTCTACAGATATAATGATTTTATTGTCAATATTGCGATTGAGTTTAACCTCGCCCAAAAAGAAATCGTATTTCTTAAATTTTGTTTCTTTTCTTTTTCTCATAAATTTAATTAACTCTTTCACTTCCTGTGGCGTATGCTTAGTAAGCAATGTTATGCTACCTAAATAATCAATTGTATCTTTTCCTTGCGCAACGACAGCATTCCAAATTACCCATGGAAATTGCAATATTTGATCTAGTTCTTCAATACTTACATCTTCGAGGCTGGCATAGCCCGCATCATACATATAAGTCTCTATAACAGGCAATGCATATTCATTAAATATATCTGATATTTTCTTACCATTTAGCAAGGTTTTTACTTTATTCATGCGGCTATATTCCAAGGCAATAATTTCTCGTAGTCCTCAACTGTCTTACAATGAGGAATGTTCTTTAACAATTTAACATAATAATGATAAGGGTCTAATCCATGAAGTTTTGCTGTTCGAATAAAACTGAAGTGCATACAAAGTGATTTCGCGCCATCAACTGAAGACGCAAATAAAAAATTCTTGCGTGCGATAACAAGCGGTTTGATTTCTTGTTCTGTCAAATTGTTGTCAATCTCAAGACGTCCATCTTCTAAAAATCTTGTGAGGCCTGGCCAAAGCTTAATGCAATAATTCATGGCCTTACCTAATGGAGATTGGGGTAATACCGTAGGAATCATTTCATCTAGCCATGATTTAAATTTATCTATTAATGGTTTAGATTTTTCTTGACGTAACTCATAACGTTGTCCTGGTGTTAGATGATTGTTTTTAGCTTCACGCTCTATTTTATAAAGTTCTTTAAAAAAACGCATTGCTTCTTTTGCCAGACCTTTTCCTTTTGTGCTAGTTGCAATAGGTTCAAATTTACGTCGCGCATGCGCATTACAATTTACTAAATCACTCACTTCACCGATCAGGTCAAAAAAATTATCTCCATCAACATGCAGATAGCCTTTGAATCCTTCAAACCAGTTTTTTACAAAAAATTTATGCAATTTATCATTGTAATCATATAAAATAACCGCATTTTTTGGTGAGCCGCCGCGTATACAATAAGCGTAAGATTTTGTTTCAGCTGCTCGTCCCAGTTCATTCAGTACCTGAAGTGTTGTCGCATCACAGCTTGCTACATCATAACCGATGACATAATCTTTCATTAAATTATAAATAGGTTGTAAAGGAAACATTAAATCAATTAGCCAGCGTGCCATAGTTTGTCTCGAGCAATCAATTCCATAGCGTGCACTCAGTTGTTTTTCTAAGTGATATAATGGTTGTCTATCATCTAGTTTACTAACAATTAAAAAAGCTAAAAATTCTTCAGTCGCTTTGACTTTTGGTAATATGTGAAGCGGTGCTGGTGCTGTAACAATTTTACTATCACACTTTTTATTACAAGCAACAATCTCACGACGTTGCTCAATAATTTCTAACACCGCTGGCTGGTAATTCAAAAGTTTTTTTGTTTCATAGCTAATGACTTCTTTACAGGCTCCGCATTCACATTTTTTGTCTTCCTCACAGACAGGAATAATTTCTATTCGAATAGGAACATCTTTTTTACTTGTTTTATTTTTCTTTCGGGTATGGCATTTCACCTCTATGTCATCATCTATCTGATTTCCTTCTTCATCTTTTTTCGCAAATAAATTTGCGTCTCCAAGCAAGCTTATTTGCGGATGTTCAGGATCGATGTATCGTTCTGATTTTTTACCAAATCGATTTCTGATTAACTCTTTTAATTGAGCATGCATCTGATCGTAGGCTTGCGCATATTGCTCGCAACGTTTTTCTAGAGTGAGATTAACGGCTTTTAATTCTTGTATTTCATCGTTTTGATTTTTTATTATTGTTTCGAAATTCATAAATAATCACTATATAATTTTAATAAATTATACTATAAAAATCGCTATTTTTCACATTTTTATGCAATTTTTAATAAAAATTTTTCGGTTTAATCTCCGGTAAAGAAAGCTGCTTCATACAATCTAACCCGGATAATAACCAACTTAATTGATCTCTTGTTAATTCCAATGCTTGATCAATAATTGGTGGAAATTTTAATTTTCCTTTTTCTAATCTTTTATAACATAACCAAAATCCATTCTTGTCCCACCACAAAAGTTTTATTTTATTAGCTGTTCTATTGCGAAATAAAAATAATTGACCTGAAGCAGGATTTAATTGCAAATGGTCGGCTATTAACATGACAATTCCATCTATTTGCTTCCTAAAATCAATTGGCTTTGGATATAACCAAATATCGCCATTAAATGTCAGCAACATATCAATAAAACCTTTCTAAAATAATCATTAATGCTGCAGAATCGTGAATTCTTAATTGATGGCCGTTTTTTAAATCAAGCGTACATAAAAGAGATGAATTAAAAGATTGATTGACAGGGACAGGCTTCAGTTTGACTGAAACCAATTGATCCTGATTGTTATCGACTGATATTGCTTTATTCCATTTACTTATCCTATAACCAAACTGATCGTAATTTAAATTATTTTCACGACAATATTCTATTCTTGATAATCCACTCGATTTTAGTAAGGTATAATGCTGTTGCCAAAATGCTTCTTTTTCTGCTAATTTTTTTGATAGTTGATTGATTGCTTTCATTGATACAGCCTTAATTATTGAAAGCAACAATATTGCAGGTATTTGAATGGTTTAAAAGATGTAGGAGATAGATCGCTTACGTTGCAACAAGTTGTAAAAGTTTTTCTGAGGAAAGATTTAACTTTGCAATATCAGTTATCTTCTGTTGAATTTCTCTTTCTAATTTCTTGTCGATATTACAATCTTGGCTCAAATCAGTCATGCAATTTTTCCTTGTAAAAAGTCATAATATTGTATTTATTTCCACAGAATTCTACCCATGCCTCCATTAGCTCTCGTCTTTTTTCAAACAAATTACTTCTCTGATAAGCTGCTTCAATTTTATTTTTATTAGCATGCGCCAATGCAAGCTCTAGCACCGCACTTGAGGCAACTGTCATCTCAGCACCCCAAACTCTAAAAGATGATCTAAATCCATGAGTAGTACAATTTTTTGCAACTCCTCTCAAAGTTTTATTAATTGCTACATCTGAAATCAATCCTTTGCGTTCCCCTTGAAATACTAGCGGATTTTCAACTTGTCGAAATTCTTGCATTTTTAATAATATTTCAATAGCTTCGCCGCATAAAGGTACAGTATGCTCACGATTCGCTTTCATACGAGAAGCAGGGATTGTCCAAATTCTTTTTTCTAAATTTATTTCACTCCAATAAGCTGAACGAGCTTCCATCGACCGAGCTGCCGTAAGAATAATAAAGCGTAAACAGTAAGCTGATAAACTATTTTTAACACGTAATTCCTCCATAATACGAGGCACTTCAGTATAAGGAGCTGAAGCAAAATGAACAGGCTTAGTTACTTTTCTTGGAGCAGGAAATATTTTATCTAGATTTCCTTTCCAGCGAGCGGGGTTACGTCTATCACTTTCTTCAAGAACAGCGGCATAATCTAGCACTGCCTCAATTCGCATTCTCACCCTGCTTGCTGTTTCTGTTTTAGTAGTCCAAATTGGAGATAAGATATTTTTTACATCACTTAAAGAAATATCAGCAGGTGATTTATCACCAATTTTGGGGGAAACATAATTTTGCAAAGTACTTATCCATTGATTGATGTGTTTGATGTTTCGCCAGGCAGAGCGTTTCGATTCAATAAATTCTAAAGCATATTTATCAAAGGTAACGATAGAAGTTTTTTTCTTTATTATTTCAGCACTAGGATTTCGTCCATTTAAAAGTGCATTTCTCATTCGCTCTGATATGGCACGAGCTTCTAATAAAGAACGAGAATGAGCTGCTCCTAATCCAATTGAAATTTGTTTTCCTGCTTTTTTATACCGAAAAAACCACACTCTTGAACCATCTCGAACTCGTAAAAAAAGATTCCCCCCATCCGCATGAAACCCTTCAGGTAAGGAATTTACTGCTTTCGCTGATAATATTTTTATTTTGGCCATACATCCCTATTTTGCTTTAAAGCACGTAATTTATTGAATTTAATAACTTAAATGAATTTTATAGGCTATTTTTGGGTTTGCATTAAAGCACTTTTTATGCCCAAAATGGAACATATCTAGCATAACGAGTCGATTTTGAGCCCAATCCATCTACTTTAATAAGACCTATGTCTTTTGTTTCACTTATTATTAAGGACACTGTAGCTGTGGCTGCCTCTGAAAGCTGAAATCTATCTCTAAGTGTTTGATTTGACATATATTTTGAACTAACATACAGCAAACAACAATGTTGATAACAAGCCCGAACCCTATCTTTTTTTTGCATATCTTTAAAGTCTTGATGAGAGAATAATATTGCAATAGTTCGAACCGCTCCTTCTCTAAAATCTGGAGCCGGTAATTGATAAATTTCTGCTGCTTTTATAACTTTATCTATTCCGCTACCTCTTTCCTCACAAAAACCAAGACGTCTCATTAGATTAGCTAATAATTCATTACGAGATCGATATTCATCAATGAAGCGATCCACATTGATAGGGGGTTTACCTGGATTTGATATCTCTATACGATCAGAGTACATTTCGACAGTGACAGAAGCACCGACCACCGAGAAATCTTGATGAATTAGAGCATTTGCAATTAGTTCTCTCAAGGCTTGCTTAGGAAACATTTTCACATCTTCACGCACCACTTGCTCAATAAAATGATTCTGGGGCGCAGTAGAATGGACATATTCTATTAGATTATCAAAAGCAACTGCATAACCTCTAAAATCAAACTTATCATCCTGAGTAGAAAGCTTATCTACCCCTTTATAAATCACAAGCCGACAAGCTTTACGAGCAAGTGCCGGCGAAAATGCCTCGAGATTTTTTGCTAACAAAATAGCGGCTAAATTTAAGATTATCCAAGCATTATTTTTAGTAACCTGAATCAACCCATCACTCACTAAGCGCTCTAAAACTTTTTCACGCGTTGAAGGATAAGGTAGCTTCATTAAGTCAAAATAAATTTGCGTATCTAATAAACTTATAACCTCGTCTGAACTTAATTCTTTCCTTGCTGGCGAGGTAAACCAGTTGGATTCTTTTTCATCAAAAATACGACGCAATTGATCTGGAGACATCGGAACAAGCTCTTCTCCTGATCGCATGAGATACGCACCATCTAATTCCAACGGCTGACCAAAAGGTCGAGAAGGGATATCAAAAATGAGCACCCTACCGTTACAATGCGATAATTCATAAACTTCTACTCGAAAATGTAGTTTGTTTAATATTGAGGATTTAACTTCTCCAATATTTTGAAAAGCATTTGTACCCACTACCTGACGTGATTTATCATTTACTCCTAAGATTAAATATCCTCCTCCTTCATTAGCAAAAGCAACACAGTAACGTAGCAACTTCTTTGTGTCATATTGATTTTTTGCTTCTTTAAAATCTAAATGTTCATCTTCTTTAGCGGAAAGCCAACTTTCCAATGTCTCTAATGTGATCATAGATACTCCTCAAAAAGGTTACCCCTAAGGTAACCCTAGAAGCGCGAATTGTAACAAACTTTGGCGAACGAATACAAACTTAAATTGATTTAACTGATTGACTTTATAGTAAATAAAACTCTATAGAGAAACATGACGAATAGAACATTGGCGGACGCCCTCTCCGGAAAGTTTTATATCTCTTTCTGCATCCTCTTTTTGTGCAGTTAAAAACACATCTAATACTAAAATATGAGGCGACATTAATCACCCTTAGCTTTTGATAAATGGGCGCGAAATTCGCGTATACCTACTTTTACTATTGGCATTTCCATAAATATTCCTCTAAATTTGTGTACTCATATGTACGCAGCAGCTTAATAGTTGCCCATAGTCAATAGCAATATAAAAATATCCTCATTTTCAATAAGTTATTTCAAAATTGTATTTATTCGCTATGTATAGAAAATTTATATACGTTATTGTATACTTAATGTATATATTAGAGGAGAAAATAACATGAGTCATGAGCAAAATAAACAATCTGTGCCTATTAATCTTAGGGTTAAATTACGTCAACGTGATTTAATTGATCAAGCTGCTGAAATATTAGGGAAAAATCGTTCAGATTTTATGCTGGAAGCTGCTTGCCGAAGAGCTGAAAACGTGCTTCTTGATCAAACGTTCTTTTTAGTTAATGAAACTACGTTTGAAGAATTTCAGGCCTTGATGGATCAACCTCTACCTGCCACTGATAGATTACGTAAATTACTTAGAACAAAAGCACCTTGGGATATCAATCAAAAAAAGAATATTACGCATGAATGATTTAACTTTACCCATTTTATTATCAATAGAGCATGATGTAGAAGACTTCAGCAGTGGAGAACCATCATTAGATGATTGGCTTAAAAAACGAGCGCTTAAAAATCAATTGACAGGCGCTTCTCGTTGCTTTGTTATATCTAGATTTAATAAAGTTATTGGCTATTACGCTCTTTCAGCCGGTGCTATTTCTCATGAAAATGCACCTAAAACCATGAGACGCAATATGCCAAACCCATTACCCATAATACTAGTGGGTAGATTAGCAATTGATGAGAATTATCATAATAAAGGTTTAGGTAGTGCCTTGCTTCGTGATGCCATGATACGATCTCTTAATATCGCAGGAAATGCCGGTGTGTTTGCTATTTTAGTACACGCAATATCTGAAAATGCCAAAAAATTTTATTTATCTAGGGGATTTGTGGAATCCCCAATTCAACCAATGACATTATTTATGACACTAGAAACTATTCGTTTGATAATGACTGAATAGTTTGTAGTTAAAATATATCTAAGCAAGAAAACTTAAGATGATTTACCACCTAGTCTTGGAGTAAAAGATTCACTTTCTTGCAAGAATTTTTTCTGTTCTTGCTCTACTTTTTGTATAGGTTGTTGAATCACATCTTTAAATAAATCAACATAGCCATTGGCTGGATGTTTTAAAGCTTTGATGTATTTTTTAATTTTATCACCATCTTGAGTCAGCTTCATCTCTAGATTATGACGAAATCCAGAAGCATCCTCAACCTCATAACCTTTAATTGTCGCCGCACACATCATAGCGACATATAAAGCATAATCATTTGTTTCAATCTTAATACATGCCCCATATATTCTCTTTCCAGCAGCATCAGGAAGTGTTTGTAATTGGTGTAATGCAGCCAGTGTATTTATATTTTTAATCACACCTTCAAATACAAATGGATTAGGCAACAGCACTTTCTTATCTATTGCAGAACGAGAATAAACTACGCTCTTCCACGCAGAATCCATATATTTCTTATAACTTTCTGCTGCTACTGCTTTCACTTTAGCTAATTTTTGTTCATCCCCCTGTACATCCATGTTTTTTAATAAATGATTTTCTATATTTTTCGGAGTAGGAATACCTTTGAATTCGCGCCAATGCGTTTCAGCTTTTTGCCATCCATGCACAGCAATTTCTTTGAGTGTTCTTTTCTGTTCCGGATCAGCTGGATCTAGTTTAGGCTTACCATCCTTATCTGTTTGATCTCTCATTGTAGGTTTATAAAAACGAGCCGTTTCGCTCCCTAATACCGATACCAAAGCACGTGGCTCCATACGAAAGCTCAATTCAATTTGATTAGGCTCTATTTTCAACTTACCACACATATCAAGTGTTTTATCATAAAAAATAGTTTGATGATCTCTTAATGAACCTTGCTTTACTTCACCCAATCTAACGCCACGTTTAGAATCATCAGTGACAACAGTCATCTTAGCCTCAGGAGCTGAGCTATACTTATCACTTAACTTATAATAAGCCTCTTGAATTTGCTGGTCAGTTGCATTTAATGGCAAATGACTCATATCAGAATAATACGTTGCAATTAAACGATCATCAGGAGCCAAGCCTTCATTGTTTTGCGCTTCTTTAAGATAAGAACCAACTTTTTCTGCCGATTTTTGCAGTGTTTCTAAGCGCTCAATTTCTTTATCATTTGATTTGGAAATTTTTTCAAAGTGTTTTTCATTTGATAATGCAAAATAAATAGCTCCTAATTTATTGTAGGCTTTTTTCTCTTTTTCATTTGTTGTTGTTTTTGCAGCTTCTAAATCAATTGTAAGCCCACCAAGTAATAAATGTTTAGGCGCTTTATCTAAGATGCTTTTTGCACCGTCTCTAATCTCTTCATCAAGATCATTATCTTTCAGAAATTTTAAAATCTTGTTAAACTCAATCTGTTCTATCTCGATCGCCTTAGTACCATGTGATGGCAGAGCAGCCCCAACCCACAAAGACTTCAATGCATTAAAAGTCAAAGTACCTGCAGTTGGAACCAGAAATTTTTTAGAACTATATTCTTTTGCAACTTTCTTCATTACCTCTAATTGCTTGGCAATCGCTTTACGTTCTTGCAGAAGTTTTTCTAATTGATCTTTTATATTTTCATTATCTTTGATTTGCGATGCAAGAGACTCTTTACTTTCTCTCATATCCGCAGAAACGCTATAGCCGCGATCTTTTAGAACTGATTTACTCTCTAATGCTTTATTTAAAGCTACCTCCAAAGTATCGACTCTATGAATTTTCATAGCTTTTTCAGAAGCAAGTGTTTTAACAAATTGCTCAAAATTAATATTTGATAAAAAATAGGGTTGCTGGAGTTTTTCAAAGTCTTTTTGCGTTAAGAGTTTTTTTATTTCATTTGTTGTGAGACTTATTCCTCCCGCTGTTAATACAGGATGAAGATAGTTAGCAATAAAATCATCATACTTTAGCATTCCAAAGTCAGCTGCCAAAAGTTTTTTAATTGGCTTTTCATCAGCGGGTAAAGCCCATTTGTTTTTTAAGAAAATTTCGCGCAATGCTAATTTAATAGGAGATTTACTGCGAGCATCCACATCCTTTAACTCTGTTACTGTTGCATCGTCTGAAAAAGTTCTATAAATTGCATTAATTCTTTTTTGTTCTATTGCATAATCAGAAGATGTTAATTCTTGTCTCTTAAAAAGCTTATCTAATTCAGCATCAGAAGGCACTATTCTACTACTTACTGAAACAAATGTGCCTCTAACGGATTTTATTTGATGAGTGATTACGGCGTTGTCCACAGGAGAATTCTCTCGCATAAACTTATTTAAAGCATCCACCATAGTTTTAGATTCTAATTCTTTCCCATCTCCAATTTTCATTCCAGAAGCAATCATCGCATCACGTAATAAAGGATGATCAATACGAGAGAGATAAGCTATGCGGGCACTTTCTAGTTGAGCAACCCTAGACAAGTTTCGACTTTTGAGGGAGGCGGTTCCAGGTGTAACCCCATTACTTTTCAATGCATCCTGAAGACCCGCAGCCATTCCAAAGAAGTTCTCAAACTCCTCCCGTATCTTAGTGCTTGAACCTTTTGCTAACCCTAATTTAACAACAAAAGAATTTAGATCAGAAGAAGAAGGTGGGGACGAACTTTTCCAATGCTCCACCAACACTTTTCTCATTGCAGGATTAGTTAAAATTTCTTTAAGAATTTTTAACTCACTTCGATTTAATATACTTTCATTATCTAAAATAAATTTATCATAACGAGCAGCCGCGCGAATTGCTAATAGGTCACGCGGCGCGCCCGATACTAATTTTAATTCAATTCCTAAGTGAGTATTTATTATTGTAAGAACGGTCTCTTCTTTAGCTTCTTTTGGTAAGGCTGCTAAACCAGTTAATAATTCATTAACTTTTATCGGATTAGAAAGTGTACTCTTAGCAATAAATTCTTTTGCAAAATCAGCACCCAATATTTCTGCTAAAGCTGGATTTTTCCCTTTAAAGACAAGCCATCTTGCTTCAGCTGCTATGGCGTTACAAGCATCATCAGAAGATACACCATCAGGTAGAACAGCTTTTATAGCTGTTCCTAAAGTTGTTTGCCCTACATGAACTCCTGTAATTAACCCCTCTATCATATTACGAGTTGAATCACGAACAGAGCTTTTTGATGTCTCTGAAAGAGCTCTAATAAACTCATCAAATCGAGCCGGTGTCGGACTAGAATGAGCCGCCCAATACTTAAGCAATTCTTCTCGAACTTCATTTTGGAGGAAGAGTTTTGTTAACTCTGGAGTATCCGCAAATTGTTGGAGAAATACAGAGTATTTTAAACTTGCTTCAAGTTTTTTTCTGCCACCTAAAGACTGCCGCAATTCTATATCTTCATCCATGCTTAACGATATGTCGAAAAGTTTTTTTAATTTATCTGATATTGTTACAAGGTTTGCTAATTTAGCTGATTTATCATCCAGTACAACAGCAGGCAAGGTCTCCACTAGTTCTTTTTCAAGAGCTTGTATTTGTAAAAGCGAAGGCACAGATTTGTTTTCTACAAACAATTTATCTTGGAACAGTTTGGCATTTGTAGCTAATATTTTTGATAAGACAGGATTACTATCTTTTAATTGATCAACAAGTTTGGCATAACCTGCTTGAATGTTAAATTTAGTTGGATTAAAACTCTTACCTTTAACAGCATTGTTGACAGCAGCTTCTAAACCCGGAATAGTACTTCCTATTTTTTTAAGAGATTCGTGAATAACTGAGGCTGTATCGGCGCCACTTTTTGCTACTAAATCACGCGATATCTTCTCTAACGCATCTCCGGGTACTAGCCAATTGTCATTTGCTTGCCAATACTTTCCAAGAGCGTCCCTAACATCTTTATCATTAAATATCTTTTCTAATTCTGGCATTTTCTTACATAATTCTGAGAAGTGAGGATCATGTAAAAATATATATAATCGCAATTCACCACGAATTTCTTTTAGATCTTTTGGGAAAGGTTTTTCAATAATGTTATCTATCCCAAAGGCCGTTATATTTATAGAGTTTCTTAATTTTTCATCATCAGATATATCCGCTTCTAACAATGTCTTTATAAATTCAATGGGATATATCTGTATTCCTTGATCTTGTAGCTTCTTAAGCACACTCTCCGTGCGAAATAACTCTCTAAGAGTAGGAAACTCATCAAATCGTTTGTCTGATAACACTTGATAATTAGCTAATTCTTTTTTTAATTTAGCTTCATCAAGAGTAATAGCACCTGCAACCCCAGCAACCTGCAAATAAGTAATTATTCCCCTTGATAACAACGTCACCCCAGGTTTTTGTAATTCCTCTATCAATTTAGTTAAAGATTTATCTGATAGTAAATCTATATTTTTACTATCCGTAAGGTAATTCTTTATTTGCTGAGACTCAAGGTAAGCTTTTAACGAAGGAAAAGTACTTAATATACCTCTATTACTCGCATCATCCATAAAATCAGCATATTGTTGACCTGCTCTAATAGACTTTAATAAGTCTGTGTTAGCGCCTCCTGTCGATTCTAACTTAAGAGTCGGAGACGTTGATGCACCTAAAATCGCCGCTAAATCTAAAATAGGAGCGACATCTAGTTTCACTACGTTATTTAATGCACTTATAACTCCTGCATTAGCATCATCCTTCAACTCTTTTAAAGAATTGCGAAAATCTCTTACTTTACGATTTATCTCATCAAAACTAGCATTATTATCTGCCCAATATTTAATAATCGCATCTCTAACAGCTGGCTGCTTTAAAACTTCTAATAATTTTGGATTATTTTTGTTAGCTGCTAAGAATCTTTGATAGATGGCAGTTGCTTTGAGTGTTGCTAATGTAGGCGCTGCTGAACCTAATAAATTGGATCTATCAATAAATCCAGAAACATTTGCTCCAAAAGACTTCCGAATTGCAGCAATAGCCTGTCCTTTAGTTATTGCTTGTGCAAGCTCTACCCATAAATTTTGTAATTTTTCATAAGAAGGTGCCTCAAATGCTCCCCAATCTTTAGCTACAATATCCTTGATTCGCTCTCCATCAACTGTTTCTGTGGATGATAAAATATCCTGGAAAGCAGGTGCATCGTTAAAAAGTTTGATGTTTTTATTATAGACAACTTCTCTGACAAGAGGTATATCAGCTCCTGCAGCCTGCATACCTTCTAATAGATTCTCAATTTGTAGATATTTATTAAATATTCCTTTTACCTGATTGATGATCTCTACTACTTTATCGTGCTCTATAACAGCAGGCACTTCTACATCAGATAACTCACCTAACATCTTCTCAAATTTGTCACTAGAAGTATTAATATCAGTATCATTTTTCAACCAATAATTTTTTAACTTATCTTTTATTCCAGGATCTGCCATAAGTTCTTTAAACTTAGGATAATCATCAAGTTTTTTAATGAATGCTGCATATTGCACTGCTGCATAAATATGGTTAGCAACCTCCCCAGCTATCGCACCTGTTAATGGAATCGAAGAACGTCTCGTCAGTCCTTTGGAAGTGTGCTTTATTGAATCTGCTTTACTCAGTCTTGATAATTCTGCTTCAATTCCTTTTCGATCTAAACTTGGATTAAATAAACCAGTGAGATCCGTAGAAGAACCTACAAAAATAGTACGCGGTTTTTGAAAGGCAGCTTCAAGATTATCTTTTAATACTTTCTCATCAACGGGAATAACAGCTGCACCTGTGGGAGAAACAAAAGGTTTAATATCACTTAGTTCAATTTTACGTGGACTTGCCATAATATTCCTGCCTCTTTATAAAATATTTAGAGAATTGCCACATCAATCTACTTTCTATATCTTTATGTCTATAAATTATACATGATTTTACTAATATAAGCTAGTGTAATCCTTTTCACATCGATACAAAACTATAAAATTTTTATTCTATTTATCAATTAGTTAAAAAATTTTCTTGCAATTCATTCCTCCGCTTTATTATTTTATTCTCTGTTTATTTTTCTTATTAATCCGCTATAATACGGCTCCTTAAAATTTAATTTGTAGAGAATCCCTACCATGTCGAATGAAAAAACTTTATCTATTATCAAACCAGATGCTGTTGCTAAAAATTTAATCGGTGAAGTCAATCGCCGTTTTGAAAAAAATGGTCTGCGTATCGTCGCCGCTAAAATGCTGCGCTTAAGCAAAAAACAAGCCGAAGATTTTTATGCTATCCATAAAGAACGCCCCTTTTTTCAAGGATTAGTTAATTTTATGAGCTCAGGGCCCGTCTTAGTACAAGTCCTAGAAGGTGATAATGCCGTTACTCGTCATCGAGAAATTATGGGCGCTACCAACCCCGCCGATGCAGCACCGGGTACTATTCGTGCGGATTTTGCAGATTCTATTGATCATAACGCAGTGCACGGCTCAGATAGTCTTGATAACGCCACAACTGAAATCGCTTTCTTTTTTTCACCTAGCGATATTGTGAATTATGTCAAAGAAACTGAGCTTGCCTAATGGAACTTTCGCCCCCCTCAAACAAAATTAATTTACTCGGCCTTAATCGAGAAGCAATGCAAACTTTTTTTGTCGAGCTTGGCGAAAAACCTTATCGCGCAGAACAAGTACTGAAATGGATCCACTTCGAAGGAAAAAATAATATCGCCGACATGACTAATGTCAGTAAAGTATTACGTCATAAATTATCTGATATTGCCGAAATTCGCCCCCCGCAAATTGCCTACGAACATACCGCTCCCGATGATACCCATAAATGGATTATTCGCCTCAATGACGGTAACTGCATCGAAACCGTGTTTATCCCTGAAAAAAATCGCGGCACTTTATGCGTCTCCTCTCAAGTCGGCTGCATCTTAAATTGCGATTTTTGCTCAACAGGTAAACAAGGCTTTAGCCGCAATTTGACAACCGATGAAATTATCGGCCAAGTGTGGCTCGCAGCTCGCAGTCTGTCACAAAAAAATGGTGTCCATGATAATGCTGTGACTAATGTTGTGATGATGGGCATGGGTGAGCCTTTGTTAAATTTTGATCCAGTCGTGTCTGCGATGAATATTATGCTCGATGATTTAGGCTATGGATTATCTAAACGTCGAGTCACTCTAAGTACCGCAGGCATCGTCCCCGCACTGTATCGATTACGCGAAGTGAGCGATGTAGCATTGGCTGTTTCTTTACATGCCCCCAATGATGAATTGCGCAATATTTTAGTCCCTGTGAATAAAAAATATCCCCTTAAAGAATTAATGCAAGCCTGCAAAGATTATTTTGAGCAACAACCCCGTCGCTATGTCACGATGGAATATGTCATGCTCGATGGCATTAATGATACCCCTGATCATGCTAAGCAATTGATTAAATTATTAAATAATGTTAAAGCAAAAGTAAATTTAATTCCTTTTAATCCTTTCCCCCACACCCCTTATCAACGTTCAACACCCGAGGCTATCCAACTTTTTCAAAGTTTATTACTTAAAGCCAAAATTAATTGCATCATCCGAAAAACCCGAGGCACTGAAATTGATGCAGCTTGCGGACAACTCGTTGGAAGCGTCAAAGATAGAACAAAACGTAGTCAGCGGATTCGTTTGCAACAAATACAACAAGAAAAAAACCCTTAGCCTTGATGCTTCACTAGAGTTTTTAGGTAAAAATGCTTATCATGAATGGATAACATCAGGGACGAAGGAATTGACTCATGGATACTGAAGTTTCAATGATCAACAATATCATCAACATGACCGATTCAACGACACCACACATCCTGACCGGTATTGGCGAAAGATTAAAAACCACTCGTGAAAGCATGCAGCTTTCACAAAAAGAAGCTGCTGCCCGCCTTTATCTCAATGTTAAAATCATTGAACTCATTGAAAATGAAGCATTTAACGAAGGCCCGCCCGCCACTTTTATGCGGGGATATTTAAATTCGTATGCCCGCTTATTGAGTTTTCCTGAAGATGAAATTAATGCCGCTTTAAAACAATTAGAAAGTAATTTACCCATAGAACGGGAAGCACCCCCTCCTATCTTAAAAGTGCGCGCTTTTTATCCTACTGAACGTTATTTACCCTGGACCACCGCAGGCGTTATTTTTATTTTAGTTTTACTAGTCTCTATGTGGTGGCGGTCTCATTCTAAATATGAAATTGCAGATGTGCCTGCAAAGACATCTCTTACTGAGACAAACCTGACTGCTCCGCAAATAACTCCCGTTATTAATCCAGTCAATAAAGCGCCCGTCACGCAAAATACTAAAAATATCACAGAAACTATTCCACCTCCTCCGCCTTTATTAGCAAGACCAAGCGCAATCACAGCAAGCAGCACCCCAACAACTCAAGCACCTTTAGCACTGACTAAATCTAGACACCATAGTCACAAAAGATATCGTAAAACAAAGAGTTCAAAAAGAACTAAAAATATAGTAATGTCCTTGCCAGAACCTAACTAAAAGAGGCGAAATCCTGTGGAACCCATTAAAGCCATTCGCGGCATGAATGATATTTTGCCGTCAGAAACACTGCTGTGGCAGCAGATTGAAGCGACAATGCGACAAACCATCCAAAGTTTTGGCTATCAAGAAATTCGTTTTCCTATTGTTGAAAAAACTGAATTATTTAAACGCTCTATTGGTGATACAACTGATATCGTCACAAAAGAAATGTATACTTTTTTAGATCGCAATGAAGAAAGCTTAACTTTGCGCCCCGAAGGCACCGCTGTCTGCGTTCGCGCCGGAATCGAACATGGTTTATTTTATAATCAAATACAACGGTTATGGTATTTAGGCCCGTACTTTCGCTACGAACGCCCACAAAAAGGACGCTCCAGACAATTTCACCATTGCGGTGCTGAAATATTTGGTTTAAACACCCCCGATGCAGATGCTGAATTAATTTTATTATCTGCAAGTATTCTGCAGAAATTAGGCTTAATCCCCTGGGTCACTTTACAAATAAATTCTTTAGGCTCACCTGCATCAAGACTTTCTTATCGTCAACAGTTAGTTGAATACTTTACTCAACATGAGGCAGATTTAGATGAAGAAAGTCGTGTACGCCTTGTGCATAACCCTTTACGGATTTTAGATAGTAAAAATCCCGATCTTGCGGCACTGATTGAAAAAGCTCCCAGCTTACTTAATTATTTAGATGATGAATCTAAAATACATTTCGAAAAATTGCAGACTTATTTAACAACGCTTGGCATTGTATTTACGGTCAACCCCCGTTTAGTGCGTGGCTTAGATTATTATACTAAAACAGTGTTTGAGTGGGTGACGCATGCTTTAGGTTCACAAGGCACCGTCTGCGCGGGCGGTCGTTATGATAATTTAACAGAACAATTAGGCGGCAAACCAACACCTGCTTTGGGATTTGCCTTCGGCATGGAACGCACAGTATTATTAGCACAAGAAACCCAGCCAATGATGACAAAAAGTGAGCCGAGTATTTATTTTATGATCGCAGATGAAGAAGCATTAGCAAAAGCTTTTTTATTAGCTAATCAACTACGTGATGCAGGATGGAAGGTTTTTACGCATTGCGGTGGCGGCAGTTTAAAAAATCAATTTAAAAAAGCAGACAAAAGTGGTGCGACTATTGGTTTGATTTTAGCAGAAGAAGAATTCAAAGCTGAGACGATTACTATCAAATGGCTGCGAGAAGATAAACCACAAATCACCGTATTACAAAAAGAACTTATGAATTATTTATAGCATTTTCTTTAAAATCCGCTAAAATCCTTAAACATCAATTCTAGGGCGAGGAACAACCCTTGACAGAATATTTAACTGAGCAAGAACAGATTCAACAACTGAAAACTTGGGTCAAACAATACGGGCCGACCGTTTTGTTAGGTATTGCGGCCGCATTGGTGATTACATTTTGTTGGCGATATTGGCAAGCACATGAACTTGCCTTTTCGCAACGGGCATCGATTGCTTATGATAGCCTACTCAATCTACGGACTGATAATAAAAATAGTGATACCGTTTTGGGTGCTAAAAGTATTGTAAAAGATTATGCTAAAACGCCTTATGCAGACATGGCAACCCTGATGCTTGCACGCGATGCCGTCTTAAAAAAAGAGTATCCGGCAGCCATTAGCACATTAAATAATTTAATCAATCACAGTGATTCGCCACCGATACGTGAAATAGCGCGTATTCGCATCGCGCGTATTTTGATTGATGAAAATAAAATAAAAGATGCGTTAGCTGTATTAAATAAAATAGACGATCCCTCTTTTATTGGTTTAATTAATGAAGTAAGAGGAGATGCTTTTCTTGCGATAAATAACCAAGAAGCCGCAAAAAAAGCCTATCAATTAGCATTAAAACAAATACCCAATGCCGAAACGCTTCGTCCAATTTTGGAGATGAAACTAAATCAAGAAAATACAATTAAAACCTAATTAGAGATATATATGAAAAAAATAACAAGCCTTTTATTATTCACCTGCCTCTTTAGCTTATTGTGCGCCTGCAGTGCATTTTTTGACAAAGATAATACGCCACCACCCGCGCCTCTTATACAGTTTACGCCTGAAACAACCGTGCATCCGCTGTGGACTGCTCATCCGAATAAAGGCAGTGGGGAAAAATATTTAAAACTGCTTCCAGCAGTCTCAAATCAAACAGTCTACACAGCCTCTCATAATGGACTTGTCACAGCCACTGACAATGGGACAGGCAAAACACGATGGCAAATCAGTATTGGTCGTGAAATCACTGCCGGAGTGGCAGCTGATCATAGTTTAGTATTAATTGGCACACATAATGGTGATCTATTTGCTCTAGACCCTGCTAATGGCAATATCCTCTGGAAAGCACATGCTTCCAGTGAAATATTTGCCTGCCCCACTATTGGGCAAAATCTTGTTGTGATTAAGACAATCGATGGTCAATTATCTGCGCTTGGCAAAACAGATGGACAATTACATTGGCATTATCAACAAATGGAACCAACGCTTATTTTACGTAGTGCAAGCAGCCCGCAGATATCTCAACATAATGTTATTGCAGGATTTGCCAATGGTAATTTAGTCAAATTAACGCTACAGGGTGGCAATCTCATTTGGCAAAATACGTTAGCTTCTGCGACCGGCAGTTTTGCAATTCAACGAATGATTGATATCGATGCTGATCCCATTATATTTGATAATCAGGTTTACGCGGCCACCTATCAAGGCCGCATTGCGGCTATTGACTTTAATTCTGGTGACAGTCGCTGGACGAAAGATATTTCTTCCTATACGGGGCTAAGCGTTGATTCTCATCAAGTCTATGTATCCGATGCGCAAAGTCACATTTGGGCTTTTGATCGAAATACGGGGCATATTAATTGGGATCAAGCCGAGCTTGCTGCTCGCAATATAACCGGTCCTGTGATCATGGGTAATTATCTTGTCGTGGGTGATGGCGAAGGGTATTTACATTGGCTGAGCCGCAATGATGGCCATGTAGTGGCTCGCATCCGTGTTGCGCATTCTGGCATTGTAGCAACGCCAGTTGTTATCAATCGAGTTTTATATGCAGTGACTCAGGATGGGCATTTAAGCGCCTATGTGTATTAATTTATGATACCAGTTATTGCAATTGTCGGTCGACCGAATGTTGGTAAATCAACGCTTTTTAATGGTTTAACGCACTCTCGTGATGCGTTGGTTTCTGACACCCCCGGGATGACTCGCGATCGTCAATATGGTGAAGGCCATGTGTTAGATCATCATTTTATTATTATTGATACAGGCGGTCTAACACCGGAAAAAGAAGATTTATTCCAATTAACGGCACAACAAGCTGAACTTGCGATAGAAGAAGCGGATAAAATTATTTTTTTAGTCGATGGCCGTGCAGGGATCACCACTGAAGATGAGCTTATTGCAAAAAAATTACATAAACTTAGTAAACCGATTTATTTAGTCGTTAATAAAGCAGAAGATTTAGATGAAGATATTCTCTTAGCGGATTTTTATCGATTAGGTTTTGCAGAACCTATTCCCATTTCAGCTGCGCACAAACGTGGCACAACTGAACTCATTGAACATATTTTCATGAATGAGGAAGATTCACCCCCTGAACCTGCTGATTTACTAGATAACAGCATTAAGCTTGCCATTATTGGTCGACCCAATGTCGGTAAATCTACTTTAACCAATCGTATTTTAGGTGAAGAGCGGGTGATAGTTTATGACCAACCGGGCACGACGCGTGATAGTATTTTTATTCCATTAAAACGTCATGATAAAGAATATACTTTAATAGATACTGCAGGGGTTAGAAAGCGCGGCAAAATTTTTGAAGCAATAGAAAAATTTTCTGTGGTTAAGACTCTGCAAGCCATTCATGCTGCGAATGTTATTTTATTTATAATGGATGCGCATGAAGGTGTGACTGATCAAGATTTACGATTATTAGGTTTTATTTTAGAAAGCGGCAAAGCGCTTGTGATTGCGATGAATAAATGGGATGGATTATCTTTAGATGAAAAAGAAGCGGCAAAGTCTTCGATCGACCGTCGTTTGAACTTTGTGCCTTTTGCGCGAGTGCATTATATTTCTGCTTTGCATGGTTCAGGCGTTGGAAATTTATTTGATTCCGTCAACGAAGGGTATGCATCTGCCACTAAAAAATTGACAACGCCTGCTTTAACTAAAATTTTACAACTAGCAGTTAACGCGCACACCCCTCCTTTAGTACAAGGCCGACGAATTAAATTACGTTACGCTCACCCCGGTGGAAATAATCCGCCGACTATTATTATTCATGGTAATCAAGTACAAGCGTTACCCGATTCTTACAAGCGCTATCTTGCCAATTTTTTTCAAGAGCGTTTAAAATTAGTTGGCACGCCGGTTAAAATTGAATTAAAAAGTGGCGATAATCCGTATAAAAATAAAAGAAACACACTAACACCGTTGCAGCAACGCAAAAAAGCGCGGATGATGCGGCATGTGAAGAAAAAGAAAAAATGAAATTCAGTATTAAAAATTTGTTGGTGTATTAATAATTATACAACACTTACAAGAGACAGTATGGAAAATAAAATAACCCATTAAAAAAATGGACGATCCAAAGAATCGTCCTAAAAATACTCAAATGAAATTAGCTATCCCTGCGAATATTTCCATCCATGGACACGCAAAACGAGGAGTGGTTATAGAGTCCTTTCAATCACCAAAGCTATCCTAAGCTCAGGCGAAGTCTACAGGTTTTTTTAGTAATAGATATAGCTTAAAAAAGAACAGTCTCTAGAATATTAAAATTTAATATTAATTAATTCAATTAGTTAAATTAAATACGGGGTTAATGATTGGATAACAACTGACAGAGCCTGCAAGCTTTATCTTACATAATTTATTATATTAATTTTAATGAATAACAACTACCCAGCCTTCTTTAATAAAAAATGGCTTTAATTGTTTAACAATTTCTTTTGCCGTACGATTAGCATCTTGCTCGGCACTAGTATGAAATATTTCTCCAATCCCATTAACGCTCGTACTAATAATTAATGATTGTTCTAAATGACCCAGAGCAGCCCCAGCCCCCGTCATCGGGATAATACCAGGTCTAGTTGCACTTTTCGCAGAAGTATCTAAAGCAACAACTAATCGATTAGGTAAATAATACAGTTGCACATGTGATTTGACTTCACTGCGACCCGCACCAAAACCTAAGACAACTCGTCGCAAACGATTGCCTTCATTAATATTTTCAAATTGACCGACAATTAATAACGCATCCGCTGGCACAGATTGTTTACCCGTTGCATGCACAGCAGGTAATCCTAATCGGCGAAGTTCTGCAACTAATTGATTGGATAAATTGTTCGCAACAGCTAAGCCTAACTGCTTTTTTTGATCCTCTTGCGATTGATTTTTAGCATAACGCACCAGTTTGGCACCCACAGACTGATTTAATTCAATATTGGCTTTTGGTAAACTAAAATCATAAACTAAAATTACTTGAGGCTTGGGTAACTTTGCTTCACTATAAGGCGTCACTGGTTGAACATGTGCCGATGCACACGCAGTAAGCACAAAAAATAAACTAAACAGCCCCCACAACTTTAATTTTTTAAACAACTGACCTTCCTCATGTGAATTTATGTTCAAATAATAACTAATATTATTTAAATTGTAAAGTTTTAAAGAAAATGCTATAGATAAAAATAGAAAATAATTTAAAAAAAAAGCGGCTTTTGGGGGCCGCTTTAAAATGCTCAACTCAGGAATAAGCAATCCTTGCTTAAAAAATCCATCCCTGGGCATACAAAACGAGGAGTGGTTGCAAGAATCCTTTCAGTTAACCAACATCATCCTTGATGTAAAGTTATTATAACCCGCTCACTTCAAAAGTGTAATCATGGATTTCCCTTAGTTTTAAGAATTATGCATTTTTTATAAAAAATAATATTATTATTCAATAAGTTATATTTTAATATTAAAATTTTACTCACGTGTACTATAGGAAAAAACTTACAAATTTTGTGGGTGATTAAAAAGCTTTTATTAAGTTTAATAGTATTAATGTTTATTTTGCATTCAAACAGATAAAGTGGTAAAATTATGATCTACTTGAGAGTGATATCATGACTTATAGCTCGACTTTTAATCCTACTGGCACACGTACTGAACCTGAGTTACTCGCTCAAGACCTCGCTCAATACATTAAAAACAATCATTCAGAAAAAATAAGAGATTTCATACAAGATCACAAAAGTTATGACCACTTTCAGTTGGATCTTGGAAAAGGTCTTAGTTATTCTTGCTTTTTATATGCATTAGAATGCCAGGCATGGGACTGTCTTAAATACTTTATCCCTCGCGAAATAAATGCGCTAATTTATGGAAAAACCTGGTTACATCTAGCTATTTCCAAAACAAAAGATGAAAAAGATTCTAAAAAAATCCACGAGGTTTTTGATCTATTTTATCAACACGGGGCAAATCCATCTCGTCCAGATTTATATGGAACAACACCGTATCAAACGGCAGTACTATTGAATAATCAACCCATGATTAAAGCACTTCAAGAAAAAGGAGCTATCCAAAATTGGCCATCCAAATTAACCTTGGAAAATTTAAAAGATATTTATAATGAGCTGGAAAAGCAAATTTGCATTGAATATTGTTGCTCCTTAAAAGAAAACAAAAAATTTCTGTTAATCATCGGCGAAGAACATGGTCATTTTGAGTCTAAATTGATCGAAGCAATGGCGATTAATATTCTACATCGCCTAAAGATAACGCATTACTACATTGAGCGGCAAGACATACCTGGCAAATCGACACCTTCTGAGTTTTTAGAAAAAATAAACTTAGGCGTTGCAGAACATTATAAAATGACACTATACGCTATAGATCAAAAAAGAGATTTCACTAAAAGCTTAGATGATGAACAGCATACTAAAAATCGTGATCAGGGCATGATTAATCAACTGATTTCACATGATTCCTCAGGGATAGCCACGGTCGGTTATTCTCATACTAATATATCCACAGATGAAAGACTTCTCAAAAAATACAAAATTTGCACTATTACCACGAGCTACTCACCAAACACTACAACAGGAACGGGTTATGTCACACCCATTGCAAAAGAAACGGAATTTAAAGCTTTTCGACCGGGAGAATTGTCTCAATCTAAAGAAATTGTTACTTGTTTAGGAGAATTATTAACACATGAAACAATAGCAGCACAACATGAGCATCTGACAACATTAAATATATTAAGAACTGATCCTATTTTATTGCCAAAAGAATTTAATCCTGTGTGTCTTGCCTTCAGTAAAAAATTACATCAAGCTTCTTCTGAAAAATTTCTATGTATTACTGATCATTTTTGTGAATTATTTAAACAAAAAGCGCCTCAACGAGCTAAATTATTTTCTTGCTTCAAAGCTAAACATTTAGATAAAGTTAATCAATTCATTAAAGACATCAAAAAAGTCACCTGCCCTCAAGATTTTATGCAAAAAATTAATGATCTTTTAGATTATTTAGACAAAGGACACAGCAAAAGAACAAAAGAAGCTTTAATAAATTGTATGGAAAAAACTCTTTTGTTTTTCGCTCCAAAAAATACACAACCTCGCCCCCTTACTCTTGTCTTATCTCAATTTAATCACTAGAACTTATTGTTGGTAAGATAACATTTAATTCGAGAATAGAACAATTTTCTTTTCGCTCCAGCTCTACTCTGACATCTTCTTGATTGATGTGAACATATTTAGCAACTACTTCTAATAATTCTTTTTGTAATAAAGCAAGATAATCGGGTTTGTCACGTTGCGTCCGCTCGTGTGCAATGATAATTTGTAAACGGTCTTTAGCAAGTTTTGCAGTGGCTTTGTCTGAACGTTGTAAATGTTGAAAATAATGAACTATTTTAGTAATTTTGTCAGATAGGATCATATAGCCTCTTTCTCCTTGAAGCGTAATAAACGTTTAAGCCAATGGTTTTTTTCCGCAATAAAACGATGCGGAATTTCCTCTCCGAGGAAACGACCGATTGCATCTGCATAAGCTTGGCCTGCGTCACTTTCTTCAGCTAAAATAACCGGCTCGCCTGAGTTTGATGCACGTAAAACAGCTGGCGATTCTGGAATAACGCCCAATAATGGAATCGCTAAAATTTCATTCACATCCGATAAACTTAACATCTCTCCCCGAGTGACTCTTTTTGGAGAATAACGGGTTAATAATAAATGTTCCTCAATAGGATCGCGACCTTCTTCCGCACGTTTGGTTTTGCTGGTTAAAAGCCCTAACATACGATCTGAATCACGTACTGATGACACTTCTGGATTAGTCACAACAATTGCACTATCAGCAAAATACATAGCAAGCTGAGCGCCTCGTTCAATACCAGCCGGTGAATCACAGACAATATAATCAAAAGTTTTATTAAGCTCAGCTAAAATTAAGCCAACACCTTCAATTGTTAATGCCTCTTTATCACGCGTTTGTGAGGCAGGTAAGATAAATAAATCTTTAATATGCTTATCACGAATCAAAGCTTGATTGAGATTGGCTTCTTTGCGAATCACATTCACAAAATCATAAACCACACGCCGTTCGCAACCCATAATTAAATCAAGATTACGTAATCCGATATCAAAATCAATCACTGCTGTTTTATAGCCTTTTTTTGCAAGACCCACTGCAAAAGAAGCACTAGTGGTCGTCTTACCTACACCACCTTTTCCTGAGGTTATCACTATAATTTTTGTCACGATACATCTCCTATAGACTCAAAATCCGAACGCGTGTATTGTCCAAGTAGATTTGTATCGTTCCGTCTTTTGCTTCGTTCGTTTGTATATCTTCTTTTGTTAAATAATATCCCGCAATAGAAACTAATTCTGCATTTTCTAAAGTGCGGCAAAAAATACGTGCGTCTGTATTGCCTTGCACACCTGCCAGTGCCCGACCACGCAATGGTCCATAAATATGAATACTGCCATCTGCTAATAATTCAGCGCCAGGACTTACCGCAGCTGCAACAATTAAATCACAGCCTTTGGCATAGATTTGCATTCCTGAACGAATAGGTGTTGTGACAAATTTTGCAAAAGTTGGTGTTGATTCTTTATGAGTATTATGGACAGCAGGTTGTTCTTTTTCATTTACTGTTAATTTTTGATTAGTTAAAATAGGTAATCCATCAATAATAGCTGCTTCATGTTGCTCTTTATTTCCGCCTCTTACTCCAATAGGAACCAATCCGACAGACATTAAGATGTGTTTTAATTTTATAAAATTTAACACCCCTTGGGTTTTAATTTTTTCTAAATCGACTACAACTGGCGAACCCATAAATAAATTAGGCGCTTTGGCTATTGTTTGCTTTAATTGTTGCTCTAAAGCATCAAAATCAATACGTGTTAATTGCAAAATCATACAGGGTGAAAAACTAGCCTTAAAGTGAAAGCAACTCAGTTGTTCTGCATTTAATGTACTTACCGTCATATTTATTTAATCTCGAAAATTTTCAAATTGTAGAGATAAGTTTAAGGGAGCTGCTTTTAACTTTGCAATCATTGCCTGTAAATCATCTCTTTTCTTACCAGTAATTCGTACTTGGTCGCCTTGAATAGTTGCTTGAACTTTTTCTTTGCTGTCTTTGACAAATTTTACGACTTTTTTCGCAGACTCAGGATCTAAGCCTTGTTTAACATCAATCACTTGTCTTGCTTCGTTTAATTTAACATCGGCGGGCTTATAGTCAAGCATGCGAATATCAACTTGACGTTTGGCTAATTTATTACGCAAAATTTCATCGACTTGTTTTAATTGAAAATCAGTAGGCGCAATGAGCGTAATGATATTTTTAGCGCATTCAACGCGCGTGTCTGTTCCTTTGAAATCAAAACGCGTACCAATTTCCCGATTAACTTGATCAATAGCATTAGTCACTTCGTGATTGTCTACTTTTGAAACTACGTCAAACGATGGCATAGGATTTATCTCATCACTTATAAATAAAATTAAATAAAATTAAATAAAATTAAATAAAATAAATGTACCGTGAATTGTTCAAAAGTGCAAAGACTTGCGCATAATATTATACAATAATATTATTTTCTTGCACTAATGCAACACTAGATTAATTAGCAGATTTGGTGGATTACGACGCAAAAAGCGCGTCTAATCCACCCTACATTTTAATTTCGCTACCTGCGACTAATTATCTCGGGGAATTACAAGGAGTAGGAGGAGTCACGAATGATTTTTTTGTTTGCGCTTTTCCAAATAAAGAAAAAAACTGCCTAGTCAGTGTAGGCGTTTCAACAACAGCAGGCGTCTCAAATAGCGTTTTTAATTTTGCAAAAATAGGCTGAGGAATATAAATATCGGGAGAGTTACATTCACTAGAAGGAATAGAAAAATCTTCTTTTTTCTTAAATGTCTTAATTTTTTCCTTATCCTCTCCAGTGACTTTTCTCTCAAACTTTTCTTGACATTTTTCTGCAGCAAGGAATTCTGGATTTTCCCATGCTGGCTCTAAAAATAGCTTTTCTGTCGCACTTTTAGTATTAACTTGAAGAAAAGCGCATATTGTTAGAATCAATTCTTCACAATCAACATTAAAAAATTCTGCCATCTCTTTATCAACAAAGGGTTTATCTACTAATAATTTATTCACATAACAAAAACTTGCTGCGAGTAACAGATTTAAATTATCCATGGTTATTTTACTGTTAGTTTCCGTCAGATATTGATCAAGACAATAGTACATTAAAGTTATAAAGTGTGAGGTGAGGGTGATATCTTTCTGAGTAGTCTTAACTTTAGTAGCAGTAATAACAGTAGTATCACTAAAAGTCGTACCCTTATCCAAGCCATTCATTTTTTCATATATAGACTGATAAATTTTTTCTTGGGAATTTTTCTTTATTGCCTGCTCTTCAAATATTCGTTTGGCTAATATGCGACTAAAATTTTCTAATGCATTACGCGTATTAAGTTGAGTTTTACTATCATCGGATATAAAGCTAACTTTAGGCAGTTTTTTTGGTTGGATACATCCACATAGTTTTATGACTTTATCTATTAGTTCATTTTTATTCTTTGTATGGTTTAAAATAGCGTGTAATTCAACATATTCTTTGCTAGTTAAATCCCAGCTCCATGCTTTATCACTTTCTAATATAACATGTTTTTGTGATTTTAAACCCACAGAATAAACCCGCACTGATTCGTTTAAAACATCATGATCAAGATATAAAGTATCTTCTGCTAAATATAATGGATTTTTCTTGGCGTCTAACTGCTTTACTAAACTATTTGTAATTTTAATCTGGTCAATAGGCTGTTGGATAAATGCCTGATATTGTTCATTAAACTCTGATTCAGTGAGTCTAGTGCTATGTAAAGACTTAGATGAGTGTGACATAAGAAAATCCTAAAGTTAATATTTATATAGTTTGTATCTTATACAAAAATTATTAAGGAAGTATTAACAATGATCAATAATTATTCAAAACACTTTGTAGAGGACAAAAAATCTTTTCACCTCGCTTGTGGGAGAGGTGAAAAGATTTTTTAGATAGAAGAAAATATTTTTATTAATTCCAAAGCACTATCAGCAGCATATTGCCCCATGTGGCCGTGTTTACCCCCCACACGATCCAATGCTTGCTCTTCTGTCTGTGTCGTTAATACCCCGAAAATCACAGGAATATTTTGCGTCAATGCTACTTTTTGACATCCATAACTCACTTGCTGACAAACATACTCAAAATGCTTGGTCTCACCCATAATAACCGCACCTAAACAAATAATAGCTGCATATTGGTTTGTCATTGCTAAACGTTGCGCTGCGAGTGGAATTTCAATTGCACCAGGTACCCAAATAGAAGTGATTTGACTCTCTGCTATTCCTGATTCCCTAAGTCTTATAAAAGTACCATCAAATAACTTTTGCGTCACTTCTGGATTGAAGCGACTTGAAACAATGCCGATTTTTTTATCTTGCATATTTATTATAAATCGCCGGTGAAATTAAAATGTAGGGTGGACTAGACGCAATTTTTTGCGTCGTAATCCACCAAAATAGTTAAGCAGCCTGAACTTCTTCGCCCTGTTCACGACCCACTAACTCAACAATCGCCATAGGCGCTTTGTCACCACTTCTAAAACCACATTTTAAAACACGTAAATAACCCCCAGGTCTTTTACTAAAATGTGGAGCAATTTCGTTAAATAATTTTTGCACCATATCACGATCACGTAATCTTGCAAAAGCAATTCGACGACGATGAACACTGTCAATTTTAGCCAAAGTAATCATTGGTTCCATGTAGGTTCGCAATTCCTTCGCTTTTGGCAAAGTCGTACGAATCATTTCATGCTGCAAAAGAGAAACCATCATATTTTTAAACATTGCCTTACGATGACTACTCGTTCGATTAAAATATCTACCTTTATGTCGATGACGCATAAATAACCCTTCCTACTCTTTATCTTTTAATGATGCTGGCGGCCAACCGTCTAATTGTGTACCCAATGCTAAACCATGAGATGCCAACACATTTTTAATTTCAGTTAATGATTTTTTCCCTAAATTAGGTGTTTTTAGTAAATCATTTTCAGTCCGTTGAATTAAATCACCAATATAAAAAATGCTTTCTGCTTTTAAACAATTCGCTGAACGAACTGTTAATTCTAAATCATCAACCGGTCGCGTAAAAATAGGATTAATTGACTGTTGATCAACTGATTCTTTTACTAACGGCGATGATCTTAAATCTACAAACGGCGCTAACTGCTGTTGTAATATAGTAGCAGATCGACGAATCGCTTCTTCAGGATCAATCGTACCATTTGTTTCAAGGTCAATAATTAACTTATCCAAGTTAGTGCGTTGTTCTACCCGCGCACTTTCTACAGCATAAGCAACACGTCGAATAGGGCTGAAACTTGCATCTAAATGTAATGCGCCCACACTCGTTTTGCCTTCGTTCCCCAATGCACGATGACGAGCAGATGCCGTTTGATAACCCCGGCCTAACATAACTTTTAAGGTCATGTTTAGCTCACCGTTTTCATTAAGGTGCGCTATCACTAAATCAGGATTAAAAATTTGTATATCATGCTCAAGTTCGATATCACCCGCTGTTACTAAGCCTGCGCCTTTTTTATTAAGTCGCAAAACAACTTCTTCTCGACCTAATAATTTAACAGCCACATTCTTTAAGTTAAGTAAAATTTCAATGACGTCTTCTTGTACCCCAGGAATACTACTGTATTCATGTAAGACACCATCAATATTTACTTCAGTGATAGCAGCCCCCGGCATAGATGACAATAATATTCTACGTAAAGTCGTTCCGAGAGTATGGCCAAAACCAGATTCAAGTGGTTCTAACGTTACTTTAGCGTGACATGTGTTGATTACATCAACAGCAATTTCACGCGGAGTCAAAAACTCATAAGGATTATTCTGCATTAAATAACCTCTTAAAATCCAAAAAAATTATTTGGAATAAAGCTCAACAATCAGCTTTTCATTAATATCCGAAGGTAAATCATTTCTATCAGGTAACATTTTAAAGGTACCTTTTAAATCTGATTGTTCAACCTCCAACCAACCATAGCTCGGTCTACTTTGAGCTAAAGCAAGAGCCCCTTGAATACGCAATTGTTGTTTAGCACGGTCTCTTATGCTAACCACATCACCAGGTTGCACTAAATAAGAAGGTATATTCACTACTTTCTCATTTACTAACACAGCGCAATGACTCACAAGTTGTCGCGCCATGGCTCTGGTAACAGCAAACCCCATTCTATATACAACATTGTCTAAACGACTTTCTAAAAGTTTCAATAAGTTTTCACCCGTTGAACCTTTTAAACGTGCTGCTTTTTTGAAATAGTTTCTAAATTGGCGTTCCATAATACCATATATACGGCGTACTTTTTGTTTTTCTCTTAACTGCACACCATATTCAGTTTCACGACCGCGTCTAGCACCATGCATACCAGGAGCTGTATCTAATTTACATTTGGTATCTAACGAACGCACGCCGCTAGTTAAAGAAAGATCGGTTCTTTCTCTTCGTGAACGTTTACATCTTGGTCCAAGATATCTAGCCATGAATTACCTCTTTAAACTCGACGCTTTTTAGATGCACGGCAACCATTAAATGGAATGCCTGTCGCATCAGTGATTGACAATATTTTTAAACCTGCTGTGTGTAAAGCACGAATAGCCGATTCACGCCCAGAACCTGGTCCCTTTACACGAACATGAACATTTTTCATACCGAAATTTTCTAAAGCGACTTGCGCAGCTTTAGCACCTGCCTCTCCAGCAGCATACGGTGTTGATTTTCGTGAACCGCGATATCCACAACTCGCAGCACTAGACCAAGCGATCACATTGCCTTGAACATCGCTAATTGTAACTAAAGTATTATTAAAAGAAGCATGAATACTCACCACGCCATCGATAATAAGTTTTTTAGTTTTTTTACGCGTTTTACTACCAGCACTACCCGTTGTTGACTGCCCACCGCTTGATGCTCCATCAGAAGTTGTACCTGATGCTTGATCATCTGCATTGTCATCAACTTTACGAGCCTTAGCTGGCGGCCGCTTAGCTGTTTCGCTTTCTTTTGAATGATTGACTGTCATTGATTTTTATTTTCCTAACTTTACAAATACTATTAATCTACTAATTTACCAATCTACTAATCTACTATTAATCAGCTGAACTTAACCACCGCCCATTACCACTACTTTGTTTTTACGCTTTCCTTTTCTGGTGCGTGAGTTAGTTCGTGTACGTTGACCTCGAACAGGTAATCCGCGACGGTGACGCAACCCGCGATAAGTACCTAATTCTATTAATCTTTTAATATTCATAGAGACTTCACGGCGCAAGTCACCCTCTATTTTATATTTCGCAATTTCAGTGCGAAGACTTTCTAATTCAGCCTCAGATAAATCTTTTACTTTTGTCTGCGGATTTAATTTTACTGTTTGACATACCTTCAGTGCACGCTGACGACCGATCCCATAGATGGCTGTCAGTCCAATCACAATATGCTTTTGAACGGGTATGTTTACGCCTGCTATACGGGCTGCCATTTAAACACTCCTAAAAAACATCAACTTATAAGTACTTTAGACCCAAAAGGTCGTCAGTTTAATATTGAAACGATTAAAAATCAACTTTTATTCTACTTTTTTATCATTTATTGCTAGTATTGCTAATAAATCAATGCAACTAAACACGCTTTATAAATTAACCTTGGCGTTGTTTATGTTTTGGTTCACTGCATATCACTCTAACAACTCGTTTACGGCGAACTATTTTACATTTTCGACACATTTTTTTTACTGAAGCACCTACTTTCATATGTCACCTTATAACCTTATAACGATCACTTAATAATAAATAACTAATAATATATAACTAATAATATATATAACTACCTAATTAATCCTAAACCACCACCACGCATATTAGTCTTTTTGAGTAGAGATTCATACTGATAAGACATCATATGCGCTTGTACTTGTGCTATAAAATCCATAACAACCACTACAATAATTAACAACGAAGTGCCGCCAAAATAAAATGGAACATCCCAAGTTAAAATCATAAATTCAGGCAATAAACAGACTAATGTAACATAAATCGACCCTGCTAAGGTTAACCGTGTCATGACAGTATCTATATATTTTGCAGTTTGCTCACCCGGTCTAATGCCAGGGATAAAAGCACCTGATTTTTTTAAATTATCTGCAGTTTCTCGCGGATTAAATACCAATGCCGTATAAAAAAAACAAAAGAAAATAATCGCAGCGGCAAATAAAAACATATGCAAAGGCTGCCCTTGCTGCAAAGAAACTCCAATAGCCGCTAACCAACTCATCCCCGGACCATGGCCAAACCACTGAGCAAGTGTCGCAGGAAACAAAATAATACTAGAAGCAAAGATAGGCGGTATCACACCCGCCATATTAATTTTTAAAGGCAAATGAGTACTTTTTGCCGAATAAACATTGCCGCCTTGCATACGACGAGCATAATTAATAGTAATGCGACGTTGGCCTCTTTCAACAAACACGACAAAACCAACCACAGCTATAATAGCAACTACAATTAAAAGCAGTGCAATAACTTGCAATTGTCCTTCACGAACTTGCTCTAAAGTTTTAGCAATCGCAGAAGGCAACCCTGCCACAATCCCTGCAAAAATAATCAGAGAAATACCATTACCAATTCCTCGCTCGGTGACTTGCTCGCCTAGCCACATTAAAAATAAAGTGCCGGTCACTAAAGTCACGGATGTCGTAAAATAAAAAGAAAAGTCAGGTGATAAAGCAATACCATGTGTCGCTAACATTTTAGAAACACCAATTGCTTGAAAAGTTGCAAGAATCAATGTGCCATAGCGAGTATATTTATTAATCTTACGCTGCCCTGATTCACCTTCTTTTCGTAATTCAGCTAATTGTGGCGATAAAACAGTTAATAACTGAATAATAATAGAAGCAGATATATAAGGCATAATCCCTAAGGCAAAAATACTAAAACGCATTAATGCTCCGCCCGAAAACATATTAAATAATCCAATAATATTATTCTGCTGAGCATTAAATAAATCTTGTAATCTTTGGGGGTTTAATCCAGGAACAGGAATATAAGACCCCACTCGAAAAACAAAAATAGCCAATAGCACAAATAGCAATCGACGTTTTAAGTCTACTAGCCCATTATTTGCTGTTGATAATCCTTGTTTTTGAATTGCCATCTGTATTAAGCCTCTATTTTTCCACCAGCATCTTCAATTGCTTTTCTTGCGCCTTTAGTCACTAAAATACCTTTTAAAGTAATGGCTTTATCTAGTGTTCCCGCTAAAATAACTTTAACGTATTTAATATTAGCATTTATTATTTGAGCTGTTTTTAATGCAGCTAAATCTATAACGCCTTTTTTGATTTTCACTAAATCACCCACGCGTACTTCTTGACGTAATAATGCTTTTTGCGAACGAAAGCCAGATTTTGGAATTCTTCTTTGTAAAGGGATTTGCCCCCCTTCAAAACCAACTTTATGAAATCCGCCGGCGCGTGCTTTCTGTCCTTTATGGCCTTTGCCACACGTTTTGCCTTTTCCGCAACCTATTCCACGGCCAACTCGTTTTGCTTTAGTTTTGGAACCTGGCGCAGGTTTAAGTGTATTAAGATACATGTTAAGCTTCCTCTACTGATAATAAGTACGCAACTTTATTGATCATGCCGCGATTGCTAGGTGTATCTAACACTAAAACACTGTGGTGTAATCGACGTAATCCCAAACCTTTTACACATAATTTGTGCTTAGGATTTGTTGCAATCGTGCTGCGCTTTAACGTAACTTTTATATGCTTTTTCTTAGGCATGTATTATTCCCCGATAATTTCTTCAACTGATTTACCGCGTTTAGCCGCTACATATTCGGGTGTTGAAACATCTTGTAATGCTTTTAATGTCGCTCTAACAACATTAATTGGATTCGTCGAACCCACAATTTTTGCCAATACATTTTTGACACCCAATACTTCTAATACAGCACGCATTGCACCACCAGCAATAATACCGGTACCTTCAGAGGCAGGCTTCATAAATACTCGCGTTGCACCATGCTTACCTCTCAGTTGACAATGTAATGTACCTTCTTTGAGTACGACATGACGCATATTTTTGCGTGCAGCTTCGAGCGCTTTTTGAATAGCAACCGGTACTTCTCGCGCCTTACCTCGGCCAATTCCTATTCTGCCATTGCCATCTCCTACCACAGTAATAGCCGCAAAGCTAAAAATTCTGCCACCTTTCACTACCTTAGCATTACGAGAGACTGCAACTAATTTTTCTTGCAAGCCATCACTTTTTGTCGTTTGGTCATAACTGGCCATAGTAAACCCTTAAAATTGTAATCCACCTTCTCTAGCAGCATCTGCTAATGCCTTAATACGACCATGGTAAAGAAATCCTGATCGATCAAATGCAACCTTTTCAACACCCGCTTCTCTAGCACGTTTTGCAATTAAATTTCCGACTAATTGCGCAGCTTTTACATTACCTGTTGATTTTAGTTGCGCTTTAATATCTTTATCTAATGTAGAAGCAGTTGCTAATACTTTTGAACCATTGGGAGATAAAACTTGAGCATATATGTGCCTAGGTGTTCTGTGCACACATAAACGTATCGCCTCAAGTTGCATCGACCGCATTCTTCCACGCTTTGCTCTGCGTAGTCTTGAATCACGTTTTTTCATTGTCATATCCTACTCTTATCACTATTTTTTCTTGGTTTCTTTACGCACAATATTTTCATTCGCATAACGAATACCTTTACCTTTGTAAGGCTCAGGACCGCGAAAATCACGAATGATGGATGCAGCATGTCCCACCAAATGTTTATCAATGCCTCTCACTATCACTTCTGTTAAGTTTGGCGCTTCAATGATAATACCTTCAGGCGGTGTATAATCAATCGGATGTGAATAGCCCAAAGTTAAATTTAAAACTTTTCCTTTGACCTGCGCTCGATATCCTACGCCGACTAATATTAATTTCCGCTCAAACCCTTTTGAGACACCTATAATTGCATTATGAATTCTAGCGCGTTCCGTTCCTGGAATAGAATTTAATAATCGCTTACCAGAACCCTTACGAGTATGACCGCGCTTAGCATTGGGTATCAAGGTAATTAAATCACCTTCGATTGAAACAGCCATAAAAGGATGCAACTCACAATGCATTTGCCCTTTAGTTCCCTTAATTTCAAGCGTTGAACCATTAAGCTTAACACTCACGCCAGCAGGAATCTTAATCGGCTTTCGCCCCACTCTAGATGTAATTGCAAAATCCGTTGGGATTTTCTTCGATTGGGTCATAGCCTGTTGTTGTGTAGACATGATCTTATCCCCTTATTCGACCGAACACAAAACTTCGCCGCCTACTTTTTGGCGACGAGCATTTCTTTCAGTCATCACCCCTTTAGAGGTGGAAATAATCGCCACTCCCATACCTGCTCGAATCGTCGGCAAATTGTTATGATGCTTATAGATACGTAGCCCAGGTTTGCTAATACGCTTTATTTTCTCAATGACAGGGCGGCCTTGATAATACTTTAAAGAAACGGCTAAGTGTTTTATATTTTCAACTAACTGTTCTTCAAATCCTAATATATAACCTTCTTCTAATAAAACCTGAAGCATGGCGGCTTTAATATTAGACGCAGGCATTAAGATGGTTTTTTCACCCACCGCTTGTGCATTTCGAATACGCGTTAACATATCCGCTATAGGATCTTGCATTGACATTATTAAATATCCTCTAAAATCTTACCAACTAGCTTTATGCATACCTGGAACAAACCCGTTCATCACTGCATATCGCATGTGGATACGGCACAGTCCCGTTAATCTATTGTAAGCTCTTGATCGACCACATAATTTACAACGGCTTCTTCTGCGTGAAGGACTTGAGTCACGACACATTTTTTGTAACTTAGTTTCAGCGTCTACTCGATCATCATCACTTGCATTTAAATTACTAATAATCGCTTTCAGTTCTTGACGTACTTTAAAGTATTTATTTACTAATTTAGTACGTTTTTTTTCACGCAAAACCATTGATTTTTTAGCCATATAATTTATTAACCTGCTTCTTTTTCTTTAAAAGGAAAACTGAAGGATTCAAATAGCGCCTGCGCTTCTTTATTAGATTTTGCAGAAGTAGTGATAGTAATATCTAAACCACGCAACGTATCTATTTTATCATATTCAATTTCAGGAAACACAATTTGTTCTTTAAACCCTAAACTATAATTACCTCTACCATCAAATGATTTAATACTTAAACCTCTGAAATCTCTAACCCGAGGTAAAGCAATTGAAATCAATCTATCTAAAAATTCATACATCCGTTTTCCACGCAGAGTGACTTTGCAACCAATTGGCCAGTTTTCTCGTAACTTAAAACCAGCAATAGATTTTTTTGCAATAGTGGCAACTGGTTTTTGACCCGCGATTATTTGCAAGTCATTCATTGCTGCAGCTATCACTTTTTTGTCATCCATCGCCTCACCTAAGCCCATATTTAAAGTCACCTTGGTAAAACGCGGCACTTGCATCACTGATTTATAGTCAAACTTTTTCATCAGTTTCTTTATAACTTCTTTTTGATAATACTCAAGCAATCTCGCCATAATTCACCTGTTCTCACACATCAATCACTTCGTTCGTGTCTTTTATAGCACGCACCTTGCGACCATCTTCTAATGTGCGTATCTTAACCCGAATACCCTTACCAGATGCTTCATCATAAAGCATTACATTAGAACGATGAATTGGCATGGTTTTGATAATAACACCACCACGTTCACCTGTGTTGGGATTATCTTTCACATGCTTTTTAACCGTATTAATACCTTCAACAAGAAGCTTTTCGCCTTTGTCTAGCACAGTTAAAACTGCGCCTTTGCGACCTTTATCTTTACCTGCAATCACTATTATTTGATCGCCTTTTTTTATCTTTCTCATACTTGTATACTCTTTATCGATATAAACGCTTAAAGCACTTCAGGGGCTAATGAGATAATTTTCATGAAATTCTCTCCGCGCAGCTCACGCGTAATGGGCCCGAAAATACGAGTACCAATAGGTTGCATTTGCGCATTTAGCAATACCACTGCATTCTCATCAAAACGTATCAATGAGCCATCAGCACGTCTAACACCTGTCGCTGTCCTGACGATCACGGCATTATAAACTTCGCCTTTTTTAACTCGTCCACGGGGGGCTGCTTCTTTTATGCTTACTTTTATAACATCACCAATATTGGCATAACGACGTCGCGATCCACCCAGTACTTTTATACACATCACTCGACGTGCACCACTGTTGTCAGCGACATTAAGTATCGTTTGCGTCTGAATCATGCCTTTAACTCCAAATTTATACGGTACTTTTCCCTTTAAACATTAAAGGGCTTAAAAGACCGTCAATACTATCACGTTTTTTTGAAAAATAAATATAGAAAATCTATTATTTTATTATACTTAACTTAATTTTTTTCTCTTTCAGCTGCTTCCAATACTTCGACTAAGACCCAATGCTTTGTCTTGGAAATTGGTCTGCTTTGCTTAATCAAAACAACATCGCCTACTTGGCATGCATTGTCAGCATCATGCGCATACATTTTTGAGTAACGCGTCATGTATTTTCCATAAAGCGGATGTTTTACCTTACGCTCAACACTCACCACAATGGTTTGATTCATTTTATTACTGGTGACCCTGCCAATAACTGTTCTACCAGTTGTTGATGCTTGAGCCTGAGTAGTTTGAGCTTCACCTTGAGCTTCTATCATATTTATGAACCTTCTTTTTCACGTAAGATCGTTTTAATACGAGCAATCAATTTTTTGGCGTTCCTAAACAAGTGTGTTTGCGGACTTTGCCCGATGCCTTTTTGCACACGTAAATTAAAAAGTTCTTTTAATACTGCTAGTAACTCATTTTTTAATTCGTCAGTTGATTTTACTCTTAATTCATTTGCATTCATTACATTATCGTCCGCGTTTCAAATATCGATGTGACTGACAACTTGTCAGCTGCTAACTTAAATGCTTCCCTAGCAATGCCTTCGGTCACGCCTTCAATTTCAAACATCATTGTGCCTGGCTGAACGAGCGCTACCCAATATTCAACATTACCTTTCCCTTTCCCTTGACGCACTTCTAGAGGTTTTTTGGTAATAGGTTTATCGGGAAAAATCCTGATCCATATTTTACCGCCTCGTTTAATATGCCTAGACATTGCTCTTCTAGCAGCTTCAATCTGCCTTGAAGTAATTCGACCATGCTCTAGCGCTTTTAAACCAAATTCACCAAAACTGACTTTATTACCTCGGGTCGCTTTTCCACGATTACGGCCTTTAAATTGTTTGCGGAATTTAGTCCGCTTGGGTTGCAGCATTGTTACTTCTCCTGTTTCCCGGAAGCTTTCTCAGCTGTCGCTTCTGTTTGTTCTTTATCACCAATGATCTCGCCTTTGAAAATCCAAACTTTTACACCAATCACACCATAGGTAGTAAATGCCTCAGCTAAACCATAATCTATATCTGCTCTTAATGTATGCAACGGCACCCTGCCTTCACGATACCATTCATTACGAGCAATTTCAGCGCCGCCCAAACGACCACTAACACAAATTTTGATACCTTTAGCACCTAAACGAATAGCAGTGGTGACAGCTCTTTTCATTGCACGTCTAAACATCACGCGCTTTTCTAATTGTTGCGCCACAACTTCAGCCACTAATTTTGCATCTAATTCAGGCTTTCTGACTTCTTCTATACTGATATAAACAGGTACGCCTAATATTTTAGCTACTTCATTACGTAGGTTTTCAATTTCTTTACCACCTTTCCCAATAAAAACACCTGGGCGAGCTGCATAAATAATAATTTTAACATTACGTCCGGGTCTTTCGATTTGAATACGGCTAATACCTGCTTGCATTAGTTTTTCTTGTAAAAATTTTCTCACCTTCATATCAGCATGAAGAGTTTCAGCGAAATCTTTAGAAGATGTATACCATCTTGAAGACCAGTCTTTAACAATGCCTAAACGTATGCCGATGGGATGTACTTTTTGTCCCATTAGTTTTTCTCCTCATTAGAGACGATCACTGTCACATGACAGGTTGGTTTTAATATTCGACAACCCCGCCCTTTAGCTCTCGGTCGCATGCGTTTAAATGTAGAAGCTTGATCAGCATATATCTGACAAATTTTCAATTCGTCAATATCAATGCCTTGATTATGCTCTGCATTAGCAATAGCCGATTCAAGAACTTTTTTTACGACTGCTGCTGCTCTTTTTGTGTTAAAACGTAAAACATCAAGAGCACGATCAACTGGCAGCCCTCTCACTAAATCGCACACTAATCTACACTTTTGTGCAGATAGTCTGGCATGTTTTAATCTTGCCGCGACTTCCATTATTTACCCCCTGAAGCATTTTATTTATCAGATTTACCTGACTCGTCTTTGCCTTTCACTTTCTTATCACCCGAGTGACCGCGAAAAGTTCGTGTAGCAGCAAATTCACCTAGTTTATGTCCAACCATGTTTTCAGTAACAAAAATAGGCACATGTAGACGTCCGTTATGCACAGCAATTGTTATACCGACCATTTCAGGTAATATCATGGATCGCCGCGACCATGTTTTAATAGGCCGCTTGTTTTTGGTTGCTATAGTTTCTTCCACTTTTTTCATTAGAGCATTATCTACAAAAGGTCCTTTCTTAACTGATCTTGGCACAACTAAAACCCTCACGCTAATGTGATGCTGTTAAATTTTTCTAGCCTCTATTTTTCTTTTCTTTTCCGTACAATAAAACGAGCTGTACGTTTATTTTTACGTGTCTTATATCCCTTAGTTGGCACACCCCAAGGAGTAACAGGGTGACGACCGCCAGACGTTTTACCTTCACCACCACCATGTGGGTGATCAATAGGATTCATTGCAACCCCACGGACTGTTGGACGTATCCCGCGTCTGCGAGTGGAACCTGCGGTACCATAAGAGCGTAAATTATGTTCTGAATTACCTGACTCGCCTATTACTGCTCGGCATTCAGATAACACTTTTCTCATTTCACCTGATTTCAAACGAATCGTCGCATAAATACCTTCACGAGCAATCAATTGAACAGATGCGCCTGCACTACGAGCTAACTGAGCGCCTTTTCCAGGCTTAAGTTCAACACAGTGAACTGTCGTACCAATTGGAATGTTCGCTAAAGGCAAACAATTCCCTATCTTGATAGAAGCATCAGCACCTGAATAAATTTCTTGATTAACTGTTAATCCAGCTGGCGCAATAATATAACGTCTTTCGCCATCCGCATAAACAACTAAAGCAATATTGGCGCTACGGTTAGGATCATATTCTAAACGCTCAACACGAGCAACAATACTATCTTTATTTCGTTTGAAATCAATTAAACGATATTTACGTTTATGTCCACCGCCTATATGACGACAAGTAATGCGGCCTTGATTATTTCGGCCACCTGTTTTATTTTTTATGGTA
>JABDDD010000003.1 GCA_013287765.1 Gammaproteobacteria bacterium | reverse complement strand
TGGGAGTTTTTAAAAAAAACAGATAAAATACCATTACAAAAACAATTGGATTTCATATGCAATTAAAATTATTACTACAACATTGTTTGCCGCAGCATGCTTTTTCAAAAATGATGGGTAAGCTTGCTAACTGTCGAATAAAATGGTGGAAAAATTGGGCTATTCGTTATTTTATTAAGCGATATCAGGTGAATCTAGATGATGCTTTCATCACTCAGATTGAAGATTACCCTGATTTTAATAGTTTTTTTACGCGATTTTTAAAAAAAGAGTTAAGACCTATTGTGAGGGCGCCATGCATTGCAAGCCCAGTGGATGGGACTATTAGCCAAATGGGTTCCATTCGTAATGATTTACTGATACAAGCCAAAGCTTCTTTTTTTAATTTGCACGCCCTATTAGGTGGCGAGGAAAGCAAGGCGCGTGCTTTTTATGATGGGTCATTTATGACGCTTTATCTTGCGCCGAAAGATTATCATCGTGTGCATATGCCACTGTCTGGTATATTAAAAGCAACAACTTATATTCCCGGCAAATTATTTTCTGTTAATCCTCATACTGTGTTGTCACACCCACAATTATTTGCTGAGAATGAACGTCTTATTTGTTTATTTGATACTGCATTAGGCCCCATGGCGGTTATTTTAGTCGGGGCCATTATAGTCAGTGGTATTGAAGCCATTTGGCCATTGAAAAAAAATAGCAGAAAAATAGTCAAGACTTTGTATGATAATGATATTCAGTTAGAGCAAGGTGCAGAATTAGGACATTTTAGGGTAGGTTCAACCGTCATTATTTTATTTCCGAAAAAAACAATAGCATGGTCTAAGGATTTAAACAATGATTCAGCTGTGATCATGGGGCAAGCAATTGGGATCATCAATCCATCTTAAAATTAGCTTACAATTAGCTTACAATTAATAAAGAGAAATAGGGGCAACCACTGATTACCCCTATCTTTTTTACCTTTCACGCAGGCATCCAGCCCTGACCGCCTTCCTGGTAGTCGCTTTCCATCAAAGTGATAAGCACTCTCCCTGAATACTTATTCTTTAATTCATCCTTGAACCCATAAATCATAACAAGAAGCACTCAAACTTCAATGAAAGTATTCAGAATAGGATGATCGAACAAGGCTCATCCTTTTGCCAGATTATTTGAATATTTTAAAATTATTCAATAAGTTAATAAAATATAATTTTATAGTCATCATAAGGTTTAGGTTATTATCTTACAAAGTAATTCTGTAATTGATTACAAATTATTTATTTTTTTTCTTACAAATAAAGAAAGCCATCCAATATTGGAGCATCGTTCCAAAAACAAAACCGCATATAGCTGCGCCAAAGAAGACGATCGCAACATAAATAGGTAAAAATCCAACAATGAGCACATGCCAGTGTTGAGTGAAAATATGATTTAAAGTATATTGAACGGAATTGATCGAAAAAGGGATAAAACCTTTAAATAATAATATCTTATAAGTAATACAGACGAATAATAGCAAGCTTAAAAAGCCGCCAATATTATGGTGAGGTGAATGTTTAAAAATATCTTTTAACAAAGTCATGTCCTGCATTGCATACTAAAATAAAGAATCTATTTTAAAATAATCTTCTTAAAACAAGCTTAAGAACTTGATAAAAACACTTGATTTTTGTGTAAAATTTATACTGAAAAGAAAATAGATGGTCAATAAAGCAGCTTCTTCTTGGTGAGCAAGTCAGAAGTGCTAAGTTATTTAACCAAGCTTAAAAATTCAGTTCGTGTTCGCGTATCTTTACGAAAAGACTCCAGCATCACTGAGGTAGTCATCACGGAGTTTTGTTTTTCAACGCCACGCATCATCATACACAAATGTTTTGCCTCAATAATCACTCCCACACCCCGTGCATTAGTTATTTGCAATACCACTTCTGCAATTTGTTTTGTTAATTTTTCTTGTACTTGTAAGCGTCGCGCAAACATATCAACCAATCTTGCAATTTTGGACAAGCCAATTATTTTGCCTCTAGGAATATAAGCGACATGGCATTTCCCAATAAAAGGCAACAAATGATGTTCACATAAAGAATAAAGCTCGATGTCTTTAACAATAATCATTTCATCATTATCTGTTTCAAACAAAGCGCCATTCACTATTTCATCGACAGACAAATGATACCCTTGCGTCAAAAATTGCAAGGATTTTGCTGCACGCTGTGGGGTTCCTTTCAAACCATCTCTGTTTACGTCCTCGCCGATTGCTTCTATAATTTTTTTAAAATAATTTTCCATCACGAATTATCAAATTTATTAACCTGGTGGCCAGCTAAATTGACGTCCTCCCAATAAATGTAAATGAATATGAAATATAGTTTGTCCTGCGCCTGCATTACAATTTAAAACTAAACGATAGCCTTCTTCGCTTATATTTTTCTCAAGGGCTAACATTTTTGCTGTTTGAATCATATAGCCTATTAACTCATTGTCTTCAGGCATTAAATTATTTAAAGTGCCGATATGTTTCTGTGGAACGATGAGTAAGTGTATGGGTGCGATCGGATGAATATCTTCAAAAGCAATCACCACATCATCACGATAAACCACTTTTGCCGGTATTTCCTCTTTGAGTATTTGACAGAATAAACACTCCATAAGCCGCCCCTTTCCACACTTGAAAGGCCATAGTTTACGAGGTTATCAAGTTTTTTTCTATAACAATCTTTTTTCCAAAGCATATCACGGTGCTAACACGCCGTCACATCCTAAAAGAACGAGCTTTTGTAAAATCAAAGCGTTATCGAGCTGTTCTTTAGCAGGGAGGAGTTATTTATATAACATTGCCTTGCCATAATTTCTCTAAAAAATTTTTCCATGGTAGAATAAGAATTTCTAATTGCTCATTTACCTTAAGTCGCCGGGGTTGTTTATCTTGCGATACAACTATCGCTTTTGTTTGCGGATGTTCTTCACAAAAAGCAATCAGCCCTTTTAAATCTTCCTGGTGCACTTGTGCGCTGCTTTTAATTTCAATAGCAATTTTGGCATTGCCTATAATAAAATCTACTTCTAAACCCGTTTTGGTGCGCCAGTATGTGATTTCATAGCGTTTGCGACTGATGCTAATATAAGCAGTTAATTCCATAAAAATATAATGTTCAAAACTTTTTCCAGCAACTGCACCTTTTAGCACGGTAATGGTCTGATGAGCTAAATAATTGGCAACACCTACATCAAACAAATAAAATTTTGGCATTGCAGTAATGATGTCGCGTTTAATTTTTTTTCGAAAAGGATAAACATGGTATCCCAATAATGTATCTACCAAGATTTGATAAAATCCTTGCACTGTCGCACGATCAATACCACAATCACGAGCGATATTACTTGCATTGATCATGTCCCCATTAGTTAATCCAACGACATCAAGAAATCTAGCAAAACCCGGCAAATTCCTCACCAATCCCTCATTGCGTATTTCATCTGTTAGGTAAACATCAACATACGCTTGCAAATGGCCAACAATAAATGCAGGCTTTGATAAATAATGATTAGGTATTAATCCATGCTGTAATGCTTTTAATAAATCAAAATCGGGTATTTCAGCAAAAGTAAGGGGATAGAAATGATATTGCCAAGCGCGTCCTCCCAATAAATTCGTCGCTTGTGTTTTTAATTTTCTTGCACTTGACCCACACAAGATAAACTGTGCAGACATATTTTCGATAAGCCAATGCACTTCATTTAGCAATTCCGGTACTTTTTGCACTTCATCAATAATGATGGGATGCTTTAGTATTTTCCTATCCATGGAGAGAATTTCCTCTCGCAGAAGATAAGGTGACTTAGTCAGTCTAAGCATTTCATGCGTATCTAATAAATCATAATATATTGATTGAGGATAATGGGCTTTAAGAAAAGATGATTTCCCAGTTTGTCTTGCGCCCCACAAAAAAGTCGATTGTTTTGGAGGGAGTTTAATTTGTAATTTTCGAGTATACATTGACACCCCTTTTGCTATAATTACCAACAAATAGTAATACTAATTGATATAATAGTCAACAATTAGTTATAGCTAGAGTTTTTTCTATAGTAATCTTTGTTGTTGATTTGACGTTTTATCTATTCTCGCGTAAAGTTGGCAGTCTTTTTTAAAGATTTTTAATTGCATGACATCTATTATTAATATAGCTGGTTATAAATTCATCATATTGGATAATTTGGTAGCGTTGAAAACTGAATTTTCAGCTTTTTGCCGAGAAAATGATTTAACAGGCACTGTGCTTTTAAGCGTGGAGGGTATTAATCTCAATTTGAGTGGAGAGGTTGCTAAAATAATAAGCTTTAAAAAACATTTATTAGCAAAAACAGCTTTTAGTGATATGACTTTTCGAGAAAGTTATTCACAGACTGTATCGTTTAAGCGGCTCAAAATTAAGATCAAGCCAGAGATTATTACTTTTAAAAATAAAGCCATTCGTGCGCACGAAGCATCGGCTCCTAGGCTATCTCCCGCTGAACTTAAACAATGGCTTGATGAAAATAAAGAGATGACTTTACTTGATACCCGCAATGATTTTGAGGTACGTTTTGGTACTTTTAAGCAAGCTATAAACTTAAAAATAGCCGATTTTACTGAATTTAATAAAGCAGCGACTTCTTTAAAAAAAGATAAGCCAATTGTGATGTTTTGTACAGGGGGTATTCGTTGTGAGAAAGCGAGCTTGCATTTACTTAATTTAGGTCACAAAGAAGTTTATCAATTAGACGGTGGGATTTTAAATTATTTTAAAGAAATAGGTGAAGAGTATTATCAAGGTGATTGTTTTGTATTTGATGAGCGCATTGCTTTGGATGCAAAATTGCAATCTACTAAAACAAAGCAATGTACGCGTTGTTTTGGACCTTTAACAACAGTTTGCACAACTTGTTTAAGTTAATTTTAATATATATAAAAAGGAAATAAATATGGGTTTAAAAAATCTTTCACCAGGGCGTGATGTACCGAATGATATTCATGTTGTGATTGAGATAGGCGCACAAAGTAAGCCGATCAAATATGAAGTAGATAAGAAGACTGGCATGTTAATGGTTGATCGTTTTGTTTCAACGAGCATGCATTATCCATGTGATTATGGCTTTATTCCGCATACTTTATCTGAAGATGGTGATCCGGTTGATGTATTAGTGATTGCCCCTTTTTCTTTAACCCCAGGTGTTATTATTCGTTGTCGACCGATTGGTATGCTTAGGATGACCGATGAATCAGGCGTTGATATTAAAATACTGGCAGTGCCTATTGATAAATTAACGCCACGTTATAAAGATGTGCATAATCCTGAAGAAATTGGTAAAGATTTATTAGCAACGATCGAGCATTTCTTTCAGCATTATAAAGATTTAGAGCCTGGTAAATGGGTTAAAACAAATGGCTGGGAAAATGCAGAGGCTGCGAAAAAAGAAATTATGGTTAGTGTTTCGCGTTATCATCAGGAAAAAGTAAAAGAAGTGTAATATTTAACATAGGGAAGTTTAAGCACTCACTTGATAAATATATCAAGTGAGTTGTATTATTTCATTTGAAATATCTCAATGTGAATGCTACTATTTTTCTGACAGTTTAATGGGGTTAAATTTATGAGCTATAGTCATTTATCTCTTTTAACATCAAAAAAGAAAACTGTATTATCTCTGGAATTAAAACAAAATTTATTACATCATGCTAAGAAAAAAATAAAAAACACTTCTTCTCTTCGTATTAAAACTATTCTTGATGAATGGCAAAAAGCAAATAGTATTTCAATAGACAATGAGCAAATTGAAATACTTATGGAATATTATAGAATAAAAAGTCTGGAGTTGATCTTTAAGATATTTGATTGTAGCAATATAAATCTTGGCAATACTTATATGATATTTCTTAATGACTTAGATAAATTTTTAAAAGTTGCAGTTAGCTTGTGCGATGCAGAAAAGATTAATGACATATGTATTCTTGAAATTGTTTTAGAAAATACTTATACTTGTAGAAAAAACATTTTTCTTTTTCATGCAAAGACTAATATTTTTTTTAACCCAAGTAAGGCGATAGAGCAACTTAAAATAATATTTCCATCAATAAAATTGCAAAAAACACATCAAAATATTATAAAATAATTTACCTTCTGGTTTTTTGTATTTTCTGCCTGCGACTATATATCAAGTGAGTTGTATTTCTTTATCCTCAGTCACTTTCTAATTCTAATGTTTTAATTTGCGGTAAGGTAACCAATCCGCTTAAATCACCGTACATTCCCACAGTATTAGTAATCACTTTTTTAATCTGCTTTTCTCTCTCAGCCCAAATCTTCTCATAAGCTAATCTTTCTTTTTTCAATCCTGCATCTAAGCTAGTAAATGCCTCAACAATTGCTTCTACACGTTGTTTAAATTCAATTCCTGTTAAATAGCTATAAAGCACTTCCATTTTTTCATTTTTACCAATCGACATGGTTTTTTCGCGCGTAATTGATTCTAAGTTCATGCGAAGAGCAGTTGCCAGAGGAGTAATTAATTTTATATCGCAAATCCAAACGCCATCACGGAATACAAAACCTTTCACATCATCTGGCAACACCGCTGACACAATAACGGCAACATCTGCTTTGATCGCGCGTTGATTATCTTTGAGTTTCTGTATCCAGTTTTCATTCCATGATTTCGTTTTCTTTGTTTCCCATGCAATCTGACCGCATGCACGTCCCGTGCGATCTATTACTTTTTGAATAACATCGACACCGGTCACACCAATTGGGACTGGGGCGATTTCGTCATGGGGGAATTCTATTTTTAGCAGCTCTTCTAGCTCTATTTCTAAAACTTCACCTTGCGTTTTTTGTGAGCCTTGCTCAAGTTTGCGTGCTAAATCATCTTTCGCTTTGATAGCATCTGTTAGTTGCTTTTTTAATTGCGCTACAACGTATTGTTGTTCTTCAGCTGCTTTTTTTGCAGCTTCTTCAATGAATGCATTTTTAGCCTCTTCAAGTTGCCGCATTTTTTCTAACTCAAATGCTTGTTTATCTTCTTCTAGTTTTATTTTTTCTTTGCGTAGTTGTACTTCGTTTTTTGTCGCCTGTGCTAATTTCTCATCTTTATTTTTTAGTTGTTCCTCAAGGAGAGTGGTTAGAGCGGTTTGTTCCTTTTCTGCTTCTGTTCTAGCTTCTTTAAATATTTTTAGTTTTTCTGCTTTTAATTTATCAGCGATTACCGAGTCAATATTTTTTTTGTTTTCAGCTAGTTCAGATGCTTGTTTCTTTAACTCTTCGGATTTGCGCGCCAACTCTTTTTCTTTGACTTGCTGAGCTGCTTGCAGGTCTTTTTTTATTTTTTCTTCAATTTGCCGTGTTAAAACATCGTCGATAGAGATTGATTCACCACACTTTGGACATTGTATTTTTTGTTCATTAATAGACATAATAATTATTTACCTTTTAGTTTTTTTGTATTACTGACATGAATTAAAAACCCTAACGTTTTTAAAAAGTAATAATCTAATTCTTCTACTACCAATCTTTTTAAGTAAACACTGCCAAACTCGTCTTTATTAAATTGATTGCGTAAAAAATCAAATGCATTTTTACTCTCATTATTATTTTCTTTCATCAAAGTTTTTAGTTTGTATGAAGTGTGCGTTGGATCATAAATATTTAATACAATTTCTTGCCAAGTTAATTTTTTATTTTCAAAATCAATAGATCGAGTTGGAAAAGGTATTTTTTTAATGGGATGCTTCAGCCATCCTTGGATCAAAGCTTCGTTATAGACCATTTCTATCGCACGATATTTACTTTGTATAGAGTGACCTGCAATATGCGGTGTTGCAATCAATGCACAATTGAGAATATTTAAATCGATAAAAGGCTCATTTTCCCAAACATCTAAACACAAAATACTAGTCTTGTCTCTCTGTAAATCACTAAAATTAACCACTGCCCCACGTCCGGCACTTAATAAAATACACCCTCTTTTTTGCCGAGCAAGAAAAAGTGAATCTATCATGTGATAAGTGGGAAATATATCTTGTTTAGTTAATGGCGTATGTAATAAAACTAAATCTAAATCACATAATTCTTGAAGTGGAGTATGTGAAAAATTTTCTTCCTGTTGTGCACGATAAGGATCACACTGCAAAACTTCAAAACCTAATTTTTTTAATATAGAAACCACTTGACTGCCAATACGCCCACAACCAATAACAGCCGCTCGTTGATTTGGCTTATTTAAAAAATGTAATTTTTGTAAAGCAGCAATAACACAAATAACATATTCAACCACAGCGGTTGCATTACATCCTGCTGCTATATAAAAAGGAATATTAACACGCTTTAACCATTCGCAATCTAAATGATCGCTGCCGGTTGTGACGCATCCGACCCATTTAACAGAAGTATCTTGTAATAAATCAGCATTGACTTTGGTAACAGATCGCACAATTAAAAGATCAGCATCTAGCACATCTTTTTTTTGCAAATCACGACCATTTTTTAAAATTAAATTATTTTGCTCACCAAAATAATGTTGCAGAAGTGGAATTTTTTCATCAGCAACAATTTTCATTTAGGATAACTCAATAAAATACCTACAAAAATCACAAGACCTACCCAATGATTGTGCACAAAAGCTTTAAAATAAGTAGCTGAATCACCTTGAGTAATTAATTTTTGTTGATACGAAAATAAAAAAGCACTTATTAATAAACTTGAAAAATAAAATAAATTTAACTGAAAAATAACACCAATCGCACTTAATAAAAGTAAAAAAATAATCTGTAACAATCCAATCATTTCTCTTTGCCACCTGCCAAATAAAATAGCTGTGGATTTAATACCTATTTTTCTATCGTCTTTTTCATCAGCTAGCGCATAAATCGTATCATAGATAACAGGCCAAATCACAGCTACTGTAAATAATAGCCAAGCATCAAGTGGCACTCTCCCCATTTCTTCAGCAAAAGCCATAGGAATACCCCAGGAAAATGCAATGCCTAATCCTAATTGAGGCAAATAAGTGATTCTTTTTAGAAAAGGATAAATACTAGTAATAATAAGACCTATTAATGCATAGAATATAGTGAGTCGATGTAAGAAAAATAACAAAGAACCTGCTAGACTTAATAAAATAATTAAAACACAGAACGCCTCTTTTACTTTAATTTTTTTGGCAGCCAATGGGCGATTGCGTGTGCGTGTGACTTTTTTATCAAATTCTCGATCGATTATATCATTCAACACACATCCAGCCGAACGCATCAATAGCGCGCCGATAATAAAAATACCGACGATTTTAGCAGAGGGTTGCCCATTTGCTGCAAGCCATAGTGCCCACAATGTTGGCCATATTAATAAAAAATAAATAAGTGGTTTATGAACGCGCGCTAACATTGCATAATATTTTAGTTTTTCAGATTTTATTTTTTCAGGCATAATTTAATATATCAGGTAAAAAAACTTCAGTTAATAATAACGAATGTGTATTTAAAGTAAAAACAGAATATCGCGCCTGTAATTCTAAAAAATTTGTTTGCGTAGCACTTGTTGTTTTATCATGCAAATACATCCCAGGTATCAGTGCAGTAAAATAAAAATCATCTCGCTGCATGTTAGCGTAATTAAATAAAGCCGATCCTAATGGACGGTTTTTTAAATGAAATAATTCAAATAATTCTGTGTCTAATAAAACTTTAGGTAAAATAGTTCTTGCGAACATAAAAAATTGATGATCATTTTGAATTAATACTTCTCGAGAAAATATTTCTTTCTTTTCTTGTAATACAGCTGATTCCCAACTATGCGGCAATTCCCAATGCTCTTGCAAAACATTCACGCGCGCATTATTAATATGATACGCCACTAAGCGTTCCATAAAAGAATTTTTATCCTGCAGCCAATTTAAAACATGCATCGGCAATGCAGGGGGTATTTTTTGCCATATAAGCGTCTGCATAACAGGTATTGTATACTACTCTGAATTTTTCGCCAAATCATTGGCTTTTTAAAGCTCACATTTTTTTTTCTGTTGATTAGGATCCTTGGGAGGCTCCAGAAGAGGAGACGCTATTTTTTTTGATGAAAAAAAACAACAGCATGTCATGTATATAGATATCTGATCAGGGTTTTTTTGTTCAGGTATTTCAATTTGCCATTTTATTTGAATACGAGTAGGAATGCGAGTGGCAATATATTCATGTGCGTCCATTGGGGATAATTCAGTTATTTTTTTAACTTCTGATTCGATCGCATATAATTTTTTCTTGATAGGATCATGGGTGAGTCTTTTAGTGGTGCTATCAAAAAACATCATCATGGGTTTATGATGATAAAACGCCGTCATCAGTTTAACCATATAAATGCCCGGTTTGCCAAAATGAGTATAAGGATTATGACTGATTGCATTACGCAAATAAGACTCCAAAACATTCTGAAAAGAAAAACAAGCAACCACAAATAACATGCTTTTACCCATAAAAGTCATGATAGGGTTGGATTGATGGGTTAAATTTGGAATGGGTTTTTTATTCAACGCACTTTCTAGTAAATCAAAAATATTATCGCCAACGTCACTTGCTATTTTAAAGACGAGTAAGGCTTCAACTGCTCCTAACATCGAAGTCAATGAAATAGATTGCCAATTCGTATCATCTGCAAAAAGTACTTTTTTGATGGACGCATGAATCGTCATTAATATGGGAAGTATCACAAATGTAGAAATATTTAATTGAAACAGTTTTTTAATAACATCATGTATGATTGCTTGAAAAGAAGAGGTAGGTAATCTACCTATTTCTTGTAATGTAAGTGTTTCAATTTCATTTGTATGGTCTAAAATCTCTGATAAATCCTCTTTTTTTGCCAAACGATTTAATAACACTCTCCAATGTTCTTTGACATTTGCTATCAATTTTTTTTGATTTTCCATTTGTCGATAGACAGCTTGCTGCGCCTGTTTTTGTTCAGCAGATAATCCAACCGTGCATTCCAGTAAAGCCCAGTAGGCGCGCTTGCCATTTCTGCTGACGCTTTCGAAAAGATGAGGAATCCCTCTGCGTACTAACCCAGATGCTTTCCCGCAACGAGAAACAACCGTGCCGGCAAAAGATAAACCTATTTCATCTGAAGGAGAGTCATTTGAATAAGCATTGGCAGCGGATGAAATATTCCCGACTAAACCTAAGGCAATAGAAGCTACTTTTGATAATGTTCGTTTAACGGGATGTTTAATTTCTTTGTCAAATTCAGAAAATCTTTCAATTAATTGGGAGGCAAAATCTGCATTTAATAATGTAAAACTACCTGCCCCAAATGAATATAAAATAACAACCGCAAAAGGCCCAAGTAAATTTTTTAAAGATTCACCACAATCTGCATCTTCAAGGCAATTGTCTGTAGGTTGCTTATATAAAAAAAATGAACAAAGGCCAAGCAAGAACAACAAAAGCACACATAATTTATAGATAAGACTTGTAGAGGGCTCGCCAGTTGGGGTTTGAGTAGGCTCTGGAAACGAGTGAAAAGGGGTATTTGAGTTAGCAGGGGAACTACTTCCTGGCATAACAGACAATTCCTTTTTTTAAAGAATCCTAAAAGTTAATAATACCCTTTTTGTTTATTGAGAGGTACTTTTTAGGCTTTAATACAGGTCCCGGCATGACCTTGTAGCATGTCTTCAATTTGATCCAAAGCACCAATGATTGCTTTTTTGCCTGTTTGTGCAACAAATTGACAAGCTGCTTTCACTTTAGGGCCCATTGACCCTTCGGCAAAAGAAAGAGAGTTTATTTCGCTGAGAGAAATCTCACGTATGGGCTGTTGTGTTGACTTTCCCCAGTCAAGATAGACCGCATCAACATCTGTACCAATTAAAAAACAATCAGCAGACACTTCTTTGGCAAGCATAGCACTGCATAAATCTTTATCGATAACAGCTTCTATTCCATGAGAAGAATACCCTTCTGATGATGAGCTCACAGGAATACCGCCGCCGCCACCTGCAATCACAATCGCTTCATGATTGAGCAACCATAAAATAGGCTCAATATTTAAAATTTTTTGCGGCAAAGGGGAGGCTACCACTCGTCTATACCCTGAATTATCTGGCGCCACTGACCACCCTCTTTCTTTGGCTAATTGCAAAGCTTCTGCTTTAGAATACATAGGTCCAATTGGTTTAGTTGGATGAGAAAAAGCAGGGTCATTTTTATCGACAATGACTCTTGTTAATAAAGTCACAATCGAACGTGCAGGCAGTAAATTAGCAAGCTCTTGTTCCAGTAAATACCCAATCATCCCTTCCGTTTCAGCGCTCAAAACATCTAGCGGGTAAGATTTAACTGCTGGATACGCATCAGCCTGCAACGCCAATAAACCAACTTGCGGTCCATTGCCGTGAGTAATAATTAATTGATTATTAGGAACAATACACTTAATTTGCAAAGCGGCTCGTTTAATATTCATTAATTGATTATCAGATGTCAGCGGCTCTCCGCGATGCAGCAACGCATTACCACCTAATGCCAACACTATTCGCAAAATAGACTCCTATTTTTAATGACCCATCCCTTTGAACTTTTAATTTTTAGCCCAATGTCGCGACTAATACAGCTTTAATCGTATGCATACGATTTTCAGCTTGACTAAAAACAATAGATGCATCTGATTCAAAAACTTCATCGGTGACTTCTAATTCTTTTAGACCAAATTTATCAAAAATATCTCGTCCAACGGCTGTGTCCAGATTATGAAAAGCAGGCAAACAATGCATAAACATTGCACGTGGTTTTCCGGTTGCTTTCATAAGCTCGCTATTGACTTGATAAGGTTTTAGTTGATTAATGCGTTCTTCCCAAACCTGTTTTGCTTCTCCCATCGATACCCAGACATCGGTATACAGAAAATCTGCGCCTTGAACCGCTTTTTTGGGATCAGTTTCTAATGTAATCGTCGCACCTGTACTTTTTGCCAGCGTTTGCATTTCAGTAATCAGTTCATTATTAGGCCAAAATGCAGTCGGAGCACTGATGCGCACATCCATTCCCATTTTGACACCACCAATCAAAAGTGAATTACCCATATTAAATCGCGCATCGCCTAAATAACAAAAAGACAGCTCATTTAAAGGTTTTTTGCTAAACTCTTCCATTGTTAATAAATCAGCTAAAATTTGGGTTGGATGAAATTCATCGGTTAGACCATTCCATACAGGGACATGAGAATATTTTGCTAAATCTTCAACCACACTTTGATGAAAGCCGCGATATTCAATCCCATCGTAAAATCGGCCTAATACGCGCGCGGTATCTTTAAGAGATTCTTTATGACCCAGTTGTGAGCTCACAGGATCAATATAAGTCACATGCCCCCCTTGATCATGTACTGCTACTTCAAAAGCGCATCGGGTACGAGTAGAGGGTTTTTCAAAAATAAGTGCAATATTTTTACCTTTTAAACGCTGCATTTCATTGCCAGCATATTTTGCTCGCTTTAATTCCGCAGCAAGATCCAATAAAAACCGAATATCTCGGGTAGTGAACTCTTTTAGGTTTAACAAACTGCGATTGCGTAGATTAAAGCTCATTTTTGTCAAATCTCGTATTCAAAGAACAAAATTATACAATATTTTTGTAATTTATAATATAATAGCCAATATTTATTTTGAATATCTATTTTGAATCATCTATAACTTAATCTATGAATCAGTCTTTTGCTACCCCTGAATCCTCTCCGCCAAAGTTAAATTTAGCGATGTTACTGGCCTTAGTCGTTGGGTCAATGATTGGCAGTGGCATTTTTAATTTACCACAAAATATGGCCGCAAAAGCTGGCGCAGGCGCGATCTTAATGGGATGGCTGATTACTGGGGTTGGGATGCTGTTACTTTGCTCTGTTTATCAAACCCTAGCTATGAAAAAACCCAATTTAAATAACGGCGTGTATGCTTATGCGCGAGCCTTCGCCGGAGAATTTATTGGGTTTAATTCAGCTTGGGGATATTGGGTAAGCGCCTGGCTTGGCAATGTGAGCTACTTAATGGCGATGTTTGCAGCGCTTGGATATTTTTTCCCGATTTTTGGTGAGGGGAATACGTTACCTGCTCTGTTAGGCGCTTCATTGACGCTTTGGACGGTGCATTTTTTTATTTTACGCGGCATTAAAGGGGCGGCTTTTTTGAATGCTGTTATTACTTTTGCTAAAATTTTGCCGTTACTATTTTTTATTATTATCATTATTCCAGCCTTTCAAGTTAAAATATTCTCATTTAATTTTTGGGGACACACTTCTTTTTTTGAGCAAATAAAAAGCACAATGTTGGTGACAGTTTGGGTTTTTATTGGCATTGAAGGGGCTAGTGTTTATTCAGCACGCGCTAAAAATCGACAAGATATTGGCAAAGCAACTTTTATCGGATTTGGCATAACGCTTTTATTATTAATGATGGTTTCATTATTATCATTAGGTATTCTTTCACAAACAGAACTGAGTAGTTTAAAAAATTTATCAATGGCAAGTGTCATTGATAAAGTAATAGGCCGCACAGGCGGCATGGTGATGGTGCTAGGTTTATTAATTTCTGCCGGCGGGGCTTTGCTTGCTTGGACATTACTTGCAGCAGAAGCACTTTTTACTCCAGCAAGCGAGCAATTGATGCCGCTTTATTTTGCTAAAGAAAATAAGAACCATGTGCCAACGCACACATTATGGCTAACAAATGGTTTAATTCAAATTTTTTTAGTGATTATCTTATTTTCAAAAGCAACTTATTTAGCCATGATCTCACTTGCGACTTCGATGATTTTGATACCCTATTTATTGAGTGCTGTTTATGCGATTCAAGTTTCAAAAAAATCTGGTTTAAAAGAAAAAATAATTGCATGGTTGGCATGTGGATATTGTTGTTGGTTGCTGTATGCAGCAGGATTAAAATATTTATTTTTAAGTGCATTATTATATATGCCAGGTGCTATTTTTTATATTATCGCTAAAAGACAACAGCAAAAAATACTATTTAAACCTTTTGAAAAAATTATTGTAAGCATTATTATTTTATTTGCACTCACTGCCATTGGTCTTTTATCTTTTGGTAAGTTGACTATTTAAATTTAAATCCGGAGAAATCAGTATGGTATCGCTTGGTGTCTATTCAGAGGTGGGTCCATTACGCAAAGTGTTAGTCTGTCGCCCAGGATTGGCTCAACAACGTCTGACACCACACAATTGTCAAAGTTTATTATTTGATGATGTTCTATGGGTATCACAAGCAAAAACGGATCATTATGCTTTTGTTAATATCATGCAAGAGCGAGGCGTTGAAGTATTTGAACTGCATGATTTACTAACAGATATTTTAGCAAATCCTAAAGCACGCCAATGGATACTAGATCGTAAATTGACGCTTAATTTAATTGATAGCGGATTACAAGAACAGTTGCGCAGTTGGTTAAATGAATGTCCTCATTCTCTTTTAGCAGATTATTTGATTGGCGGGATTATTAAAGCAGAACTGCCTTTTTTTACCAATAGTTTGGTTTTAAATTGCTTAAAACCAGGAGATTTTATTCTTCCGCCCTTACCCAATACGTTATTTACTCGTGATACCAGTTGTTGGATCAATAATGGGGTACTATTAAGCGCTATGTATTGGCCAGCCAGGCGTCAAGAGACTTTACTGACGAGTGCTATTTATCGTTTTCATCCTTTATTTTGCGAAAATTTAAAAATATGGTGGGGAGATTCAGATCAAGAATATGGCCTTGCGACACTTGAAGGTGGAGATGTGATGAATCTGGGGAAAGGTGTTATTTTAATTGGCATGGGAGAGCGTACCTCTCCTCAAGCAGTGATGCAAGTTGCGTTAGCTTTATTTTCTAAAGGCACTGCGACAAAAATTATCGCAGCGCAATTACCCAAGTCAAGAAGCGCTATGCATTTAGATACTATTCTTACTTTTTGCGATATTGATCTTGTTACTATTTTTCCAGAAGCAGTACACAATATTCATAGTTTTACTTTGCAACCGGGTAATGCATCCTCATCAATGATTGATATGACTATTGAAAAAAAACCTTTCTTAGAAGTGCTTGCAGCCGCAATTGGCATTAAAAAGCTGCGTTTAATTGCAACGGGTGGCAATAGTTATGAAGCAGAAAGAGAGCAATGGGATGATGGGAATAATCTAGTTGCGCTAGCCCCTGGGCTGGCTGTTGCCTATAATCGCAATACCTATACCAATTCTTTACTGAGAAAAGCAGGCATTGAAGTTATCACTATTCCAAGTAGTGAATTAGGCCGAGGGCGCGGCGGCAGTCATTGCATGACATGTCCTATAGAGCGCTTAAGTATTTAAAATAATTATCGCCAATAAAAGATTTTTAAAAGATAATACAGCTATTCATATAAAAAGTAATAAAAAAGGAAAATGTAGGTGAAAGATAAAGTGTTTTTATGTAAAAAATATTTTATAGTATTATTTATTCTGTTCGCAGCAGGTTGCGATGAAAATACTAATAAACCCTTATCCGGTTATATTGAAGGGCAATATACTTATATTGCAAGCGGAGTACCAGGTACGTTATTTCATTTATACGTCTTACGTGGGCAACCTGTTAAAAAAGGCGATTTGCTTTATCAACTTGATCCGCAACCTGATTTTGCTTTTATGCAGGCAGCAGAGGCAAATGTTGCGCAATTAGTTCCTGAGTTGAGTTTTGATAAAATTCAATTACACCGTCAAGCGCAACTATATTTACATAATGCTGCATCCCAATCAGATGTTGATCAAGCACAAACAAATTATGATAGCAAGGCAAAACAACTAGAATCGGCGCAAAGAGCTTTAACGCAAGCCCAGTGGGCCCTCAACCAAAAAGCGATGCATGCCCCAGCGTCTGGTTATGTTTTTGATACTTTTTATCGTATCGGTGAAAAAGTTGCGGTCAATCAACCGGTGTTAGCTTTATTAACGCCAGATAATATCCGTGTCTTATTTTATATTCCCGAAACAAAATTAAGCACGCTTCATCTTGGGCAAGTGATACATTTTACGTGTGATGGTTGTCAACAATCCTATACAGCTCGTATTAATTATATTTCATCTGAGGCAGAATATACACCGCCCATTATTTATAGTGCAGATACGCGTTATAATTTAGTTTATTTAGTTCGTGCTGATTTACCCGCAGCTATTGCCAAAAATTTTCATCCCGGGCAACCGTTGGATATTACGCTTAATGAATAATAATAAAAAAAATATTAATAATCATTTAGTGATTGATGTCTCCCACATTAATAAAAGTTTTTCTGGAAAACCTGCCGTAGTTGATTTTTCATTACAAGTAGCAACAGGTGAAATTTGTGGTTTCTTAGGGCCCAATGGGAGTGGTAAAACGACTACATTACGCATGATTTGCGGCTTGCTGATACCTGATTCTGGTGAGGGGCATTGTTTAGGGTATGATATCTTAACCGAATCCTATGCGATCAAAAGTCAAGTTGGTTATATGACGCAAAGTTTTAGTTTGTACCATGATTTGACTGCCTATGAAAATTTAGATTTTATCGCACGCATTTATCAAATCCCCCATCGCAAGCGTGCTATTGCTGATTGTATTAAAACATTTAACTTAACCGAGCGACAAAATCAAATCACTGGTAGTCTATCAGGCGGGTGGAAACAACGATTAGCTTTAGCCGGTTGTTTATTACATCAACCCAAATTACTTTTATTAGATGAGCCAACGGCAGGTGTTGATCCCAAAGCTAGACGCGAATTTTGGGATGAAATTCATAAATTATCTGCGCGCGATATTACAACTTTAGTCAGTACGCATTATATGGATGAAGCAGAACGCTGCACTAAATTAGCTTATATTTCTTATGGACAATTGCTCGCTCAAGGAACGGTTGAACAAATTATTCAACAATCTGGATTACATACTTGGTCTATTTCAGGCGAGCATTTAATACAGCTTGAAGACTTACTGAGAAATAAACCTGGCGTTGAACAAATTGCATTTTTTGGCACACGTTTACATGTATGTGGTTCCAATGATGAATTATTGACGCAGACGATTCAGTCTTTGGCGATGCCAGCATTTGAATGTACTAAAATAACCCCTGGCCTGGAAGATGTTTTTATCAGTCTTGTTGGCAAGACAAAAAATAGAGATTGATATGCAAATTTACTTTTCTTTTACACGGTTGTGGGCAATTGTTTTAAAAGAATTTACGCAAATGAAAAGAGATCGCGTTACTTTTGGCATGATGATTGGCTTGCCTTTATTACAACTTATTTTATTTGGATTTGCTATTAATACCGATCCTAAAAAATTACCGACAGCATATGTTGCAGCTGATTCAAGTGCATTCACTCGAGATTTTACTGTTGCCTTACAAAATTCTAGATATTTTGATCTCTTAACAACTATTCACTCTCAAAAAGAAGCTGAAGATCAACTTGCGCGTGGGAATATTCAATTTATTATTTATATTCCCCAACATTTTACTGAAAAATTAATTCATCAAAATAATCCTGAAATATTAATTGAAGCTGATGCAACCGATCCTGCTGCAACCGGTAATGCGATAGATGCAGTTACGCAAATTAACCAATTACTTTATAATAAATACAATGGAATATTATCTTATCTCAATCGTCCCGATGCTCCGGTTAATTTAATTGTTCAGCCAAAATATAATCCGGCACGTATTACGCAATATAACATTGTTCCTGGATTATTAGGTGTAGTATTGACGATGACAATGATTGTGATTACGTCCCTTGCGATTACTCGCGAACGTGAACGCGGGACGATGGAAAGTTTGCTTGCGATGCCTGTGCGTCCAATTGAAGTTATGCTGGGTAAATTAATTCCTTATATTTTGGTAGGATATATTCAGATTATATTAATTTTATTTTTTGCACATGATTTATTTAAAGTGCCGATCAATGGCAGCATTATTTTATTATTATTTGCGTGTTTACCGTTTATTGCTGCCAATTTAGCGGTGGGATTAATGTTTTCGACTTTTGCCAAAAATCAATTACAAGCGATGCAACTTTCTTTTTTCTTTTTCTTACCCTCGATTTTACTGTCAGGATTTATGTTTCCTTTTCGCGGGATGCCTGAATGGGCGCAAGTGATTGGCAATGCTTTGCCTTTAACACATTTTTTAGTCATTGTTCGTGGTATTTTATTAAAAGGAAATGGCTTAGAAGCTATTCTACCGGCTATTTATGCTATATTATTATTCTTATTTGTCGTATTAATCTTGGGTATTAAACGGTATCGGCAAACTTTGGATTAAATATATGAGCTATATTGACAACAATTTACTTCAAGATGAAGTTATTTTATATCGTACCAAAAAGCATGTTATTATTTTTCTTACTCCAGTGGCTTTAACAATTATTGCTATTATTTTTTATTTGCATGCGAATCATTTTATTAGTCGATTTGCTTTTCTGCCGACACTGGCAGCTATTTTTTCTTGGGGATATACGCTATTAGATTATTTTACATCTGATTATGCTGTGACTAATAAACGTATTTTATTGAAAGAAGGATTTTTCTTTCGTCATGCAAATGATACACGGCTTGCAACGGTTGCTAATTTATCGGTGAATCAAAGTTTATTAGGACAGATTTTAAATTACGGCACAGTGATTGTGAATACATTTGGTGGTAGTGGCGATCCTTTTAGCGCTATAGATAGGCCATTGCAATTTCAAAAATGTCTGCAAGAACAGGTAAATAAAATATGAGTTTTAGTTTTAGTAAAGCCCTTGAAGAAGAAATTGGGTATGTTGACATAAGTGGAGAGTATACTCTAGACCATCTGAGAGCTATTCAAGACAATAATTATTTAAGCCGCTTTTTATTAAAAAAAATGGCTGATTTAGTTGATCCCTGTGCAGAAATGAGTGATAGTTTAGAAAAAGCAGCTGTCGTTTATGAAGGAAAACGCCTACTAATGGATAAGGGTGCAATGCCATTTTTTTTAGCTATAAAAAGACACTCTAACTTTTATTCACAATTAACTGATATTTTCTCGGTACATCCTCACGAAGGTGTACATTTTGTGTATGAGCGATTTGGTGTAACTAAGCGGCGAGCAATATGTTACACAAAAGAACAACTTGCACCGCTCATAAAGGAATGTTCTAAGGGTTATAAAAATCCATTCTGGAAAAGTGAAGAAGAAAAAGATAAAAATCAGGATGCTTCTTACAAAATGGTTTTTTATAAAATATCTACTTCTTTTGAAATATCTAATCTTAAATTAATTGAAAATTCAGATAATCATAATATATTAGAAAAAATAGCTAATATAATAATAGGAAAAGGCCGTTTGCATCCCAATTATCGTGACACGCTATTATTTCATCCCAATTCTCATGACACGCTATTAACAGCCATCCACAAAGCTGGAAAATCTGGTTATGAATATTATGAAGATGATGAAGATATGTTACAGATTATTGTTGCTATAGAAAGAAAAAAGCTTTCTAATGGTCATTATGCAAAAATTCAACCTAATGACATCTTATCTGTGCATCCGGATCCATTGCATGAAGCTTCTTTGCGCCAAACAAACACTTTAGACTATGTAAAAACTCTCGACCCAAAATTAAAAGAAAAATTTGATAAAACTCAAGCTGAATTTTATCGCGGCTATCAGAATCCTCATCATGATTTTTTAAAACGCCAAAGAGAATCTAAAGACCTATCCAAAGAAGATCCAAAAACACCTTGGTGCTTACTGTTCCCAAAACCAAAAATAATCGCTCCAACCAGAAAACCTGCAATGCAGTCTCGCCTTCCAAAATGGCATCCTTAATAAAATGTAGGGTGGGCACGCTGCGCTTTGCCCACCCTCAATCCGCTATTTTTCACCGCTATTGTGCTTATAAGTTGGCCAATGTGGCGCGTATTTTTCTGCCTCATTACCCCAAGTATGCCATTTTTTTCGAGAGCCTCTGGCAAATAATTCAAGAAAAGGCCCAGGACTGCACGCTTCGATGAGATTATATTGCTCATCCGGTTTTCTCGAATGCTCACGTTTTCGGGATTTGATAATATTTACTTGCGTACGGCCAGGAGATAGGGTTCTTAACGTACCACGAATGCCAAATAATAATAATTCTGTGGTATTGCGAAAATAAAATCCAACTCCTCGCCCATCCGGTTCGCCATCTTTTCGCACTTTGTGCCAAATAATGTTCGATTTATACTGAAATCCCCACGCTTCCATCACTTGCAAACCTTCTGCTAATAAAGCATTCGGTACCCAAAGATATAAATGCGCATTATCCGCTGCAGCTTCTATCACGGGAATCGCCATAATATCTTCTAAAGGTAAAGTGGGATATCGTTTCAGACGCTTATGCTCAGGAGCCATTTTTCCTGTGCGATTTTGGAATTGCCAGGGCGGATCAGCCAAAATAGCCCCACAGTCCAACCCTTGACACTTTTTTACAAAATCAACTGCGGCGCTTTGACGTTTCATTAACATCTCTCATCGAATAATTCAGATTTTATCCCCAATACCAAAATAGGACAGCCTGCACCCGCACCACCTAAGATTCTAGGTAATAATTTACCCAAATGTGTGGTAGAAGCGCCATACGAAGCCCCTCTGCCTAATTGGTTAAAGATAGCCTGCAGGTCGTCACATCTTGTTATAATAATACCAACACTAATTGCCCGCAAATCAAAAAGCAGTCTAAAATTATTTAAATCGCGATCAAAAAATGGGTCTTTATTATTCCATTCTATTTCTAAAGCAATTCTGTTTTTATAGCAGTCAATTTTATGGGTTGGTGAGACCATTTCATACCCATCGACATGTAATGCAGTATTAAAATGCTTTTCTTGCCAACCTTTATTATATAAAAATCCATCAATATATTCTGACACTTTTGATTTACGCCCGCCTGCTTCTATAATCCAACTTTTACACAGTTTGAAGTTTAATAAAAGATCAGTTAAATCACTCCATTCTGCCGGAAAATCACTTTTAAGAATGGCGCAAGCATGTTTCCACTCATGAACTTCATATTTTTGCAAAATAATATCTGGCAATAACTCAATACCCATATAAAACCTTATTAGTTATTATTATTTAATGGGTGCCAGTTTTTTACTAAAAAATTTATGTCCCAAAAACAACACTAAAAATAGCAAGACAGATGAATAAGTCAAGATTAAATCAGTGAATTGATAGTTTTGATCATGCACAACTGGAATGATTTGCGCAATAATAACAAATAATAAGGCTACCATCGAAATAATTTGCGCGTAAGGATAAAATTTTGCTCTATAGGGTAAAATTTTAAGCCCTCCTGCTTTTGCTAAATATTTTCTTCTAAATTGATAATGGCTTAAAGCAATACCAAACCAAGCAATAAAACCTGATAAAGAAGATATCTGAATAAGATAAGCAAATAAAAGACCATTGCCAACGATCGAAGATAAAAATACTAATGATCCAACTAACCCTGAGGCAATTAATGCAGTGATGGGTACCGCATAAGGATTTAAGCGACCAAAAATAGCGGGGACTTGGCCAGTTTTCCCTAAATACCATAAAATCCGGGTTGAAGAATACATACTGGCATTCGCAGCTGATAATACTGCAATTAGAATAACAAAATTAATAATATCACCTGCATAATGTGAAAAATACGTGCTAAAAATAAGCGTATACGGGCTCATGCTGACTTTATCTTGATAGGTCAAGCGTAAATCATTATACGGAATAAGCAAAGTAATCACCGCAATTGACAATACATAAAATAATGTCAATCGCCAAAAAACATATTTAATAGATTTAGGAATGGTGACAGCTGGATTTTCTGTTTCACCCGATGCAACGCCTACTAATTCTGTTCCTTGAAAAGAAAATCCAGCAAATAAAAAAACAGTAATGAATCCTAAAAATCCTCCATGAAAGGGCGCATCACCCATGGTCCAATTATGCAAGCCAAATTCTGGTTGCTGAAAAATTGCAAAAATACCTAGTAAAATAAAAGCAATAATCACCGCGACTTTTACAAATGACATGGTATATTCAATTTCACCATATACTTTAACCGAAAAAACATTACAAAGAAAAATAATACAAAAAATAACAATCGAAAATAAAGCCCCATTCACATGAGGAAACCAATAACTTAAAATTAACGATGCAGCAGAGATATCAGCTGCAATAGTAATAGCCCAATTTAGCCAATAATTATATCCCATAGCAGCGCCAAAGGATTTTCCGACATATAAACTAGAATACTCACAAAACGTACCAGAACTTGGATTGAAAGCACTCATTTCACAGAGGCTTGTCATTAAAAAATAAACAATCAATGCCATCAATGTATAAGCTAATAGTGCACCACCAGGACCACCCACTGAAACAGAATAACCACTTGCTAAAAAAAGCCCTGTTCCTATTGAACCACCAATTGCAATCATATTAACATGTCTTGTTTGTAATCTCTTTGCAAGACCCGTACTCATTCCTAAACTCCTAAACCTTACAGTTTGTTAACCCTACATCGTAATCATTAAAATTTCAAGGCTTAATATTGCACGATCTTTTTCTTGACAATAGCTTGATTTAATTGAACAAGATGTATATTTGATTGATAAAGCCAAATCTCATCATTTTGACAAAAAACAATTTGATCAGGTTTACCAAATTGCTTAATTAAATTATTTTTGGGTAAGGCATTGACAATAATAAATTGATAAAAAAGCGGACGAATGTCTGGTCTTTTCTCATAAAAATTTGTTTTATTATCAAGATAATTCACCCGATTTAACCATTTATCTATTTGTGATATTTGTATATGTTGATGAGATAATAAACGAACTTCACGCATATACCAATATTGTGCTAAGCCATTTTGAATAGCATATTGTTTTTTTAATCCATCAATACAACGCACATTTTCAGTGTAAAGTGGTTCTATCGAATAAGTTAAATAAGTTGAATAAGTTTTTAAAAAAAATCCTAAACTGCAGGCAATACATAACATGCTAAAAACATAAGCAGTTACTGCATATTTTTTTTCTGCTAAAAAAAATACAATACTGAATGAAAATAAAATAGGGGGATAAAAATATAGTAATGATAAATAGCGCAAATGTTCGATTGTATTAAACTTGCCAGATAAAATAACTAATAAGAAATTACTAAGTTCGGCTGCCCACAAAAATAAAATAATGCGCGATAAGTGATTAAGCTGCCTATTTTTTTTAAATAAAAAAATACTTGATAATTGATACAATAATAATAGCCCATATATAAATATATTTTCTTTAAAAATCATTAAGCATAATTTAGCTTCATTTAGAATAATATAATGAAGCTTATGAATATTGCGAATACGAAATAAATTCGCATTATAAGAAGTGCTTATATCAAAATACTGTAATAATTTATTTATTTCAAGACTTAAAAGTATCATTAAAAAAAATAGACCCAGCCAAAATAGGGTTTTTTGTCGGCTTATTTTTTTTTGAAATTTATCAAATAGAATCAAAATAGCAATGGGCAGTAAAAATTGTGGAAATAATAATCTATCTGAAATGAACATAGCAAAAATTAATAAAAAAAATCCGATACAGTTACTTAATTTAAGTGGTTTTTGTAGAGTTCTAACATAAAAATTTATAAAAAATAAACTAAAAATAATAATACTAAAATGTGATCCAGACCATTCTTCTAAAAAAGTAAAATGCGGTAAAATAATAAAAAACCCAGCACTTAATGCTAAAAGAGTACCGAGTAACGCAAAAACTTTTTCAGTAAAACATAACTGTATTAATTGATAGACCAAAATACAATAAGTTGTTAAAAAAATAATGGCATAGGTAAAATGTTGGAGCAATATATTTTTGGTAAAAATATTTAATAAAGTTAACAATGCAAGATCTGGGAAATAATAAGGTGCTAAGGGTTCATTTTGACCGGCAAGCGTTTGGTGTGAAAATAAAAATTTTGCAGTTTCGAATAAATAAAGATAATCACTGTTTAAAAACGTTATAAAAAAATGATTAGATAAATTTGCTAATAACAAAATAGAAATAATAATTAGTGTGATTAAAAAAATATTAAAATATTTATTAAAATACTTAAGCTGAGCGAACATAATGTCCTTATTTTCTATAGACAGCCCTCAATCCCCCTTTTTTCAAAGAGGGAAGTAGTGTATAAAAATCACTAAACCGAAAAAGAAGATCCACACCCGCAGGTTGTTGCTGCATTTGGATTGCGGATGATAAATCGCGCCCCTTCTAGATCTTCTTGGTAATCAATTTCTGCGCCTAAAAGGTATTGGGAGCTAATAGAATCTATTATTAAATGTACATTATGATTATGGTTAGTCACCATGATATCTTCTATAGGATTGACTATTTCATCAAATTTAAATCCATATTGAAACCCAGAGCAACCACCCCCTGTCACATAGACACGTAACTTAAGGTTAAAATTACCTTCTTCTTCAATCAGTTCCCACACTTTACGGGCTGCACTATCTGTAAAATAAACTGCTGTTTGCATAGATGACCCCTGTATTTTCTCTATCATTTTTATGAGATAGTATACATAATTTTAAAGAACAAAGAGGATATTTCCGTGATACTTTGGCTGAAAGCGTTACATATTATTTTTATGGTGTGCTGGTTTAGCGGATTATTTTATCTACCGAGACTTTTTGTGTATCATGCATTAGCAAAAGATGATTTAAGTCTCAACCGCTTTAAAATCATGGAAAGAAAATTATATTTCGGTATTACCACTCCTTGTGGTATTTTAACTGTGCTGACAGGATTTAGTTTACTTTATTATTTGTGGGATATTGATAAATCTCAATTATGGTTACATCTTAAATTAGGTCTGGTTTTTTTATTAATTATTTATCATATTTATTTAGGTAAATTATTTTTTGATTTTAAAGCTAATCGCAATCAGCACACGCATGTTTTTTATCGGTTAATCAATGAGATTCCTCTTGTTTTTTTAGCAGCTATTGTTTTATTAGTTATTTTAAAGCCTACTTAGAGATTTCTAAGTTCTAATGCAGTGCTTGTATTTTCTTCTTCTTTTAATGTAGTCCAATCTTTTTTGGCAACGATATTGCGTGGAGTGATACGCTGCCAAATAACGTTTGCTAAGTAACCCACTAACGCAGGTACTTCACAATAAACAGGTTGTTGCAATGAATGAGATGGTTTTTCTTCAAAAGAATTATCATTGTCTATTACTAAATAATCTTCATCATCCTGTTTCATTTCAAGCTCATGATTGCTCACAATGACCATATTCTTAGTCAGCGGTTGCATGGCTACATCACTTTCTTCAACAGTTGTGACTTGGAATTTTTTATTATGTTCTTCAACAGCTGTTTCCAACTGTTTTAAGATAGTATCAAATGAATTATCTTGTAAAAAATAAAGTGGCCAAAGAAACGCCGTTGTAATAACTGCAGTTGCAGGAGATTTAATTGTCTCCTTCATGAAGCTTGCTAACATTTTCATGATTTTCGCCATGGATAAAGCTTTTTTAATATCTTCTTCATAAAGTGTAAAAAGTTTTTTTACACTTTCCCGTTCAAGTACAATCGGTAAAAGATCGATTTTATATTCTTTTGTTTTTTTTAATGCAGGATTTTTAAATAAATAATATAATTTGGTTGGAAAAACACTGTGTCTTTGTAAAAGCCATTCTAAACTAACTTGTAAATAAGGCGAATTCAATCTATTTTTTATTTTCTTAAAAGATCCTTCCGGTGATTGTATTTTTCCACTAAAAAATAGCTCATGTATTTTTTTAACTAATATTCTAGTGGCTTTTCTAGGCAATAAAAAAATATCAAAAGGATGTGGGTTTTTTCCTGGTAATTGCTCATTAAAAGCATGTGAGGCGATAATCGATAATATTAACGAAGTACTTGTTAGGGCATCTTCTAATAAAAACTGATCGATTTTACCCATAGGCTGTTTAGCAAACTCAAAATGAATTTCTTCAACTATTCGTTCAATAGCCCAACAAACAGCTGAGATGCCTAAATAAAAAAATTGATTGTCAGAATACATCCACGAATAATGCCGTGTGCAGCCAGATATTTTATTAACAGCGCTTGATGCTTTAAGTAAAAGTTGTATATAAAAAGAAATAGTATGTGCTAACGCAAGTGGGATAGGCCTAACAACTACTATTAAATTTAAAAAATCAGGAAATAAATATGCAGCAGCATAAGCTGACATATAGAATGGCTTAAATAAGTCTCCTAATCCTTTTCTTTTAATATTACAACGACAAGACGCAACTGAATCAATCGGTAAAAGAGGCTTAAGATCAAATAAGACTTTTGAAATATGGTCAGTCAGCTTTTTCATTAAGTGGGATGAATATTGAGTACTTAAATGTTTTTTCATTCCTGAGGGAGGCGAAACACTATTTTCTGGTTTGATTTCTTGATGAGGATTAAGCAGCATTTTTGATAAAATATCGAAAATATTTTTTACAGCAAGAGTAATCACTTCCGCACGTTGTGTTTCAGTAAAATCTGATAATACCAAATCATTTTTACTAATAATTGATTCTACAGCGTCAATGAGTTGTGTCGTTATATTTTTTGCTAATTCAGCGGTTGGTTTGGGTGATTTAAAAAATCCCTTAAAAACTCCATATAAATTCACAAATATTTCATCAGAAAATACTTTTTTATTTTTATCTTTTAAAAAAATCTCAACAAAAATCGGCGATAATTTTTCACCTAATTGTTTAGCCATAGTATGTGGTAGCAAATAAGCAACATCATTTGCAACAGCGCGTGACAAACCGAGTGAATAAGCTGTATTATCAATTGTGTGTGTGATCCATACTGGAAGTTTAATAAAAACTGTCAATGCTAAATCAAAAGCCATCACGCCCATTAATTGATATTCAGTTGATTGTTTTTCTATATTTTCTCGAAATAGAGAATAAACAACTAAAGGGCCTGCCATATAAAGAATATTGATTTTAAATACTTCTCCAACAATTTCGCGTGTTTGCTTTGCTTGTGTCAAAAAAGAAGCCCCACGAAAAAATTGAGAGGCTCCTTTTAAGAAATGGTCGATGGGTGTGAATGTTGCAACAGTTTTTAAAACAGAGGCCGCGCTATCCACATAACTTTTAAGCATTGTACTAAAAGAATAGTTTCTAGTCGCTGACATCTTTCAGCCCTTTTTTTAATTTTTAAATAATTTTTAAATATTTTTTAAAGAGTTTTAAAAACTTTTTCTGCTGCTTGCAAAGTTTTTTCAATCTCTAAATGTTCGTGTGCCTCTGACATAAATCCTGCTTCATAGGCAGAAGGCGCGAAATAAATACCTTGATTTAACATGCCATGAAAGAATTTTTTAAATCGCGCGACATTGGATTGCTTAACATCTGCATACGTTTCAATAGTTTCTTTTTCAATAAAAAAGAACCCAAATAATCCGCCAACGCTTGTGACTTGAAAAGGAATGCGAGCTGTATCTGCGCGGGTTTTAAGACCTTGCATTAACGTTTGGGTTTTCTCTGCTAATTTTGCATGAAAATAGGGTGCTTGGATTAAATCAAGTGTTGCAAGCCCTGCGGTCATGGCAATTGGATTACCTGATAAAGTGCCAGCTTGATAGACTGGACCTAAAGGCGCAATGCATTGCATGATTTCTCTGCGACCACCAAAGGCACCCACTGGCATGCCGCCACCAATAATTTTTCCAAGTGTTATTAAATCAGGTTTAATTTGATAATATTCACACGCTCCACCTAAAGCCACACGAAATCCTGTCATGACTTCATCAAAAATTAACACACTGTTATATTGATCGCATAATTTTCTTAATCCAGGTAAAAATTCAGGATGCGGTGGCACACAATTCATATTGCCTGCAACAGGTTCTACAATAATTGCCGCAATATCTTCACCATATTTTTCAAAAAGGGCGGCAACAGATTCTAAACGATTAAAATCTGCAACTAATGTATGTTGCGTGACACTGTGAGGCACACCTGCCGAGCTTGGCACGCCTAAGGTCAACGCACCTGATCCTGCTTCCACTAAGAGTGCGTCAGAATGACCATGATAACAACCTGCAAATTTAATAATTTTTTGACGTTTAGTAAACCCACGCGCTAAACGGATCGCGCTCATGGTTGCCTCTGTCCCTGAATTAACCATGCGAACCATTTCAATTGCAGGCATCAGTTCACAAATTTTTTCTGCCAATTGCACTTCAATTGATGTTGGCGCGCCAAAGCTTAAACCCTTTTCAATAGCAACCATTACTTTAGATAACACTCGCGGATCAGCGTGGCCTAAAATCATTGGGCCCCAAGAGCCGACATAATCAATATAATCACGCCCCGCCTCATCTTGTAAATAAGCGCCTTTTGCCGATCTAAAAAAAACAGGATCGCCTCCTACCCCATAAAAAGCACGTACGGGTGAATTAACGCCGCCTGGAATTAAGTGTTGGGCTTTTGCAAAGATCGTTTGTGTGCTCATTTTTTTCTCCTTAAAAATTTAGCTACAAAACTACTTCATTTTTGCTACAATTTGCAACTAATAAAATTGAGGAGAAAAAATGTTGCTCCAATATAAACGTTATATGTGCTTATTATGTGGCTATATTTATGATGAATCAACCGGTTGGCCTGATGATGGCATTATCCCAGGTACCCGCTGGGAAGATGTGCCGCTGACTTGGCAATGTCCCGAATGTGGGGCCACGAAAGATGATTTTGAGATGATTGAAATTTAGAATTATTTCCTAGTTATTTATTCTGGGAAATAGTTCGATGTTAAGCATTCTTTCAAAGTAAATGGCGCTTTTTTTGGAAATTTTTCTTCCTCTATTCCTGTTTGCTCAGCAGCAACGCTTATGGCTCGTTGGTAAGCTTTGCGAAACGTTTCTTCTAATTCATTTTTTAAACTAGGGCTATCCTCTAATAAATCCATTAGTTGCGCGCGTTGATTTTTAATGGTTAATTCCCAGCTAGTGCTTCGTCTTGGCTGTTGAAGCTTCCATTTTAATAAGTGAGCCATCAAAATAATCAAACGATTAATTAATTCTCTTTTTTCACTTTTTCCCATGCTTTCAATTTCCTCAGCAATATTGTCGATATCAATTTCTGATAATTTTCTTTTCCTGAGCAACTCTGCATTATTTAAAGCCCAAGCATAAAAGTCTTTGTCATACGCTTGTCGAATTTTCTTGGTCATAATTTGGCCTATTTAGGTTATTTCACAGCAAATCGATCAAAATCTTCCCAGGGGCATTCCATAAAACTCGCTTCTTCTACATGCGCAAACTTAGGACCCTTTTTGAGCCAAGTATAAAAAACTAATACTTGCTCTTTTTCGCCAAATGCTTTCACTTCGACTCGTCCATCGGGCAAATTTCGTGCAAATCCGGTCAATCCTAGGGCAACAGCTTCATCTTGTGCTGAGGCTCGGTACCAGACACCCTGCACTTTGCCGGAAATAAAACAGTGCAGTCCGAATTTATTTTCCATTACTTTTCCTTTAGTTTAGTATTAATTTAATATTTAGTTTAATATTTTAGCTTTTAGCAGTTTACCTCAACTCATAAAAAATATACAATCTGGTTCAATCTTATGCGAAAAAATAAAAAACCGACTTCACTTTTAAATCCTCTTTACTGGCCAGCTTGGACAGCCTTGGGGCTATTGTGGTGTATTACTCGTTTACCCTTTTGTTTGCAATTTGTCATTGGTCAGGGAATAGGTCGACTGCTGTATTTAATTCCTTCACAATTTAAAATGATTACTAAAATTAATTTAGCTAATGCTTATAAAGACTTAGCCGCAAAAAACCGTCGCATTCTTGCTAAGAAAAATTTTGCCTCTGTTGGTTTAGGTTTAATTGAAGCAGGGATGGCTTGGTGGTTGCCGAATAAAAAATTAGCTAATCATTATCAATTACATGGCATGGAGCACTTAGAAAAAGCTTATGCCAAAGGAAAAGGCGTTATTTTGCTTGCCCCCCATTCAACGTGTATTGAAATAATTGGTCGATTATTAGGCATGCACTATACTTTTGGCGTAATGTATTATCCGCATAAAAAACCCTTTATTGCTTTTATTCATGAGCATTTTCGCAAAAAACATTATGTGAATTATATTCCACGTCAAGATATTCGCCAATTATTACGGACTCTTCAGCAAAATACGGCTGTTTGGTATGCTTATGATATTGATGGGGGTAGAAAAAGGAGTTTATTTGCCCCTTTTTTTGGCGTGCAAACTGCATCTTTAACTGCTCTTTCACGGATTGTATCGCTTAGTGAAGCAGCTGTCGTGCCTATTAGTTATTATCGACGGGATAATCAATTTTTTTATGATGTTACCTTGTCTCCAGCACTTGAAAATTTTCCGAGCAGCGATCCTTTAGCCGATGTGAGTCGATTGAATTTAATTTTAGAAGAAATAATTAGGAAAAAACCAGAGCAATATGTTTGGCAATATAAGCGTTTTAAAACACGACCCAAAGGCGAGAAACGTTTTTACTAAGTCTAACTCTATGCTAAACTTGAGCAATTTCTGAAGATACTGATATTATTATGCAGACTGAATTACCCCCATTTGAGCAAGCGTCTGTCCTCGTGATTGGGGATATTATGCTTGATCGTTATTGGTTTGGTGAGACAGCCCGTATTTCTCCTGAGGCGCCTGTTCCCATTGTTAAGATTAATCAGTTAGATGAAAGATTAGGCGGTGCTGGCAATGTAGCATTAAACATCTCAGCATTGGGTGCATCCGTTAAAATCATTGGTATCACCGGCAAAGATGAAGCAGCTGATGTCATTAAAACGCAGTTAACAGCTGCAGGCCTGACGCATACACTTTTACAATTTGATAAAATACCGACTATTACCAAATTGCGTGTCATGAGCCGCCATCAACAATTAATTCGACTAGATTTTGAAGAATCTTTCCCAGAATTTGATCAAACAGAGCTCTTGACAGTTTATAAAGACTACTTAAAGCATACTAATCTCGTGATTTTATCTGACTATGGTAAAGGAACGCTTAGAGACCCTGCAGAATTGATTCGATTAGCTCATGCAGCTGGCATCCCGATTTTAGTGGATCCCAAAGGACGTGATTTCAGTATTTATCGTCATGCTAGTTTAATTACACCTAATTTTAAAGAATTTGAGATGATTACAGGTTCTGCAAAAAATGAGCGAGACATTGTCGAAAAAGCCGTTGCTTTATTAAAAGAGCATGATATTCAGTCGTTATTATTAACGCGCGGTGAACGTGGCATGACTTTAATTCAAAAAGAGGCTGAAGAAATTCATTTACCTGCTCATGCGCGTGAGGTTTTTGACGTCACTGGCGCGGGTGATACGGTCATTGCTGTGTTAGGTGCAGCATTGGCGGCTGGTAGCACTTTAGCTTACGCCATGATGCTTGCTAATTTAGCTGCAAGTTTAGTTGTTGGAAAATTAGGGGCGGCAAGTATCAGTGCGCCAGAATTAGCTGTTGCTTTAAAAAATTCATCTGCTGCCGTTTCAGGTATTGTCAACGAAGAACAATTACTACTAAGCGTTGCTGATGCGCGATTAAAAGGTAAAAAAATCGTTTTTACCAACGGTTGTTTTGATATTTTACATGCAGGTCATGTGAAATATTTACAGCAAGCTAAACAATTAGGTGATTATCTTATCTTAGCGATCAACGATGATGCCTCAGTCAAACAGTTGAAAGGCAGCGGGCGTCCTATTAACAATGTAGATCAGCGTATGGCAGTACTTGCAAGCTTGGGGATGGTTGATATGGTGATTTCTTTCGCAGATAGCACACCCAAGCGCTTACTCAAAAAAATTCAACCGGATATCTTAGTTAAAGGCGGTGATTATCAAGTTAACCAAGTGGTTGGAGCAGATATTGTGCTAGCTTACGGTGGAGAGGTGCGTGTTTTGGGTGTCGTTAAAAATGTTTCAACCACTTTAATGATCGATCGTGTCATTAAAAACCATCAAACACAAGAACAGGTTGATTAAATAAATGTCTCATTCACCCGGTAACTTATTTGTGATTGCAGCTCCCTCGGGCACAGGGAAAACAACGCTTGTCAAAGCGCTTGTTGACTCTATGCCTGGTGTCACTGTTTCCATTTCACATACCACACGTCTTAAGCGTCCCCAAGAACAAGATGGTGTAAATTATTATTTTATAGCTAATGATCAATTTCATGAAATGATTGCTCATCAAGATTTTTTAGAATATGCCACTGTGTTTAATCATTTATATGGTACTTCTCGCACCTGGGTGCAACAGACTTTAGAAAAAGGATTAGATGTTATTTTAGAAATTGATTGGCAAGGCTGTCAGCAAATCAAAAAACTTTTTCCACAGTGTATTAGCATTTTTATTTTGCCACCGTCACTGGATGATTTGTCGGAACGGTTACAATTACGCAATCAAGATCATCCTAATATTATTAAACAACGGTTGGCAGATGTAAAAGAAACCATTTCGCACATCAAAGAATATGAATACGTAATTGTTAATGCTGTTTTTAATCAGGCAGTTGTTGAATTAAAAACTATAATCGACGCCACTCGATTATTACAAAAAAAACAAGTTATTAAATATGAAACACTTCTATCAGATTTGATAAAAATAGAGTAAAATAATAACCCTGCTTGAATAATTTACAAATGAGGCTCGAAATCAATGGCTCGTATTACAGTTGAAGATTGTTTAGATCATGTTGCCAACCGTTTTGAATTAGTATTGCTAGCATCAAAACGCGCTCGTCAGTTAATGCGAGGAAGTGTTGATCCTGTTGTTGACTGGGAAAATGATAAAGCAACCGTGGTTGCGTTACGTGAAATTGCAACCGGTCATACTGATTTTAGTGATGCACATGAAATTGATCGCATGATTCCACGTGTCGTTCCGCAAGAAACTCCAATAGCTCATATTATTTCTGAAGAAGACCATTCTACAGATCATGAAGATTAATTAGGAAATCCCCCCCTCCCTTTTTTAAAGGGAGGGATGTTTAGGCCTTAAAATACCGCGAAAGCAGTGCACCCATCTTAAAAATAAGGGATAATAAAGCTATAACTAGGAGAATTATTCTTGGATGGTGTGACCCATTTAATCAATCAATTAAAAATTTATCTTGACGATCAAGAAATAAAAATCGTTGAAAGTGCATATGACTGCGCAAAAAAAGCTCATGAAGGACAGAAACGCCATACAGGCGAGCCATATATCACTCATCCTTTGGCTGTTGCGACTATTTTGGCAGACATGCACATGGATGTTCCGACTATTATTGCCGCGATTTTACATGATGTCATTGAAGATACTTATATTGAAAAAGAAAATATAGAACTGCAATTTGGTAAAGAAGTCGCTGATTTAGTGGATGGCGTGACCAAACTGACGCAAATCGAATTTGAAAGTCGTGCGGAAGCTCAAGCTGAGAATTTTCGTAAAATGATGATGGCTATGGCGCGTGATATTCGGGTGATTTTAATTAAATTAGCAGACCGCTTACACAATATGCGTACGATTGGCAGCTTGCCACGAAAAAAACGTCGTCGAGTGGCTAAAGAAACGCTCGAGATTTTTGCGCCGATTGCCAATCGTTTAGGGATGCATGCTTTTCGTGTCGAATTTGATGATTTAGGGTTTGGCACACTTTATCCAATGCGTTATCGTATTTTACAAGCGGCGATTTCCAAAGCACATGGCAATCGCCAAGAAATGATGGAATTGATTGATCAAGAAATTCATCGTAGTTTTCAAAAATATAATATTCGTGCGCGTTCTTTAACAAGCCGTGAAAAACATGTTTATAGTATTTATAAAAAAATGCATGATAAACATTTATCTTTTTCAGAAGTGATGGATGTTTATGGCTTTCGCGTTATTGTTGATAAAGTCGATACTTGTTATCGTGTTTTAGGGGTATTACATAATCTTTATAAACCCATTACGCAAAGATTTAAAGATTATATAGCTATCCCCAAAGCAAATGGTTATCAATCTTTACATACTACTTTATTTGGCCCCTATGGCGTACCCATTGAAGTGCAAATTCGTACCGAAGAAATGCATAAAATGGCTGAATTTGGTATCTCTGCGCATTGGCTTTATAAAACTGAAAAATCTGGATTAGGGGAAGCGCAATCTCGTGCACAAGAATGGTTAAAAAGCGTTTTAGAATTACATAAAAGCACAAAAAATTCTTTAGAATTTATTGAAAATGTGAAAACTGATTTATTCCCAGATGAAGTGTATGTTTTCACGCCGAAGGGCATGATTTTAGAATTACCGGCAGGTGCAACACCGGTTGATTTTGCTTATGCTATTCATTCAGATATTGGTAATCATTGTATAGCAGTTAAATTAGATCGACGTCTTGCACCTTTGAGCACGCATTTAATCAATGGGCAACAAGTAGAAATTATTACTTCTATCAATGCAAGACCCAATCCGGCTTGGCTTAATTTTGTTGTGAGTGGAAAAGCACGTAGTAACATTAAACATTTTTTGAAAAAACAGCAGCGTGATGAATCAATTGAACTTGGCAAACGATTACTGGAAAAATCTTTGAATACTTTTGAGTTAAGCTTAGCGCAAATTCCCGAAGAGGATCTAGAATCACTAAGAAAAACCGCTAAATTAGATTCAGTCAGTCATTTTTTTGAAGAAGTGGGGATTGGCAATCGTACAGCAATATTAGCCGCAAAACAATTGGCAAAGCTCTCTCATCTCACGGATAAAACAACATTAAGTGATACATCTGTTCGTCATCCACTTGCTATAAAAGGCACGGAAGGAATTGTGGTTAACTTTGCCAAATGTTGCCGCCCCATTCCAGGGGATCCGATTGCAGGCTATATTGAATCAGGTCAAGGTTTAATTGTACATGTAGAGCATTGTCCTTCTTTAAAAAAATATCACCATCAACCAGATCAATATGTGCCATTGCATTGGGAAAAGAAAATTCATGCTGATTTTCCAGTTGATTTAGATATTCATATTATTAATCAACGTGGCAGTTTAGCAAGTTTGGCTATGACAATTGCAGAGGCGGGTTCCAATATTATTAACCTGCATTTTGATGAGCGATCTTTTTTAGTGACTTCTACACTCACAGCCACAGATCGTATTCATTTAGCGCGTGTTTTACGAAAAATTAGGCATAATAAAAATGTTGTACGAGTGACGAGGCATAAAATAGGGAAATAAGATTTATCACATACTGCTTACTAATAAAACTATTATTTTAACCAACGATTGAGAAACTGATCTAAGAAATTAGCAAAAGCCTTAATTTCTTTTTGACTGAATTGATCGGGTCCGCCTGTTCGAATACCACTACTTCTGAGTCCTTCGCTAAAATCACGCATTGACAGACGTTGTTTAATATTATCTTTTGAATACCATTCTCCGCGTGGGTTGAGCGCTGATCCTGATTGGTCGATCACGGCATCTGCCAGTGGAATATCTGCTGTAATCACTAAATCGCCTGCTGACATATTTTGTACGATATAATTATCAGCCACATCAAATCCACCAGGAACTTTTATTTTTTTAATAAAAGGTGAGGCGGGTGTGAAGAGCGCTTGATTAGCAACGAGAATAATGGTTACTTTTGTTCGATTAGCTGCCCGATAAAGAATCTCTTTAATCACTTTAGGACAAGCATCTGCATCAACCCATATTTGCACAAAAGCACTCTTTGTTTAATTAAGTTTAATTAGAAATATCTGGCATTTTATCACAGACCGCTATTATTTTTGAAAATAATAGATTGAAAGAATGCCAAGCGGAAAATATTGAAAAATTAGGGTGAAACTGCAGCGTATTAGTGCAGGTGCTCCATAATAATGCAAAAAACTCAATTGCGTTATTAAAAATATCCTTGTAAAATGGTATGCAGCCTCCCAAATTGCAAGGAACTTTATGCGGCGCTCCCAATATGAAAAACGCATCAAAAAAGCGTTTGAAACTAGGCTCACGACAATCAGGAAAAACTACTTAGGCATATGTTACCCAATCGCAGTTCTGCAGTATCTAAACATCGTCCAATAGATGAAGTTAGCTTGAAAAAAGTTATTCAAGCTTTGCATTCTAAAGAAAAACATAAAGCATTACCGAAGGATGATATATCTGCTTTGTATGCAACTTTTCCCGAACAAATAAAAATTCAAGAGAAAGATCTAAACGGTGACAGACTCCAGAGATTATTAACAGAATATAGTAAATTACTAGATAGCCAATTAATTGATACTTTATCTGATATTGATATAACTTTAAAAAATCTGCCAGACAGCCTAGTTGATCTCATTTATCAATATACTGGAATGATTTCATTTGAACAGCAATTCATTGCAGCGCATATGCTTTGTATGAATAACGAATGGGTGGAGCATGCGCAATACATGTATGCTAGTCGATACCTCTTTCAAATTTGGAATACTGCTATTAATACTGCTCTTGAAAATTTAATAAAAGGAATAGAAAAAATAGATAATCGTATGAGAGATAGGTTATTTAATTGTTCATATGGTTTTTTAATGAAACAAACAATTACTCAATATTTTGATAAAAAAAAGAGTGAAGCGGATGTTTTGTCTTTTTTAAAATTTTTCTGTGAAGAATCTAAAATCACTCCTCCTGGAAAAAATGCCACAGAGACTCTCTATAATAAAATTATATCTAATGAGATTATTGTTCCGCGTGTTGGTTTTTTTCAAGCGCTTGGGAGATTTTCATCTTCTGTTGTTAGGATACCGAATGTTACACTACTTACAATGAATTATTTGCTTGAAAAACAACAAAAGACTTCTGTTAAAGCATCTATAAAACTTGGTTCTATTTTTAGGGAAATTGCTAAAACAAAACAACCTTTAGCTATTACGGATAAAATGAAAAATATCCTTCTGACAGAAATTAACAGAAAAAATTTGCCGATTCCAACTGAAAAAAATCTAAAGAATATTTTAGAAATATTAGGTTTCAAAGATATACAATTTCAAGAAAATAATGCTTTGGTAGATAGGGCCAATTGTCAAAAAATCTTAAGAATTTATCGAGCAGGAGAAATATTTAATATCATGGAAAATTATAAACCTTCATTTTTTGCCATTATTGAAAAATCAATACAAAACGCGTTGCGTTTGCTTATTAAAGATATTAATTTAGATGATAATGTAGATAAATTGGTGGGTAGGTTAAGACAATTAGAAAAAAAGGCTCTTGATTCATCGAAAGAGGCAACAGGTGCTTTTAAATCTAAGCTGAATTTTTTTGCTAATAAATTAGGCGAATTTCTAGAAGATGAATTTGAACATACGAGTGAGGCAACTAAACGTTTACGTTATGCTTAACTGGAAAATTTTTTATTAAAATTTAAAAACGACCAGTGGCATTAAACACAATTTCACCTGCAATCATGGTGAAAACAGTATTTAATTTTTCATCCAAGACAACTAAATTAGCCATTTTTTTTGGCTGAAGACTCCCTATTTGATGAAATAATCCTAATAATTTAGCTTGGTTTTCAGCGGTCATTTTGAAAAGCTGACTTAAAGAATAGGTGGTCCATTGATGCATATTTTTGATAGCTTGTGGAAAAGTCAGCACACTGCCTGCCAGCGTGCCATCTTTTAAAGTGGCCTTATTTGAGATAACCGATACTGATTGACCACCTAACTCGTAAGTCCCGTCGGTTAAACATTTTGCTCGCATGGCATCTGTCACTAATATGGTTTTTTCTATGGGTTTTAAGCGTAAAATAAGCTCAATAATCGCCGGATGTAAATGTTGCCCATCCGCAATTAATTCTGTTGTGACCTCGTTTGATAAAAGTGCTGCAGTCACAGCACCTGGTTCACGTTGATGTATCCCACGCATCGCATTAAAAACATGTGTTGCATACGTACACCCTTCAGTAATTGCTTGCATCGTTTCGGTAAAAGTAGCATTCGTATGGCCAATACTTGCAATAATTTTTTGTTGTTTTAAGTAATGCACTAATTCAATAATATTTTCAATTTCAGGCGCAAGTGTGACTAATTTAATAGTATTATTTGAGAATGCTTGTAATTTTTTAAAATAGGATTGATCGGATGACACAATAAAATCAGCAGGCTGCGCACCCTTTTTTTCTGCTGAAATAAAAGGGCCTTCTAAATGCACGCCTAAAATAATAGCACCTTGGGAGGCCTGTTGTTTTTGCATAGTTTCTTGAATATTTTGTAATGCGCTTTTAATTTCAGTGTGGGAGGCACTCATGGTTGTTGCAAGAAAGCCTGTGACGCCTTCTGCTGCTAATGCTTTTTTCATACCCCATAAAGCCTCTGGCGTTCCATCCATCACATCAAACCCATTCGCACCATGTATATGTAAATCAATAAATCCTGGAACCAAATGGTAATTATTAGGAAATTCTAACACCCGCTGAGATTTGCTTATCTTTTTGTTAGAAATACCCTGAATTAAACCTTGATGTGTTGTAAGAAAATGATCGCATAAAACGTCATGTTCAGTGTAAATAGCAGGCCCTGAAATAAGATAATCTGTCATGGTTATTCTACTTTTTCAGACATTTTTAACGAGTTTTTTACCAATAAAATAGCGCCGACATTTGCATCTGCGTCTTTTGGTACAAGATTATTGCGCAATTCTTCATTTAAGTAAGGCTCAAGAAAAGGTGCAATTCCGCCACATAAACAACAAGGCAATAATTTTTTATGCACACTCATTTTTGCAAGCGATGCGCCAATTCGCTCAACAGCATGTGCTGCTTTTTTCATGAGACGAAGCGCTACTAGCTCTTCTTGTTGGCTATGGTTAATAACAATAGGTGCTAATCGAGCAAACTCCCCTGACTGTGCTTCATTGATCCAGGTTATAAATTGCTCAATATCATTATTAAAAAAAGCAAAAATATCTTCAGTTAAAGGTGAGCTTTCACTACGATGATCTAGCCAATGACAGGTTAAACGAGCCGCTTCTAATCCCAGCCAGGCGCCGCTGCCTTCATCATCCACAGGAAAGCCCCAGCCGCTGGATTTTATCGGATGATCCTCTTCAATTTGATAACCGACAATTCCCGTACCCACTATAATAATAGCACCATCTCGTCCGCTATGTGCGCCTAGACAAGCCGCTTTTGCATCTGAAATTAATTTCAATGTGGTAAAAAGATGTGGTTTTTGTAGGAATAATTCACAAGCACGGGTTATCTCAACGCCTGCTAACCCCAAACCGACGTGAAACCGCGTATTTGAGTCTTTTAAAGAAAGTTGTACGCAGGCTAATGCTTCTTGCAAGCCTTGATAAATCGAGTGCCAGGCTGTTTCAACAGATACTCTAATATTAGCAGGACCTGCAAATGTTTGTGCCAGAAGATGGCCGTTGCTATCTTCAATACGGATTTTAGATTTAGTGCCGCCGCCATCGACGCCAATAAAAATATCTTTTATCAAATGCGCGCCTCTCGTTATGGAAAATTGCAGATATATTTATTATAGCTTAATTAATTATATTTTACTTAATACTTGGCGACGAAGTGATTCAAGCGAAATATTCACGGTATGATTAGGATCAATCGGCAATGCGCCCCAAGCATGGCCAAAAACAATCTCAAAGGTCACTTGCAACGCAGCAGGGGCTGAGAGTTTATATTCTGGTTTTATCATTTTTGTCATTTGTAATTCATACAACATCTTTTGTGGATCGCGGTAGCTTAAAATAATCTGTTCTACATCCAAAATAGGATCGGCAAAGCCTGCTTGTAACAAGCCATCACCTAAATGATGCATATCTAAAAAATAAGGTTGAATGGCCGCATCATCCACCCATTCTTTTAAGGTATCAGGTCCTAGCGTCGTCATCATTAATAAACCGTGAGGTCGCAACACACGGTGCCATTCTGTTAGTAATGCCATCCAATCTTGATGCCAAGGTAGTACTAAATTTGCGACTAACAGATCAATACTCTGTGGCAAAATAGGTGCCTGATGAGAAGATATTAAATCGGCTGTCGGATAATATTTTTTTAGTAAGGCTGTGGTATAACCCGTCGCACAACCTATTTCTAGGATTTTTTTGGGTTGTAAGGTGACTAAATCAAGACGTGAGACCATCTCGTCTGCAGCCGCTTTAGCTATCACTGCCATTTTTTCATATTGGGCAGGTGTGATATTGTTTTTTGTGTTAATTTGCGTCATGATAATAGGCTCGATTGATTTAGTTTATATTCACTCCAATGACCCATTATCTCAAAAAAATCGCCGCTTGGCTGCTTCCCTTTCATTGTCTTTTATGCGGAGAGCTTTCTACCCGCCATCAAGACTTATGTGAAGCTTGTTATCAAATACTGCCTTTTGCAGAAAAAGGCTGTAGACGCTGTGCTGCGCCTTTGACCGCGCAGACTCTGTGTGGTTACTGTCTTAAACATAAAAATTTACCTTTTAATGAAACACATACACTTTTTATTTATCAATGGCCGATTGCGAATCTTATTTTAAAGCTTAAGTTTCAGCATTCGTTAGTTGTTGCGCGTTTATTAGGTGAATTATTGGCTGAAAAAATTAAATATCACTGGTATCAAACAAAGCCCTTACCTGATGTGATTATACCTGTTCCTTTACATATTGAACGGCTAAAAGAACGTGGCTTTAATCAAGCAGCAGAAATTGCAAGACCCATTGCTTCTCTTATTAATAGGCCATTATTAGACAGAGCCTGCTTTAAAATTAAATCAACAATGGCTCAGGCTACTTTACCGCAAGCCGTGCGGCAAAAAAACGTTAAGAATGCCTTTCAAATCGACTATTCATTTAAGAATTTGCGCGTGGCAGTGATTGATGATGTGGTGACAACGGGTAGTACAGTTTTTGAGGTTTGTAAAGAATTAAAAAAAGCAGGGGCTTTGGCTGTTGATGTTTGGTGTTTAGGGCGGCCTATTCTTTGAGAAAGCTCACTATTTAATAGATTCTCGTGTATAATCCCACGCTGCACTTATAAGAGAGAGGATTTCATGCAAGATATTTTTTTATTTGCGGAGCAGCATTTTGCTTTAATGGCAGCACTCGTTGTTGTTTTATTATTATTAGTGATTTTAGAATTGACTCGGCAGTTTCGTGGCGCAAGACAGGTCAATACACACCTTGCTACCCATCTCATTAATCATCAAAATGGTGTAGTGATTGACATTCGCCCGCAGGATGGTTTCACCAAAGGACATATTGTTGGTGCAATCTCATTGCCTATGACTGAACTGGCTAAATCGACTAAAAAATTAGAAAAACACAAATCTAATCCTATTTTAATCGTTTGTGCGACTGGATTAGATTCTATCAAAGCAGCCAATGCTCTAAAAACCAAAGGGTTTAATGTTTTTATTTTACAAGGCGGCATACGTCAATGGAAAGATGCAGGCATGCCACTTATTAAAGAGTAAGATTAAAAATGAAGGATTAAAAAAGATGGAAAAAATACCAAATATTCTTATTTATTCTAAAGAAAATTGTGCGTATTGCCAGTGGGCTAAACAATTTTTTGATGCAAAACAGTTGAAATACACTGAAATTCGTGTTGATCTTCATCCTGATAAATTAGCAGAAATGATTCAGATAGCCGCTCGTCGAACCACACCGCAAATTGTTATAAATAATAAAGCAATTGGTGGTTATGATGACTTAATCGCTTTATCTAAATCAGGTGAATTAACTGAACTTTTAAAAAATTAATTTAAAAACTAGTAAGGATGTGAATATGAAAAGCAGCGCAGATCAACCTAAACCACAAACTAATAATACGCCTCACTTTGAGATTCAACGCATTTATATTAAAGATTCATCTTATGAAGCACCGAATACACCGCATACTTTTGTTGATGAATGGAAGCCTGAGGTACAATTAAATCTTGAAACTAAAAGTAATCGTATTCAAGAAAACTTACATGAAGTGGTTTTATCTATTACTGCAACTGTGACCACTAGTAAAAAATCTGCTTTTATTATTGAAGTGCATCAAGCGGGTATTTTTGCCATTTCTGGTTTTCCAAATGATCAATTACGGCATATGCTCGGCAGCTTTTGTCCAAATATTTTATTTCCTTATGCACGTGAAGCGATTTCTGATTTAGTAGTGCGTGGTGGTTTTCCGCAATTATTATTGGCTCCAGTTAATTTTGATGCTTTATATGCGCAACATCTTGAAGATCAAAAAAAACAAGGTAATAAAGAACATCAAAATGGCGAAGATGGCGACGGCAAAGTACACTAAAATACACTAATACTGAATGAAAAATGAATGAAAAATGAATGAAAAAATGACATGCAAACTGCTTTAACGAAACCTCTAGCTATTTTAGGCGCTGGCTCCTGGGGTACAGCGCTTGCATTGCATTTATCTCGATTAGGCCAACCTATTTATTTGTGGAGCAAGGATGCTCTGCAAATAGAATCTATGCAAAAAACAGGTGAAAATAAGCGTTATTTACCTGGGCAAATTTTTCCTGATTATTTATATCCTATGCATTCTCTGGTAAAAGCTTTGGAGGGAGTGGATGATATATTAATTGCGATTCCATCAGCTGGTTTTCATGAAATATTAATGCAGCTTAAAAATATAATTTCTCTACAGGCAAGATTAATTATTGCGGCAAAAGGATTAGATGAAAAAACAGAGCAATTACTGCATGTTTTAACCGAACAGATATTAGGTAAGCAGCATCCCATTGCTGTTTTATCAGGTCCCTCATTTGCAAAAGAAGTAGCAATTGGGTTACCAACAGCAATTGTTATTGCATCTTGTGACTTAAGATTTGCTGATAATTTAGTAAGCCGTTTTAGCAGTCCTCGATTTCGTGTGTATTTAAGCAAAGATATTATTGGTGTTGAAATAAGTGGTGTTGTTAAGAATATATTAGCGATTGCAACTGGCATATCAGATGGCATGGGTTTTGGCGCAAATGCAAGAGCCGCTCTTATTACCCGTGGACTAGTTGAAATGACTCGATTAGGGATTGCGCTAGGTGGGGAGACTGATACTTTTAAAGGATTAGCAGGGTTGGGTGATCTTATTTTAACTTGCACTGACGATCAATCACGCAATCGTCGATTTGGTTTAAATTTAGGAAAAGGCATGACGCCAGAGCTTGCACAAAAAGCAATTGGACAAACAGTAGAAGGCAAGCAAAACGCAGAATTAATTGTTAAATTGGCTATAAAAGCAGGGATTGAAATGCCGATTGCTTTTGCTGTTGCAAAAGTTTTGCAAGGCCTATGGTCTCCGGTGCAAGCGATGCAAGATTTATTATCAAGAGCACCTAAGGCAGAATAGTGATATCAAAAAATTTATCTAACTATCCAAGTGACCTGCCGCATATTTATGCAAGATGCTTGTAATCAACGTCTGATAAGGCAGACCTTCATAAGCTGCTTTTTGCTTTATTTGATCTAAGAACCTGTTCAAAGTCTCTTAAATAAATGGTATTATTGCTAAGCTTTTTACCTTGACCAATCATTTAGATCGTACCGCTCGTCATTATTTATATAAAGCAATCCAAACCTTTCAGGGTGGCATTATAATCGCGAGCCATGATAGAGAGTTATTAAATCTAATGGATGAAATTATCGAAGTGACATCCTTAGGTGTTTTTAAGTATGGTGGAAATTATGCTGCTTATCAAACACATAAAAATATTACGCGACACGCAAAAGAGGCACAGTTAGCTGATGCAAAAAAAGCACTATCTAAAATAAAAAAATCCATTCAAAATAGTATAGAAAAACATGAAAAACGCCAACGCCACGGACGAGCACTACGAAGAGCTAACGATCAACCTAAAATATTATTAGATGCGATGAAAAATAAAAGTGATCAAACCAAAGGTGCGCATCGAATAAGACATCAGCGTATGTTAAAAAATGCTGAAGATAAAATATATTCTGCGAAATTAGAAGTAGAAATTAACGATGAAATCCACATTGCATTATCGACAACAAAAGTACCTCCGGGAAAAATGATGGTGGATATTGAAGAACTTTACTTTTCATATGGAAATAAAGAAATCATTCAAGATTTTTCATTAAAAATACAAGGTTCTGAAAGAATTGCATTGATAGGTAATAATGGCAGTGGTAAAACAACCTTAGTTAAATTAATTTTGAAAGAACTAAAACCTGATCGTGGAATAATTACTATAGGTACAGAGCGCGTAAGCTATCTTGATCAACATGTGAATCTCTTAAAAAAAGATTTAACTATTTTAGAAAACTATCTTCATTTGAACCCGGATGCAAATGAGAATGATGGTTATCACTCCTTGGCGAATTTTTTATTTAAAAATATTTCCGCGCAAAAATATGTGAGAAATTTAAGTAATGGCGAAAAGCTTCGTGCCTTATTAGCATGTACGCTATTATCTCGTACGCCGCCGCAATTACTTATTTTAGATGAACCGACCAATCATTTGGATTTGGACAGTATTAAAAGCATTGAATCTGCATTAAAAAATTATCAAGGCACGCTGATTGTCATTTCGCATGATCATGAATTTTTAAAATCCATACAAATAGAAAAAACGCTACATGCTCCCTCTTTTTTAAATAATAAAAGATGACATTTATAGTATAACTTTAACTAATTGACACCCAAGTTTAGTCTGTTGAAGCCTAGTCAGCTCCATTATTACAATAGCATAAAGAAAATTATTTTTTATCCGTATAATATACTGGATTTATTGTAACTCATTACACTTACTTTCACGTTTTAATGGCAAAAAGTATAGACTCCTTAAATATTTATTTATTGGTTCAGAGTAAATTTTTGCAATTAAGTTGCAGATTATAAAGGACACAATTAAAAAAGCTAACAGCAATAACAATTTTTCATAGATATTTAAAATATTATAAGGAATGATCGATTTTATTATTGCTAGAATTATGATATGAAATAAATATAACTCATAGCTATTTTTTCCGAATAGACCGATTAACTTGGTATATTTAAATATTTTTAGATGAGGCAGTGCGTTTGTTTTAATTAATAAGATTCCTGTGAATAAAGCTATTAATGTGGGACCCAATATAATATTATCCATAATTCCCTTATAAAAATAAATGAACATCATGCCAGCGATTGCAATCCAAGTGTAAATTTTTGGTAAATTTATTTTATCTGCTTGGACAGCACATAAACATCCGATAGAAATAGCATCAAAACAAGAAAAATTACTATATAAAGATATAATTTCATTATCTGCATAATAGCTTCTGTAGAACGGACAAAGAATGATTAGGAAGAGCCAAAAAGTAATAATAAATTGTTTTTTCTTTAAGAAAATACTCAAAATAGGAAAAATAAAATAAAATACTTCTTCTACAGATAATGACCAGTAAATATTGATACAATAATTAAAATAGCCCACTTTTTCCATTAAAATGTTATGCCAAAACATTAATACCGATAAAATTGTTTCAGAATAGGATACCGCGTGCTTATTTTTAAATATTGAAATATCAAATAAATTAAACATTGTTATCAAGCCTAATGCCAATATAAGACAAGGAATAACTCGAGCGAACCGAAATAAATAAAATTCATAGATATTTATTGTAGCAAAGCTTTGATAACGCTTAAGAGATATTGAAGTAATCAAAAATCCTGAAATAACAAAAAAGATAGTCACACCATAATTGCCATTGCCTGCCAGTAAATCCATAATTGAACCTAGATGATAAGCAAGCTGGAAATGTAATAGTAACACTAATAAAATAGCTATACCCCTTAAAAAATCAATGCCTTGATTGTGAGTAAATTTTTTCATATTTTAATGGGCTCTTAGTCTATGTTGTTTAACGCGAATTAAGTTTGAATAAAATATTATTTTTGCATTTATCGACATTTTTAATAAATTAAAAGATAACAAATAACAGAGTATCTTTATTTATGATTATATATTGATTAGAATATGAAATCATACCATAAAGGAATTATTTTTTTCTCCGTATAATATACGGATTGGAAATAAACATTACTTCATCCATTTATTTAAAAATATTAGGAATTAAATATGATTTATCTTTAAGTTTTTTACACCTAGCTAGTTTAATTCCTTGCTTAAAAGGAACAACATGTAAGTTTTCATCTTCTAAAAAGTTTGAACCAATATTATCTTTCATATCATTCGCTATATATATCATTATAAAGACCATTAGTTTAACATAATTTTTATTAATGATAAAATAATGCACTTATACTGCTAAAAAATAATTGAACCTCTATAAATATAACTTATTGATTTTAAGGGTTTTATCTCAAAAACAACGTTAGACAATTCAGATTTCGGTGGTGACTCAAACCGGTTGAAGCCAAATAAAGACCCCTTAAAGGGGGGGCAAGCCGGGATGTCAGGAGACCCAAAAATAAGAAACAAATTTTACGAAAAATATTTTTTAAAATCACCTATAATCCGCTAAAGTAGGGAGTTATTTTTATTGGCGGGAATTGTTGAATAAAAATGTTCTATTCAGTGCCTTGTGTTAAAATTATTTTTTAATATTTAAGGCGCGCATGATATGCAATATTGGTTATTTAAATCCGAACCGACTACATTTAGTATTGATGATTTAATGCATTCACCCAAGCAAACAACGCATTGGGAAGGTGTACGCAATTATCAAGTACGTAATATGTTGCGCGATGAAATTAAAGTAGGTGATCAAGCCTTTTTTTACCATTCTAATTGCAATCCGCCCGGTATTGCTGGCACGATGGAAATAGTCAAAGCGGGGTATCTTGATGAGAGCGCTTTTGATCCTCAGTCAAAATATTTTGATCCTAAAAGTTCACGCGCAAAGCCATTGTGGTATCAAGTCAATGTGCGTTTTTTAAAAAAATTGACTCGTTATATTTCATTAGAAGAATTAAAAAAACAGCCGCTATTAAAAAATATGCCGCTGCTTCGCCAAGGTAATCGCTTATCAGTTACAAAAGTAACAAAAGAAGAGTGGGAATTTATCTATAAATTATTTAGGGCAAATTGATTTGATCAAGCGGCGATTTAATGAGGCCAAGCAATTAGAAAAAGAGCGGGAGAAATAATATGAGCAACAAAATTAAATACACAAAAAGCAGCGGTAATATTTTTGACGATATGGGCTTTAAAGATGCAAAAGAACGTTTAGTGAAGGCTGAGCTTGCTTTAAAAATTAATCAAATAATTGATGATCGTAAGCTTACACAAGTAGAAGCTGCACACATTCTCCGTATCAATCAACCAAAAGTTTCAGCTATTGTAAATGGTAGATTGGCCGATTTTTCTATTGAACGATTAATTGAATTTTTAAATAAATTAGATCAAGATGTTGAAATTGTAATTCATAATAAACCTAAAAAATCAAAACGCCCTGCCTTATTTACGGTAGCTTTTGCCTAATGTTCAACAACATTTAAAGTGTGTCCATTATCACAACAGATTTTAACTTGCAAATTGATCTAATTGAAAAATAGGTAGCAAAATTGCAAGGACGATAAATAAAACCACCGCGCCCATCACTAAAATAATCGCCGGTTCAAATAAAGCAAGGCAGGTTTCAATTAAATAGTGAATATCTTGTTCTTGATTATTAGCCGCTCGCTCCAACATCGGCTCTAATTGGCCGCTCGCCTCGCCACTTGCAATCAGATGAATACTCATCGGGGGAAAAAAAGTAGTTTGTTTTAAAGCTAAATGAATCGCAGCTCCTTCGCGAATACGCATGGCAGCTGCCATAATTGCATCGCGAATAGGTAAATGCGTAATAAGCGCAGAAGCAATTTGAATAGCCTCTAAAACAGCAACACCTGCAGAAGATAAAATCGCAAAAGTTCGCGCAAATCGTGCAGTATTGGCAATTTTAATCGTGTTCCCCATCAAAGGTATTTTTAATAAAAATAAATGGAATTTTTTTCTAAATAAAATATCTTTTTGTAACTGACGTTTAAATAAATATAAAGAAATTGCTATAATAATTAAAAAATAAATGCCGTAAGCTTTAATGTAAGCACTCATCGACATTAAAAATAAAGTCATGGTGGGTAGCGCTTGGCCAATGTTACTATAAACAGAGACCATTTTTGGCACCACATATTCCAATAAAAATCCAACAATACTTAATGAAACTAAAATCATAATAATAGGATAAATCAAAGCATGCTGAATTTTTTGCCGCATCTTAAATTGTTGTTCGGTGTAATCGGCTAGCCGTTGTAGCACAATATCTAGATGACCTGATTTTTCACCAGCCGCAATTGTGCCACAATATAATTCAGAAAAAGCATTCGGGAAATCACGCAGCGCACTTGCTAATGCATGCCCTTGTGATACTTTGCTGCGAACAGATAATAATAAAGATTGTGTTTGTGGTTTTTCAGTTTGTTCAGCAACTGCATTTAAAACAGCCTCAAGCGGTAACCCGGCTGCAAGTAGAGTCGCTAATTGACGTGTCATCAGCGCTAATTCTTTGCTGCTCATGGTGTTTTTTTTGAAAAAAGTTTTATGCGATTGAGTGTGTGATTTTCTTGTTGCTTTAACTAAAATAGGAATTAATCCTTGATGACGTAATAATTGTCTTGCTTCTTTTAAAGAATCAGCCTCAAGAGTCCCTTTTTCTTTTAAGCCTTTTTGATTCACCGCTTCGAATTGAAATACGCTCATAATACACCCATAAAATTAATCTTCATTCGTCACTCGCAAGACTTCTTCAAGTGACGTTTCTCCTAGTAATACTCGGTAAAATCCATCTTGCCGAATACTCGGAAATGAAATTCGCGCATATTTTTTCATATCATGTTCTGATTTTTTATCATGAATCATCACCCGTAAAGTATCATCTATCGCAATTAATTCATAAACCCCATATCGCCCACTGTAACCACTCTCACGGCATTTAATACAACCCACAGGATAAAATAGTAATGAGCCTTTTGGTATATTTAATAATTCACATTCTGTTAGAGATGCTTTTTTTGCTTGTTTACAGGCTAAACATAATTTTCGCACTAAACGCTGCGCTAACACGCCAATTAAACTTGAAGATAATAAAAAAGGTTCCACTCCTATATCATCTAGTCGAGTAATCGCCCCCATTGCGCTATTTGTATGTAAAGTAGATAACACTAAATGTCCGGTCAAACTTGCTTGGATCGCAATTTCTGCCGTTTCACGATCGCGAATTTCACCCACCATCACCACATCTGGGTCTTGACGTAAAATTGCGCGCAAGCCTTTCGCAAAAGTCATATTCACTTTATGATTAACTTGTGTTTGTCCAATGCCTGATAAATCATATTCAATAGGGTCTTCTACTGTTAAAATATTGCGTGTTTGATTATTTAAAGAAGTAAGCGCTGCATACAGTGTTGTGGTTTTTCCAGAACCTGTGGGTCCTGTTACTAAAATAATACCATGTGGAATCGAAATCAAATGTTGCATCCATTTTAGAGTATGTGCTTGCATACCTAATTGCGCTAAATCCAATTTCGCACTTTGCTTATCCAATAAACGTAACACCACTCGCTCGCCGTGAGACGTGGGCATAGTCGACACACGTACATCAACTGCACGTCCAGCAATTCGTAAAGTGATACGTCCATCTTGTGGCAATCTTTTTTCAGCAATATCTAATTTGGCCATCACTTTTATGCGTGAAACAATTAAGGGCGCTAAAATACGCTGTGGTTCGAGCACTTCACGTAAAATACCATCTACTCGAAAACGAATAGTGACACGATTTTCAAAAGTTTCAATATGCAAATCAGACGCACTTTCTTTGATCGCCTCACTTAATAACGCATTTAATAAACGAATAATAGGTGCATCATCTTGCTTTTCAAGTAAATCTTCCGGAGTAGGTAATTCTTGCATTAAGTCACTTAAGTTAAGTGACTCACCTAGATCCGATCCTTCAAGAATCGATGCTGATGAATGTGTCTCATAATGCTTAACTAGTAATTTTCCGAATGATTCTTCATCCACTATTTTTAATTCCAGCGGACAATTTAAATAACGACGTAATTCACTAAAGACGGTGATATTTATTTTATGACAGTAAGCAATGATTGCCTTTTCATCATCACTGTCAGTTATCACAACACCATAACGTTTTGCATAGGAAAAAGGTAATTTTATTTTATCTTGCGGTATATTTTCCATATTTTTAATCATCAAAAGGTTTGGGTAAATCAACAGCCGTATCAACAGGGGGTAAAATATTTTGTAATTTTTGTTTACCTTCACTGGATAAATCTTCTGGCCAATTGATTTGATCATCACGAATAATATTATATTTTTTATTCGTGATAGAAACTGCTTCTTCTGCAGTATGTAAAATAGTCGGTTTAATAAAAACCATTAAATTTTTCTTTTCTAAGCGACGGGTGCTATGCTGAAAAAGTCGACCCACTATGGGAATATCACCTAAAAAAGGAATTTTCTCACTGACATCGGTGATGTCATTACTCATGAGTCCACCTAATACTAAAATATCACCACTTTTGATAATCACTGAATTTTTAATTTCACTGGTATTAATAATTGGAGTGAGCCCTGGATTGTCAGGATTTTTTAATGAATCATTTTTTAACGCAATCGCCAGTCTCACTGAACTGCCTAAATTAATTTGTGGTGTCACTTCTAATTTTAAATCGACATTTAAACGATTGTAAGTATTAAAAGGCGTAACCGTTGAACTGCTACCGGTTGTTGCATAAGAACCCGATTGATCAGTGACTTGCGTGCCAACAGATAGCGATGCTTTTTGATTATCTAAAACAACAATAGAGGGCGTTGACAAAATATCTGCACCACTTTTACTTTGTAAAATATTTAAAATAGAAGTGACTTGCTGGCTTGGAATAATTCCCACAGACCCTAAGCCTAATGGCAAGAAACTACCATTACTCAATGCAGAATTGAAATCACCATTATCAGAAATAGTGCCCCATTGGATGCCTAAATTTTTTAAATCATCTTGATCTAATTCAACAATAATCCCTTCGATATGCACTTCTGCTGGGCGAATATCTAACTGTGACACAATCGAGCGCAGTGCTGGTAATAATCGATTAGGTGCAGTAATGATTAATGCATTTGTATTAGGCTCTGCTTGAATACTTGTTTGATTAGGATTCTTAGTTTGTTTATCATTTGGATTAAATTGGGGAACAGTTGCAGCGCTATTATCTTTACTCATAATATTTTGCGCAATTTTTCCTAAAATAGGCGCAAAATCTTTGGCTTTTAGATATTTCAAATAAACGACTTCGGTATTTCCTTCTGAATGGATGCTTTGCGTATCTAATTGTAAAATCAAAGCATGCATTCGTAATCGCGCCAGCCGATTACCACTTAATAAAATACTGTTGCTACGATCATCAGACGCCACAGACACTTGCGGAATATCTCCGCGTGCACGCGCTGCATTTTGCATATTGGTTAAGACTATCGCTAGTTGTGCGCTACTTGTTTGATGTAAATGGATAATATCAATATCATTATTAGTCGCCTCATCAATTTGACGAATAATATTATCAATCCGTTTTAGATTATCCGCGCGACCTAATATTATTAATATATTACCTGGCGCATAAATAGAAAAACTACTCCACTGCGGTAAAAAGGGTCGAATAACTGGTATAATTTGCGGCGCTGAAATATTTTGTAGCGGAAACACTCGAACCACAACTTCATCTCCCTTGCCAGGAGAATATTGATTAGCAACACGCGTGGCATGTTCTCCGCTTTCTAAAGTGGGTATTATTTTAACCACATTCCCGCTTTGAATAGCTGAATAGCCAAGCAATTCTAACACTGATAAAAATAATTGATAAACTTGGTGAGAGCTCACTGGGTGGCTAGACACTAAAGTAATTTTACCTGTGACTCTTGGGTCTACCACAAAATTTTTACCAGTTTCTTGCGATACTTCATTGATTACACTTAAAATATCTGCATCTTGTAAGTTCCATAAACGAGTTGGGGGATTGGCCATCTCGGCATAGACTTTTACTGACAGAAACCAAAGTATGAATAAAATACAAACAAGCCATTTAAATCGCATAGGATAATCGTACCCCGTTTTTTAAAATTTCTTATTTTAATAGCTGGCAAATATAACATAAAGCACAGGCGTCGTCTGCTGCTCACTGATCGCAAAATAAAGATCGCCACTCTTTTAGTAAAATGATTTGCTCTGCATCTAAGGTCTCATTTTGCTGTATATGCGCAATTTCTTCTAGACCTGCATTCGGGGTTAATCGAGATTTTCCTTGAAAATCAATTAATCCGCCTTTTTTGGCTTTTTCTAAATAATTTGCAAATATCTCTTGCTCTGGTCTCCCCAACACTTCAGGATAATGTCGCCCTAAAATGCGAATCGCTAATGTTTTTAATGGCCCTTCATTTAATTTTTCAGTTAATTTTGCTTTTTCTTTGGGGTGAGAGGCTGCATGAAATGCATGGCAAAATTGTTCTTCTGACTTATTCCAAAAACCATTTAAATATAATCGCGCATCGATATCTGTTTCTGGATAAAAAGGATATTTTTTTTCAGTATGATGAGTAATTAATGCTTGCAAAATAGCTGAATTTTTCTCTAACCATTGTTTATTAGCGTTTGCTAATTTTATTCTATCTGCAGACATATGGGTTAAAAAACGCTCTTTAAAGGGCAATAAAAAATTTGGTTCACCTAGTTTCTTGCGAATAATAGGCGTTGTCTCTACTGTTTCAAGAGTTAAGTCAGTGAGTGTCTGAGTATCTATTCTTAGCCATAATAATTGATTTTTATAGTGTTTATGATATCCCAAACATAAAACAATACTTTGATAATAATCTATACTTAATCGCCCATCTATCATGATAAACAATGTATTATAAAGTGGTTGTAACCGTGCTATTTCAATATCTTTATCAAAATATCCTGCAATATAATCCCACATTTTGCGTTCTTTAAAAAAAGCTCGCGCGATTGCAAGTGTTACCTCGGTGTCAACCATCGCATGATGGGATGCGCCTGCTATCAATTGATTGGCAATATTTAGATTTTCTAATTTAAACGAAGTTTTTTCATTTAGAGTTGGCCATTCAATCACGTTTTTCTTAAATAAGAAAAAGAAAAGCGCCATTGGATAAATATCCATTCTTTTACATTGATTTTTAAATTGATGTTGATAAGGCGGCAATAAGTTTCGATAAAAAGAAAATCTTAAAAATTCATCATCAAAATTTAAAGTATTATATCCTAAGCTAATAGTACCTGGTTGATTGACCCATTGATGAATTTTTTGTATAGCGGATAGTTCATTCATTTCGGTTGATAAATTTTTTAAATGTATGCGATGAATAATAGCCGCGTGTGGCGAGGGGGTTACATCGGGATTAATTTTAATTAATAATTCTAAACGTTCCATTTCATTTAATTCGCTATCTGTTCGGATAGCTGCAAATTGAATAATCTGATCAAAGGCTTTATTTAATCCGGTGGTTTCAATATCATAAAATAAATAGGTGCGCATTTTTTTTATTTTTCCTTAAGATGTGCCCAATCTTCAATTTTTAAATGAGGAACACGAGCAAATTCTTTTTTATTATTTGTCACTAAAATTGAATTTAAAGACTGAGCATGTGCTGCAATCATTAAATCCAATGGTCCAATCGGTGAGCCTTTTTTTTCAAGAAAAGCTCTGATTTGGCCATAATGAATAGCGGCTTCATCATCAAATGAGACAATATCAAGGGGAGATATAAATTCTTGTAAAGCCATGTTATTTTTTTGTTGATGATGGCTTTTTTGTACTCCGTACATGAGCTCTGCGAGAGTAATTGATGATAAACAAACATCGCCTATTTTTATATTCATAAATTTCTTTAAAACATCTGCGGGGTGTTTTTTAATGATATAAATACACATATTCGTATCGAGCATATATTTCATGAAAAAATATCTTCTCTTATTTGTGGCTCTGGTTGCGCTCTTGTGTTCATAAAGTCATCTGAAAATTGATTAAGGCTGTTTAGCAAAGGTTCCCAAGGATTTTTGATAGGTAATAAAATAGTGATTTTTCCGACTTTTTTAATATAAACTTCTTTACCCGCTAATCGAAATGCTTTAGGTAATCGAACAGCCTGGCTTTGACCATTTTGAAACAATTTAGCCTTGGCTATTTTCATAAAAAACCCTCAAAATAATATATATTATTAAGTATATACTATTTTGGGTTGTTATGCAATAGATAAGGAATTCAAGATTATATTGACGTTATAATTAAATAGCATATACTTCATTTTTCTTGCGGGTGTAGTTCAATGGTAGAACTGAAGCTTCCCAAGCTTCCAGCGTGGGTTCGATTCCCATCACCCGCTTTAATGAAGATTTTAGCATAAGGCTGCACATGAAAAAAAAATTAAGTCTTTTGATTGGATTAATTTTGCTTCTATTAATTGCAAGTTTTATTTTTTTTCTGAAGTCCAATTTATTTAAAGACTATCTAACAGACAGTATTTTACAAAAAACTGGGCGAAAAATTGAAATAAGAGATGCGCTTTCTTGGTCATTTTTTCCCACACTGCAATTAACGGCAGGCCATGTTACAGTTTCTGATGCAAAAATGATTTGGCTGATTGATAAAGCGACTGTGCAAATTAATCCGCTTGCATTTTTTCAGAAAAAAATAGCATTTGATGAAATTAGCTTAGAGAATATTAAAATAAACATAAACAATACCTGGGGATTGGCGGGGCATGGGTTTATTCGACTGCAATGCACAACAAAAAATACGGAAATAATGCAAAATTTAAATGGTCAAGGTCAATTTCGCTTTGATCAGGTAGAACTACAAGGAATTGATATTCCCTATTTTATCAGTGTTGCGCAGCATTTTTTAAATCATCATATTAAACCCGCACCTAATCAGCACCAAACATTTTTCAAACAATTAACGGGTTCTTTTGTGATTACTCAGGGTGTGATCACTAATCATGATTTAATAGCTTCCCAGGATTTTTTCACAACACAGGGCGCAGGGACTGTTGATTTAAAACAGCATATGATTCAATATCGTTTAGTCACTTTTATTAATAAAAAAACACCTGATGAAAAAAATGATATTAATAATTTATATGGCGCTAAACTGCCTATTATAATAAACGGGCTATTCAGTGATATCAAAGTCAATCTAGACACGGCAGTGCTTATAAAGACATTGATGGATCAACCGATTTTAAAGATTAAAGGTAAAAAAGTAAAACCAAAAGAGGCAATTAAACATTTATTGGGATTTTAAAAAAACATATGCTTCGTATTATTTCACTCAATGTAAATGGCATTCGTTCTGCTAGCAAAAAAGGGTTATTTACCTGGTTGTTGACACAACAGGCAGATTGTATTTGTCTACAAGAATTAAAAGCACAAGAAGCAGATTTGCAGCATGCATTGTTTCAACAAAGTGGCTATCAATTTTATGCACATTATGCTGAAAAAAAAGGTTATTCAGGCGTAGGTATTTATACGAAACATCAACCACTTCATGTTAAAATAGGTTTAGGGTGGCCGACCGCCGATCAAGAAGGTCGTTATGTAGAAATTGATTTTGGTAAACTTAAAATTATTTCTTTATATCTGCCTTCTGGTACGAGCGGTGATGAGCGACAGTTAGTTAAATTTGATTTTTTAAAAAAATTTGAAAAGCATTTATTAAATCTTAAAAATCAATCAGCAGAAGTGATACTATGTGGTGATTGGAATATAGCGCATCGGCCTATTGATTTAAAAAATTGGCGCGCAAACCAAAAACATTCCGGGTTTTTACCTGCAGAACGTGCTTGGATGGATCAACTATTTGACCAGTTTGGTTTTGTTGATGCTTTTCGAGTAATGAACAATGAAGCAGATCAATATACTTGGTGGTCAAACCGCGGGCAGGCTTGGCTTAAGAATGTAGGATGGCGGATTGACTATCAAATAACCAGTCCTGCTCTTAAAGATAAAATTAAAGCAGTTTCAATTTACAAAGCGGAACGATTTTCAGATCATGCTCCCTTAATTATTGATTATAATATAGATTTTTAATAATATTTTGTTAATAGTCTCTTAAGCTAGATTGCATATAATAATATGAATAGGTAAATATAAATAGATAGAGGCAGGCGTATGAGCCATTCTCCAGCACCCATTGAAGTAGCCGGTATAAGCGATAAGCTAGGTCTTGCTTTGCTTCAGGAAAACTTAGTGGCTTTTACCGATCCGCGTTTTCCAGTCACCTCAGGAGAGCATGAGATTTTGATGCGGCTTTTTCGCAATCCTGATGCGCAAATGCAAGATCATTTTATATTACTTTATATTCAAATACCTTATTCTTATCGATTGCCGGGTGATTTAGAGCCTGAGATCACTCATAGTATTTCTAGTGTGTTGAAAAAACCGATTTCATTGGAGTTTGAAAATGCAGGGACTGAAGCACAGAAAAAAGAATTATTATTTCGAATTGGTTTAGGAGGAGAAATCAAATGACCACTTTTTTTAAAAAACCAGCATCAGAACAAAATCAAAATCTTATGTTCAGGCATCCGTTTGATCGTCAAATGGCGATTGACATTTTACTTAAAGCGACTGCTGAGGAGCTTTTCAATAGAAATACTCCCCAAAAAGATGCGCGAGCCACTCAATCAAAATCATCTCGTTAAAGAGAAAGAGTGTCTTTTTGTAATTCTATCAACTGCTGAATACCGGTCTTAGCTAATGCTAACATTTGATCGAGCTCGTGCTGTTCAAAAGTATCTTTTTCAGCGGTTCCTTGAATTTCAATAAATTTACCTGACTCTGTCATCACGATATTCATATCTGTTTCAGCAGAAGAATCTTCTGCATAATTTAAATCTAAAATAGGGTTTCCTGCGCGAATACCCACAGAAATTGCTGCCACCCACTGCTTAAAGGGCTCTTTCTTCAATTTTTTTATAGTTTTTAACGCTTGAATGGCATCAAATAAAGCAACACACCCACCAGTAATCGCTGCTGTTCGAGTACCGCCATCTGCTTGAATCACATCGCAATCAATAGTAATCGAATTTTCTCCTAAGGCATTTAAATCAACCGCAGCACGTAATGATCTTGCAATTAAACGTTGTATTTCTTGGGTTCTGCCTGTTTGTTTGCCTTTGGCGGCTTCTCGTTGCATTCTGTCATGCGTTGAGCGCGGTAGCATGCCATATTCAGCTGTTACCCATCCTTTCCCTGAATCTTTTAAAAAGGGCGGCACGCTGGTTGCAATTGTTGCCGTACAAATAACTTTTGTGTCGCCAAACTCGACTAATACTGACCCTTCGGCGTGTTTGGTATATTGACGTGTTAAACGAATGGCACGTAATTGGTTATTTTCTCGGTCAGGGATACGCATAATTTTCTCTTTATTTTAATGAATAGCCAAACATTATAGACCCTAAAAATGATTATGATAATATGATATCAATAAATTTAAGCGAGCCTCCCACATGATTCATAGCATGACAGCTTTTGCAAGAACACAAGGCCAAGGCCATTGGGGCACAGCTGTTTGTGAAATACGCTCGATTAATCATCGTTATTTAGAATTAATTGTCAGAATGCCTGATAATTTACACGAACTTGAAGCCCCTATACGCGAGTGCATTCGTGATCATCTGAAACGAGGTAAAATTGAATGTCATATCCGCTACCAACCGGGTGATGTCTCGGGTACCAGCTTGACTATCAATACGCATTTTGCCAAAGAACTCATCCGGGCTCACCAAAATATTGCAGATTTATTAACTAATATTGCGCCAATTAATATGACGGATATTTTACGATGGCCAGGTATTTTACAAATTGCGGAAGTTGATCTTGAAGTGATTCAAGATCAAATGATTCAATTAGTGACTGAGGCTTTAAAAAAATTAATCGACGCACGTGTGCGTGAAGGGGAAGAGATCAAGCAATTATTTTTTCAACGTTTAGATCAGATGAAAGTAGAAGTAGCCAACATCCGCAAGCATTTGCCGACTATTTTAATTGAGCAGCGTGAACGATTAGTGTCACGGTTTCGTGATGCAAAAATAGAACTTGATTCGAATCGGTTTGAGCAAGAAATTGTATTTTTTGCGCAAAAAATGGATGTTTCAGAAGAATTAGATCGAATTGATACGCATATATCAGAAGTCAGACGTGTATTAAAGCAAGGTGGTGTGACAGGACGGCGACTGGATTTTTTAATGCAAGAACTGCATCGAGAAGCAAATACCTTGGGCGCGAAGTCAGTGGATGTCAATACAACCCGCGCATCTGTTGAATTAAAAGTACTTATAGAGCAAATGCGCGAACAAGTGCAAAATGTTGAGTGATATTGATTAAATGTATCATTGTTAATTTATATATCAAGATTTATAATTAGCATTAAATTTGAACTCCTCAATAAGAAAGGATATTCATGAACCCAAAGTTACCATTTATTACATTAATGCTGTTAATTTCTTTTGCGTCTGTCAATGCTGTATTATTTACGCCTGCTCTCCCTAATATTGCCCATTATTTTAAAATAGGTGAAGATTCAGCGCAAAATACTATTACCTGGTTTTTAATTGGATATGCGTTAGGACAGCTTATTTATGGCCCTGTTGCAAATCGATTTGGCAGAAAACCTGCGTTGTATATAGGTATTATTTTACAAATTATTAGCAGTTTATTATGTGTATTTGCAGGCATTATTCATGAATACATGTTATTAGTTTTAGCACGATTCATGTTGGCATTGGGTTCTGGCGTCGGTTTAAAAATGACTTTTACATTGGTGAATGAATGTTACGAACCAAAAATGGCTAGTCAAAAAATATCTTATTTAATGCTCGCTTTTGCAATTACTCCAGGTTTAGGAATAGCATTTGGCGGAATTTTAAATACCTATTATGGCTGGACAAGTTGTTTTTATGCAGGTGCTATTTATGGTTTGATTTTACTGTTACTTGTGATGCGAATACCTGAGACACAAAAAATATTAAATTTTGATGCATTAAAAATAAAACATTTATTTCATAGTTACAGTAATCAATTTAAGAATATCCGCTTGATATCTGGTGGGCTATTAATGGGAAGTTCTACTTCTTTTATTTATGTTTTTGCAGCAATGGCTCCTTTTATTGCTATCAATCTTTTTGGGATGAGTAGTGCTGAATATGGCTTAGCTAATATCTTGCCTCCTATTGGCTTAATAGCAGGTTCATTAGTAGGAGCACATTTATCGAAAAAATACTCATTAAAAGCTATTATTCAAATAGGCATAGGAATAACAAGCATAGGCGTCATCGTGATGTTCATTACAATGTTAATGCATCTTTCAACGTTATTTTTATTATTCTTGCCGATGATTATTATTTATTTTGGTTTATGTTTTATATTAGCCAATGCATCGACTATCGCAATGAGTCATGTGAATGATAAAGCACATGGTTCTGCGGTGATGAATTTTATTAATATGGGATTGGCAACATTAATAGTATTAGCGCTTGGTTTACTCCCCATAAAAACATTTGTTTTGCCAGTTATCTATTTTATTCTATGTATTGCAATGATAATAATATGGTGGTGCTTCAGAAATGTTGATTCAGCTCAATAAATTCCTATGAATAAACTGTAATAGTAATATGTATTTAGTCAAATTAGTCAAATGACTTAGCATGGTCAACAGCTTAGAAGCATTACCAAATAATAATACTATCCAGTATTATTTCATGTTGTGTTAGTTTATAATTATACGAGTCACTCAATAGTGTTCTTAAGTTATGGTGCTTAAATTTCTTTTAAACTGGATTCCCTATGAGTAAAAAAAGATACATTTTTGGTGTTTTTTTCTTAATATGTATCATGTTGCAATCTTGTGGAAATGATGAAAAAGACCAGCAAAAAATAGTTCGGCCTGTAAAAGCTTTTCAAGTGACTCAACCTCAGTCAACGCTCATGCGTGTCTTCCCTGGTATAACATTAGCTGCAAATGAAACAACTCTAGCATTTCAAGTCCCAGGTCAAATAATTAAACTGCCAATATTTGAAGGCGATCAAATTACACAGGGTCAAATAATTGCTGAATTGGATAATGTTAAATATCAAGAAAGTGTAAATGAGTTATATGCAAAATTAATGAGAGATAAAGGTAATTATGATCGAGCAAATATTTTGATAAAATCAGGCCATATATCCGTTGCCGATTATGACAAAGTAAAATCAGCATATTTAATGACCCAAGCAAATTATAATTCTGCATTAACTGATTTGAACAATGCAAAGCTGATAGCACCATTTGCTGGGATTATTGCAAAAAAGTTCGTAAAAAATTATGAATATATTACTGCAAAACAACCTATTGTTTTACTTCAAGATAAAACTAATATTGACTTAGAAATAAACGTACCCGAAAAAGATATTGTTAATTTAAAATCTAATGAGATGAAACAAAGAAAAATGTTTGCTGCATTTGATGCTTTACCTAAACAAAATTTTAACATCAAATTAAAAGAATATTCTTCGCAGGCTGATACACAGACACAAACATTTCGTATTGTATTTACTATGCCAAAACCAGAAAATGTTAATATCTTACCTGGAATGACTGTCTCCATTCATGTTGATATGGGGCAAAAATCTGGGGAAAATTTTTATGTTATTCCTTCTAGCGCTGTATTTTTAGATGAAAATCATATTGCTTCTGTCTGGTTAATCGATAAAAAAACAATGCATGTCAAAAAAAGATCGGTAAAAACCTCCACTCTTATTGGAGATCAAATTCGTATATTCAGCGGACTTGCACCTAATGATTTTATTGTGATTTCAGGAGTTCATTATTTAACAGAAAGTCAGGAAGTAAAAATTCAAAAATGATATGCGTACAAGGAAATGCGCTATGGATATAATAAAATGGATATAACAGAATTTTCTATTAAAAAAAACGTCATAACTTGGATGATTATAATTATTGTACTATTCGGTGGTTTAGTCGCTTATAATCATCTTGCAAGATATGAAGATCCAGAGTTTACTATAAAAGAAGCATTAGTGATTACGCATTATCCTGGCGCTACCCCCATTGAAGTAGAAAATGAAATAACGGATAAATTGGAAAAAGCAGTTCAACAATTACCGCAATTAGATTATGTGGAATCTATTTCAAAACCAGGCTATTCAGAATTAACCGTTGTTATTAAAAAGAAATATACTCGCAAAGATTTGCCACAAATTTGGGATGAATTGAGGCGCAAAATAAATGATGCGCAACCGCAATTACCACCTGGTTCTCAACGTTCTACTGTTGTGGATGATTATGGTGATGTCTATGGCATGCTTTTGGCCATTACAGGCGATGGCTTTTCCTATAAAGAGATCGAGCATTATGCGGATTTTTTAAAAAAAGAACTAAATATTGTACCTGGTGTAGCCAAAGTCATCATTGATGGTATCCGTCATCAGGCAATCTTTATTGATATTTCTCTTGCAAAAATGGCGTCATTGGGAATTTCTCTTGAACAAATTTATAAAACGCTTGAATCACAAAACTTAGTGATTCCTAGTGGTAATGTAAGAGTAGGCGATGAATACATGCGTATCAGTCCCACAGGAATTATTAACTCGGTAGAAACTATCGGGAATTTATTAGTTCGCAGTAACGTGACAGGCAAACTTTTACATTTAAATGATATAGCAGTTATTACTCGTGGCTATGTCGAGGTTCCAAATAACTTCATTTATTTTAATGGAAAACCTGCATTAATGATTGGCATTTCAATTGTGTCCGGCGGTAATATTATTAACATTGGAAAATCGGTTAATCAGATGCTATATGAATTGCAGAGCCAAATTCCTGTTGGCATCAATATCCATTATGTTTATGAACAACCAAAAATTGTTGAAGTATCAATAAAAAGTTTTATAGATAGCTTACTCCAAGCGCTTGTTATTGTTATAGGTGTTTTATTAATATTTATGGGATTGCGATCAGGCTTAATCATTGCCAGTATTTTGTTACTTACCATTTTAGGAACTTTTTTTTTCATGAATCTCTTTGGCATTGCTTTAGAGAGAATTTCACTTGGTGCTTTAATTATTGCATTAGGTATGTTAGTTGATAATGCAATTGTTATTGCAGAAGGCATATTGGTAAAAGTGGAAATGGGAATGGATGCCTTAACAGCGAGCAAAGACGTGGTAAAACAAACTATTTGGCCTTTATTAGGAGCCACTATTATTGGCATTATTGCTTTTGCTCCTATTGGTTTGTCACAAGACAGTACGGGAGAATATACACGTTCACTTTTTTATGTGATCCTCATTTCTTTATTTCTTAGCTGGGTTTTTGCTATCTATATTGTTCCACTATTTTGTTATCTTTTTCTTAAACCTACCAGTAAAAAACAGTCCGAGAATTTATATTCTGGTGTATTATATACTAGCTATAAAAAAATTCTTTCGCTATGTATACGATTTCGCAAAATTACTCTTTCTATTATGATAATTTTATTATTATTATCAATTTTTGGATTCGGATTTGTCAAACAAAGTTTCTTTCCTAGCTCAACAACTCCATTATTTTTTATTAATTATTGGCGCTCGCAAGGAACTGATATTCGTGCAACACAAAAAGATATGGAAAATATTGAGCTTAAAATTGCTAAAATTAACGGAGTAATCTCTGTTACTTCTTTAGTAGGAAAAGGGGCTCTTCGCTTTATGTTGACATATACTCCTGAAAAAGAAAATTCATCTTACGGACAATTTTTGATTTCAGTTAGAAGTTATAAAGATATAGATGGAATCGCTAAAGAAATAAAAACCTATATTACAGAAAATTATCCTGACAGCGAACCAAAAATCGAAAAAATTCAATTAGGGCCGGGGGGTGGTGCAAAAATAGAAGTACGATTTAACGGTTTTGATGCAAATATTTTACGTAAGTTATCAGCACAAGCTGAAAAAATTATGCATCAACAACCTTTAGCAATTGATATAAGAAATGATTGGCGACAAATAGTAAAAGTGATACAACCTGAATTTTCTGAAGCACAAGCGAGAATAACTGGTATTACTCGCGCAAATTTAGCTGATGCACTAGAAACGGCTTTTTCTGGCAAGCAAGTGGGATTGTATAGGGAGAATGATAAATTAATCCCAATTATTTCTCGTTCTCCTGAAAATGAGCGGTTAGATATTAATAATATTAATAACCTACAAATCTGGAGCCCTTTATTGTCAAAATCAGTGCCCATTGGTCAGCTCGTTTTAGGACTTAATACCGTTTGGGAAAATTCCATTATCAAACGCCGTAATGGTAAATTAACTATTACTGCTTCTTGTGAGCCAGCATCAGGCCCGGCCAGTGTGCTTTTTAATATTATGCGTCATCCTATTGAAAATATTAAATTGCCATTAGGCTATGGGAGGGAATGGGGCGGTGAATTCGAAAATTCACATGATGCACAACAAGCCTTATATTCCAATTTACCTGTGGGAATATGGGTAATGATATTTATTCTAGTTATTATGTTTAGTGCTGTTCGCCAACCGTTAATCATTTTATTATGTGTCCCACTATCGTTGATTGGTGTTGCCTGCGGATTACTTATAACAAATATGGAATTTGGATTTATGGCATTACTAGGATTTCTAAGTCTCTCAGGTATGTTAATTAAAAATGCTATTGTACTCATTGATCAAATCGAATGTGAAAAAAATACGGCGAAAAATTCTTACCAAGCTATTATTGATGCATCAGTTAGTCGTATGCGTCCGGTGTTACTTGCAGCTATTACCACAGTTCTTGGAATGATTCCTTTATTACCTGATATTTTTTTTCGTAGCATGTCTATTGTAATAATGTTTGGATTAACATTTGCAACTATTCTAACATTAGTTATTATCCCTACGTTATATACAGTGTTTTTCAAAATAACATCGATCTAATATGGAGTAAATAATAATGAACTCACAAAAAAATCAAAATATCACCATAAAAATTCATGACCTAAAAAATTTATTTATTGCGCCAAAGCAAAATCCTTTATCAAATTATGAGTGTATCCGTAGTGGTGAGGCAGCTTTACCGCGAGCTATTCGCTTTCACGATGTTATGGGGACATGGGATCATGTAAAACTTATTATTCAATTGCCATATAATAAAATTGAATCGATGAAAGTCGATACTATCCATGATAGTTTGCATCAATATCTCAAAGGCCTATTAGAAGAAAATCAGTTTAATTTATTTATATTTCGTCGCAATGCGATACGTATTTTTCGTAATGCTTTTTTATTTCTAGCCTTTTGCATGGCTCTCATCACTATCATTGGAAATGAAACGTTCTTACCAAATATGCCGCCTTTTTTACGTACTGTCTTAGTAGAAGGATTTACCGTCGTTGGCTGGGTTGTTTTATGGCGTCCTCTTGAGCTTGTTCTAAACGAGTTAGGTCCCATGAAAAGAAAAAAAATGATTTGTCAGAAATTGTTAGTGGCTCCTATTGTTATTGTGCCTGCATAATTGCAGCAACCACTAAACCTAAGTTATAAAGTATATAAAGTGTTAATAATATAATGCCTGACTTTTTCCCCATCTTTCCTTTCCACCAAAAAATAATTACCATCGCAGTAAGCATAATAAAAAGCCACGTAAAGGCATAATAACGAGTTAGGTGATCAATAGACAGAGGTCGAATGATTGCGGCTGCTCCAGTAATGAATGCTAAATTAAGAATATTTGCTCCGACAATATTTCCAATTGATAAATCTGCGACATTTTTTTTTGCAGAGGTAATTGCTGTAACTAATTCAGGTAGCGAAGTTCCTACGGCAACTACTGTCAGACCGATAATCAAGGAAGGTATTTTAAGAGCTTTAGCAATTTCAATACCTGAATTTACTAAAAATTTGCTTCCAATAATGACCAGAATAGCTCCAAATAAGAACATCATTGCAGCTTTTGCTATGGAATAATTGGGAACTAATAAAATCTTCGAATTGATTTCATTCTTGCTTCGCTCAAAAAGAGCGCGCAAAGAATTAAAAAGAAGATAGCAAACACCAAGTGAAAATAAAATGAATCCTGAGGTGCGATTCACTTCAAAGTCCCAAGAAAATATGATCACAAGCACTGCAGACAGGATCATCCATAGAGCTCGTCTTCTGAAATCTTTTACATCAATAGCCAATGGGGCTAAGATAGCAGAAATCCCAACAATAAGACCAATGTTAGCAATTGCCGAGCCTACTGCATTTCCAATAGCTATACCAGAATCTCCCATATAACTTGCTGTTGTTGAAACAACTAGTTCTGGCGCAGTTGTTGCTAAGCTAACAATAGTTCCTCCAACAACCATTCTTGGGATTTTAAGTCGCAAGGAGATAGTGATACTAGAGTCAACAAAAACATCGCCTCCTTTCAATACTAGTAAAAGGCCTATCATAAATAAAAATATATAATAAATCATCATTTCAATATTCCTTTAATGAAATAGATAAATAATAGGATTTACGCATTGACAGCCTGATATTTTTCTGGCTTCGCAATAAAATTTCGAATTACTTATACAAATAAGTTTTTTTGTATATCATACCAATGCGGAATAATTTTATCAAATCACATAAATTCTAGACGAACAAAGGCTTTTAGAGCACAAAATATATGATTTTTGATTGGATTTTTATTGCGAACTTGAAAACGTTCAATGTTACAAACTTGCTTGATTGCACAATGAAATCTTTCAATGCGCCAGTGCGCACCATGAACTCTCTTAAAATGCACTAGCGTTACCTTAAGATTATTTAATTTAGCCGTGCTCATGATGTAATAGCGATATACTTTTTTGTATAGCTGTCTACACGCTTTTACACCCTTGATAATTACCGCCTCCCTTTGGCAACAAATGTTTCTGACCCGATTTATTTGAGCAAAAATAAATCAACATTTAAGACTTCCTTAAGCATTATCGGCTATTATAGTAGTTCATTTTAATCAAAAGAGATTTATGTATGCGACCACGCCAAATATATTCAATTTCTGATGAAGATATTCTCAATATTAAAAAACATCCTGTAATGTTTGAGTGGCATGATACTCATTTTTGCGAAGCAATTAAAAAGTGCAACACCTACTTTGAAGAGAAGAAGATTGGGTATGATAATAATCATAGTTTGATGCTTTTATTTGAAAAATTAACTGAAGATGACTCCACAGTGTTTCCGACTACTTTTGTTTTTCAACAAGAAAATTCCTTCCGTATGCCAATGGAACTATTGCTCCAAATACAAACCTATATTACTGATGAAAAATACAGTAATTTTTTGCCTGCAGAAATCTTATTACGCATTCTGTCTTTTCCAGCAAGTTATTTTAAAAATTTTAGAGATGAGAAAGGCCTTACACCAACAAACCTATTGGGTTGTGTACTCAAAGATAATGAAAAGAAAATACCAATCTATGCAAAAATTCAACGAAATGAGCGTGTTATAGATGAAGCATTCGGAAAAAATCTTTTTGATTTATTGGTAACAAATCATTCTCTTCCAATACTTAAAACTATTGATCTTTTTTGTGAATTGACGCAAAACTTTGGGAAAGATATTTGGCCTGGGGTGCTTAATAATTATAAATTATTATTAACTCTAGAACAAAAAGAGTTGTCTTCAATATGTCAGAAACTACAAAAAGAATGCGATCATTTACCCTCTAATAAAGACACAGACGAACTCAAACAAATATTAAAAACACTCATGAGTCATCTCCAGTTTGAATTAAAAGGAAAAGATGCATTAGTCACTAAAAAAATTAATTTTGCTAAAATAGCAAGAGAGAGCGACAGTTGGCTTTGGGCGCAACCTAGCCCTGAAGATTTAGAAAAAATAAAAGTAGAAAAAGATAAAGAATCTACTCAGCCATCAGTTCGGCTATCTAAACGTTCCTAAGCTATATTTACGGTAAAGCCTTTATGTTGTTTATTCAGAACTTCACTAAGCATCATCGGTTGACCATATAAAAATCCTTGCGCATATTGAACACCGTGCTTATATATAAAATCGGCTTGGGCGATGGTTTCAATACCTTCCGCAATTAATTTAAGATTCAATTCTTTAGCAATATTGATGATATGCAAAATAACATGGCTAGTCGGTGCGTTAGTTCCTACAGCATCTACAAAGGATTTGTCAATTTTCAGATAGTCTACCTTAAAAATTTCAAGATAGGACAAATTAGAATAGCCCGTGCCGAAATCATCTAGGGCTACCTGAACACCAAGATCGCGTATCTCATGAATTATTTTTTTTGCTGTTTCTTTTTTTAAAAGGCCACTTTCAGTTGCCTCGATAATGAAGTTTTTTGAGCTTGCATTTGTATCACGAATTAAGGTGCGTAACAATGTGACAATATGCTCAGAATGGAAATCTGATGAGGTGACATTAATTGCAATGTGAAAATTTGGATGAATCTTGAATATACCATTCGCATCTTGTGCAATTAGTTTAAATATCCGCTCAGTGATTTGATTGATAATTTGAGCATACTCAGCAATTGGCATAAATAAATCGGGATTCATCACGTCACCATTGGGTCGCCTCCAACGTATGAGAGCCTCTGCACCTACACAACGCCCTGTCTTAACTTCAATAATTGGTTGATAAAGAAGGAAAAACTCATTTCGTTTCAATCCTATTTTTATTTCAGTAGGCAAAGACATGAGTTGTCTTGCCCAATATAGGATAGCTAATGCAAATATTAGACCAGCTAATAGTCCAATAGGAATCAAAATGAATGCAGTTTCTCTTGTCTGTTGATTAAAGTAAGAAAAATGGCCAGCAGCGAGTGCACCAATATTAAATTTTTTTGATTTGACAACTGCCACAATAAATCCATCTTTGAAAAATGTAACCATCTCTTGATTGTTTAATAGATTAATCCATTCTTGTTTGATGACCCCTTGGGAGACAATTATCTTGTGTTGATCTAACGTAAAAATACCAAGGGATATATTTTTATCATGTAACGTTGTATCAAGAGGTAACTTTTTATGAATAATTGCTATATAATTTCCTTTCTGAATAGCAAGAAAAGTCGAATCAATCGCAAATGGTGTTTTTACATTCAAACGTAAGGTTACACCTGTTGGAGTCGTTTCATCAATTGGACCGAGCTTCCATCCCGCTATAGTGTTTCCCAGAGAAGAGCATAGCATTGTATTATTAGACACATACCCGATCGCTTGAATATAGCTGGATCCAATATCAATTGCTCGCATTAAGTTAATATTTTTCTCATTGCATGGATTATTTTTTATCGCATTAAGTTTTTCCATCCCATTTAACACTTGTTGCGCTGTGTTGTCAGATCGATACTGAATGTCTTGTGCGTAATGAAGTATCTGAGACGTTTTGTTATCAAGGCTTTGTCTAAATGATAGGTATATTGCAAGCATAACTGGCGCGACAATAGCGGCTATTGCAATAATCAAGGTGAAAATTTTCTGATATTTTTTCATTACCTATCCATATAATAAAATATACTGTGTCAAGAATCTTTCCCTGATACTTTTTAAACAATTAATTCGATGTTAGCTATTTTAGCTTTGTAGTTCAGATTTAATTTGTAAAAAAATTGCTAATGCCAGTAAACTCGTTATCATATGTTTCGACAAAAAAATATATGGAGTTAGTAGTATTGATAAAACATATTTTAACAGTTTTAGCGATATTTTCATCTGAATTTTCAGCGTCTACATAGGAAAATATACGAGTTTATAATAATTGATGGAAATAATATAAAGAGATAAAAAATTAGGATAGGATAGAATATCATGTGTGCATAATGTTTTCAAATATTCAAAAATAGCGTGCTAAATAGCGCAAAAAGTAATTCGATGGGTAGAGTCAAAAGAGATATAAAAAATATACCTGTATATTTTAATGAACTTTTATTCCTAATACTGGGCTACTAATGTTTACTTCAAAAAAAACAATTGATGAAATTTTAACTGTAGATGCTGAATTAAATCGCAAATTATCATTTTTAACAGATTTTACAAAAAAAGTTTCAGGAGATACCGATTTACATAAGGTTATTAGAAAATTTGTTTATCCTTTCGGTTTTAATGAAATTAAATCACTTTTTGCTAAATTAGGAAAGGAGGAATTTTCAAAACAAGCCAGAACGGTAAATACAGAAGGAGATTTGCCAATTGATTTAATCACGCAATATAGTAAAGAAACCCAAAAAATACTTTTTAAATGGTTACTTCCATTCTGTTTAATGAATACCATGAAGCCTATATCGGATTTAATTGATGAAAATGAAATATTAAGAAATGTAGAGGTTAAAGATAGTAAAATTGTAGATCGATTAAAAATACTTTGTAAGGCAGCTAATAAAACTAGACAACTTATGAGTATTTCTATTACGCATCCCCAAATAAATTTTTTTTCAAAATCTGATTTCTATTTTTTTTATTCAAAATATAAATTAATGAAAACTAAATTTAATGAATTAAAATCTTTACTATGGTGTAGTAAAGATAAAGAAACTGCTGAAAAACGATTATCAGAACTTGTAGATTATGTGAAAAAAAATCACGGTCTAGGTAACTGTGAATATTTTGCATATGTGGGATTATATTTTTTGAAAATTCTTAATATTAGTACTTCATTAGAAGTTTTTTATATACCTCAATTAAAAAATGGGCGACATTGGCTTTTAGTTGTAGGTAGAGATATAAATACAGATCCTGTTAATTTTGATTCATGGAATAAGGATACTATTATATGTGATTTTTGGTCAGGAGAAATTTATTTAATCTCTATGCTTAAGCTAAAATTAAAAGGTTTTGCTCTTCTAATGGATGGTAATCAACCAAAATCATGCGTTGTCGAATTTAATCCTGAATATCATACGCTTGCTATTGAATTCAATATGCCAATAAATTTATTTAATGATCAATTATATGAATCAAAACAAAAAAATATTAATCACCCCAAAAAAAGAAAGAGTGCATAGAAAATTTTAATGAATAATCTTCTAATTCAGCATTCTTTAACTATACTATACGCGAGAAATGAAAAATTACTTATTAGTATTAACCATATTAGATGTCGAGTGAATCATGTTTACAAATAATACGAGAAAAAGAATTGATGCAGTAACGGGTAATACTGCGCTTCACTATGCTGTCAGCAATTGCAAATATTTTAAAGAATTTAAAGCTTCAATTGCTGAAATAGATAATCATATTCTTTCAAATATGGCAAAATGTAATAATAATAAAAATGAATTGCCTATTGAAATCATACAAGAACGAGAAGATATTAATGATACATTAAGAAATAAAATTTTTAATTTCTTATTACCATATACCTTACCAACAAACTATAAAAAGTTATCTGAATCATTAAATCGGGAAAAAATATTAAACCGTTATCAGGGATTGCTTTGCTCTGAAAAATTTAAAATCCTTGAGATTGCATATGAAATTACTGAAATGGTAAGAAAAAATATCAAATATTCTGCAACCCATCCCCAATCTAATCAATATTCTATTGAAAAACTGGAGACAATTGGTTCAAAAATTAAAGAAATGCGCCAAAAAAGTGATCTTGAAGTAAAAAAAATAAAAGATTATTATTTATCTTTAATCAAGCAAGCAAAAAATAAAGTAATTGAGCAAAAATTAACAATGGAACTATACACTCAAACTTTAAAAATTTATTACGAATCTGTGATTGATTTAGAGATGGGTGATTGCTCGGAATGCAGCTTAATTGGCTGCTATTATGCTCACACTATATATGGTCTTAAAGCAGCTGTTCGTTCTCTAAAAAATGGCGATCATGTGTGGATTGAATTAGAAGACAAAATTTATTGCGATATTTGGATGGGTAAAATATTTTTAAAAGATGAATGGGGATATTTGCAGTCACACAAAACAATTTTGGCGCCTAGTGGAACAGTATATAACATTCTTTCTCCTATAAATTACCACTTTCAATTTATTACATCCGATTTATTTTATCCAATTCGACCAACATCTTTAAAAATGAAGTCTTCCCCAACAAAATTCCTAGCAGAAAAGAAGGCTGAAAATAATAGTGGATACCATGCAAAGAGGGTGCATTTCTCGATAATGTGACACCAATAAATTATAGATAAGAAGCGATTATCGATAATTGTTATAAGAAAAGACTAATTTTTGTTACGGTAGTGTCGCCATTCTCAAACGCATCAATATAACAAAACTGAGATTTAAATCGAATGTCCAGCTGATAACTATTCAATAAACCCATTTTCTTCTTGTATATTTGGTGGAATTATTGATCCACCTGAATGCGGATCATATACCCATGCATATTTAGTCATGTCGCAAAGATTATCATTTCTTTCTTATTATGAAAACCTCAATTTATGCCCGCAACGAGTATAGATTACCAATGCTACGCGAAAAGCCCCGTCATTCATGGCGGGGATGGATAGCGTGGACACCGAAGGTGTCCTAGTTTTTTTAATTAATCGGGAGAATCTTGTTGTTGAATATATTGTTTCACTATACTGATGGGTGCGCCACCACAAGAAGCTGCAAAATAACTGGGTGACCATAACACATTTTTCCAATAATATTTGTTTAGCTCGGGTAGATGCTTTCTTAGTAAGCGACTAGATACTCCTTTCAAGCTATTAACGAGCTTA
>JABDDD010000002.1 GCA_013287765.1 Gammaproteobacteria bacterium | reverse complement strand
ATCATGCTGCTTGCCATCCAAGCAAAGCACATGTCAGTTCCTTATAAATTGGGTCAACCCACCCCCATATCACTTGATCCACGATACTTGCCAGGATATGCCTTACGCACTGTATTACGCATGTTTATTGCAATGCTAGCATCATTACTGTTTACTTTTACTATTGCAACTTGGGCTGCTAAAAACAAAAAAGCAGAACGAATTATTATTCCTTTGATTGATATTTTACAATCTGTGCCTATTCTTGGATTCTTATCAATTACGGTTGTTGGTTTTATTAGTTTATTTCCAGGGAGTTTATTAGGCCCTGAATGTGCCGCTATTTTTGCTATTTTTAGTTCCCAGGCTTGGAATATGGCATTGGGATTTTATCAAACCGTACGCTCTGTGCCCTTAGAATTAAAAGAAGCAGCCCATGTCTTTCATTTATCTGCCTGGCAGCGCTTTTGGCGAATTGATGTGCCTTTTTCAATGCCCGGTTTATTATGGAATATGATGGTTTCAATGTCATCTGGCTGGTTTTTTGTAGTGGCATCTGAAGCGATTTCTGTTTCTAATCAACAAATTTTATTGCCAGGTATTGGATCGTATATTACTGTTGCTATTCAATCTTCCAATGTCTTTGCTATTTTATATGCTATTTTAACTATGTTTATTGTGATCTTAATTTATGATCAATTATTATTTAGACCCTTGGTTGCCTGGGCCGATAAGTTCAAGGCAGAGCAATCAACTGATAATATTGAAACCCATTCTTGGGTCATAGATATCTTACATCGCACGCGGGTTTTGCGTTTTTTAGGCGTTAAAATAATGCAGTTTTTTAATGCATTTGTGAATTGGCCACTGTTTCGCATTGAACATGCGCCTCATTCTTCAGACACACATTCTTTTTATTTACGTTATATATCTTTTATCTTAAATAGTTTTATTATGATAGCTTTATTAGCTGCGATTATTTATTCGGTTATTTTTATTTATCAGCATATACCCACTTTATCAGTATTACATGTTTTTTTACTGGGCTTAGTCACTGCCTTTAGAGTATTTATTTTAGTAATTCTTTGTTCTTTATTATGGATTCCTGTGGGGGTTTGGATAGGATTGCGGCCTAATGTTGCTAATTTTATTCAACCTATTGCACAATTTTTAGCAGCCTTTCCGGCTAATGTGCTGTATCCTATCGTTGTCATTTTCATTGTCCGCTATCATTTGAATGTGAATATTTGGGCGTCTCCACTGATGATTTTAGGCGCCCAATGGTATATTTTATTTAATGTCATAGCGGGTGCTTCTATTATTCCGAAAGATTTATTGCAAGCAGCTGATAATCTAGGCTTAAAAAAATGGCTACGCTGGCGGCGACTTATTTTACCCAGTATTTTTCCTTTTTATATCACAGGAGCGATTACTGCATCCGGTGGGGCATGGAATGCAAGTATTGTGGCTGAAGTTGTCAGCTGGGGTAACACTAAATTGACAGCAACGGGGCTAGGTGCTTATATTTCGGAGTATACTAGTAAGGGAGACTTTTTGCATACCGCCTTAGGAATCGGTGTCATGTGCGTGATCGTTTTGATACTCAATCGCTTGATTTGGCGGCCTTTGTATTTAATTGCCGAAACGCATTTTGCTGAAACTTAAACAATCAGGATTTTTGTATGACTGAACCCAATGACAATGCATCCCCTATCCTTGAAGTGATTGATATTAAGAAAAACTTTAAAAAAGGCGGTCGACAAGAATTACTTGTCTTAGACCAAATCAACTTTCGTTTATATGAAGGCGAAATTGTTGCTATTTTAGGAAAATCAGGTTCGGGCAAATCGACTTTATTGCGCATTTTTGCAGGATTAGTGCGACCGAGTGAAGGCACAGTTTTTTATCGCGGCAAGCCAGTTTTTAGTCCTGTCCGTGGTATGTCAATGGTTTTTCAAACATTTGCTTTGATGCCCTGGCTAACTGTTTTGCAAAATGTAGAATTAGGACTTGAAGCACAAGGTATTTTACCAACTGAAAGACGCGAGCGTGCATTAAAAGCCATTGATACTATTGGTTTAGATGGTTTTGAAACGGCTTTTCCCAAAGAATTATCTGGCGGCATGCGGCAACGAGTTGGTTTTGCACGAGCTTTAGTCGTGAATCCTGATATTTTATTAATGGATGAACCTTTTTCGGCATTAGATGTTTTAACTGCTGATAATTTAAAAAGTGATTTATTAGATTTATGGCAAACAAAAAAAACGGGCTTACACGGTATTTTATTCGTCACACATAATATTGAAGAAGCTATTTTATTAGCGGATAGAATTATTGTTTTTAACAGTAATCCAGGATCCATTCGTGGCGAGTTAAAAATAACGCTTCCGCATCCTAGAAGTGAATTAGACCCACGTTTTCGCAATCAAATTGACCGTGTTTATACACTCATGACGACGCAACCACAAACAGAACAGGAATCCACTTATTCTCCGACGACTGACTTAGGATATCGCCTACCAGATGCGAATATTGCAGAAGTGACAGGCTTACTTGAAACACTTAATTCTCCTGAGCATAATGGCAAAATGGATTTACCCGATGTGGCTGAGATTTTAAGATTAGATATTGATGATTTATTTCCTCTGACAGAACTATTAGAAATTCTGCATTTTGCCAAAGTATCAAAAGGTGATATTACTATTACAGAAGCCGGAATTGCTTTTGCAGAAGCTGATATTCAAGGACGCAAAAAACTTTTTTTATTACATTTAAAAAAATATGTAGCCCTTGCTCGTTATATTGAAGACCAATTAAATCGCCACCCCCGCCATCGGGCATTAGAAGAAAATTTCTTATCTTTGCTTGAAGATTATTTAACAGAAAAAGAAGCCGCCAGAGTATTGCGTACTGTGATTGAATGGGGGCGTTATGCGGAATTATTTGCATATGATTATAATGCCGGGGTATTGAGCCTAGAAAACCCGAATTAATCAATTTTTAATTATCATAACTAATTGATTAAAAAAGAAATGAGCCGATTAACTCCACTAATCGGCTCATTATTTGCTTTATTTTGAGCCGATTAATAGTTATAATCGGCTCATGACGATAGATAAATATAATTGGCAACAACCTGACTGGCCGCATTTTAAATATGATTTAACGAGTCTTTATGAAATTTTATTTTCCATCGCAGAAAAAATAGGCCAATTATCAGGCAAAATAAGTCATTTATCCGAACATCTAAAAACAGAAGCATTAATTGATTTAATGGTAGAAGAAGCCATTAAAACTTCAAAAATCGAAGGTGAACACATTCAAGATGCAGATGTCAGATCTTCTATTAGAAATGCATTAGGGCTAAACCAAAAGCCTGCTTCAGTGCAAGACAGGCGAGCACAAGGCATAGCAGAGTTACTATTAAATACCAGAAAAACGTTCAAACAATCCTTGACAGAAAATAGGCTGTTAAATTGGCACCTATTACTAATGTCTGGTTCTTTTAATCCAAATCTTAAAATAGGTTATTGGAGAATCGATCCAGAACCCATGCAAATTGTTTCTGGGTACCATGGAAAATGGCAAGTCCATTATGAAGCCCCTCCGGCAAAACAGGTTCCCAAAGAAATGCGGCAATTTATTCATTGGTTTAATCAAACTGCACCTGGAAAACCTTTTGAAATTAAATTTGGACCCGTACGCGCTGCTATTGCCCATTTATATTTTGAAAGTATTCATCCATTTGATGATGGCAATGGTCGAATAGGTCGAGTCATTGCTGAAAAAGCTTTATCACAAAGCTTTGGTCACCCAGTCATCCTTAGCCTATCTCACACGATTGATGCGAAAAAAAAAGCTTATTATGACGCTTTAAAAATGGCTTCACGATCAAATGAAATAACTGCATGGATTGCATATTTTTTACAAGTTATATTAAGCGCACAGACAGCTGTTGAAACACAAATTAATTTCATTCTTAAGAAATCTTTATTTTTTCAAGCCTATGAAAATAAATTAAATGAGCGTCAAATGAAAGTTATAAAACGCATGATGCAAGCAGGAATAAAAGGATATGAAGGTGGAATGAGCGCAAAAAAATATATGTCCATCACCGGTATTTCTAAAGCAACAGCCACCCGGGATTTACAGCATCTGTTAGAAATAAATGCGTTAAGACAATGCGACGGCTGCGGTCGAAATATTCGCTATGAATTGAATGTATGACGCGTCTATATCGCATAAAGGAAATAAAGAGTTTGTCTAATTATCTCATTGAGCTATTCTTTTTCAAAGAGGAAGCTTAGCAACCCAGCTTGCTAACTGCTGTAAAATAGCAGACGTCGCGCAATTTGCCGCAATCACTCCGCCATAAGGCCCATAAATCGGCGCGCCTTTTTCCACTGCAAATTGTTTTGCAGCAACAATCTTACCCGTTTGTACATTGACAACTTCTGCCCGAATACGCATTTGAAAAGTACTATATCTTAAATAAAATCGTTGTTGAAAAATTAAAATCTCTGTGTTTAATATGTAATTATACCGCACCAGTGATTCAGAAATCCCTACCGCATGAAAATAATGGGTTTTTTGTAACGTCTCAACTAACAAAGGTTGTAACATCTCAGCCGGTGTATCCGCCCACTTATTTTTTGCAAAATAGGCAACTGAAAAAGGTTGCTTGATATAAAGCATTTCAGATGTATTTAATACACCAACAGATTGAGGCTGACTCACTAATAAAGAAATTCGTCGCTGCGGTTTTGTCATCACAGTCACCGGAACTTTGGTGATTCGATACTCCTGCACATTGGTATTAACCTCTGCAAAAAAAGAACAACCGGATAATAACAACATCAGTAAAAGGATTTTTAAAAATCGCATCACTTTTCTCCTGGCCCTAAAAGAGGCGGTGTTTTTCCACGAATTAATACCGCTGGATTTTGTTTTAAATCAGCAGTAATCGCAACCATATTTCGAGTCGCATTTTCAATATTAGTAATAGTCTGATTCGTTGCAGGCAATGTTTGTGTTGTCACCATTTGTAAAGTATCAAGACTAGTATTAATAAGCGGCATCATTTGCTGACTAATCGTTGTCAGATTCTGTAAAATCGCGCCCACCGCAATCACATTATCAGTATTTAATAAATCTTCAATCGCACGACTGATTCGATTAAAATTGTCACTAAATCGATTTAATGTCGTATCCAATCGGACAAATAAAGAAGGCGATGTGGTAATAATAGGATAAGATTCACCTGGTAAAATTGTTAGTGGACGCGGATCAATCCCTTTATCCTGTAAAGCAAGATAAGTAATCCCCGTTAAGCCACGCGAATTTAACATGGCACGCGTCCCTTGTGACACAGGCGCTGAACTTTTAATGCGAAGCAATAACTCAACTAATTGCGCATCCCGTTTACTAATAGCAATATCTTGCACGGTTCCAACATTGACCCCGTTAAATTCAACTGCTGCATCCGTGGTCAAACCACTGACTGATTCTTTCATATAAACACGATAATAAGTATAGGTTTCATACGACAATCCAGCTGATAGCCAAATAATGCCTAACACTAAACAGGTAACAAGCAAAATGACGAATGCACCGACCATTGTATAATTTACTTTGGTTTCCATGCGTACCTCTACGACTGATAAATATCTTCCGCAGTTCGTCCTCGCGGGCCGCTAAAAAAAGCTTGAATCAACGGATGTGGGTTTTTTATTAAATTAGACATCGTATCAACACATAAGACTCTACCTTCTCCTAAAAAAGCCACACGATCGGTCACTGCCCACAAAGTATCTAAATCATGGGTAATAATAACCACCGTTAATCCCATCGTCGTTTGTAAATCTAATATTAATTGATCAAGCCCCCCGGCACTTTCCGGATCAAGTCCTGCTGAAGGTTCATCTAAAAATAATAATTCAGGATCAAGCACAATTGCACGCGCAAGTGCTGCCCTTTTTTGCATCCCACCACTTAATTCCGCAGGATATTTGGGTGCCGCACTCGTTGGCAATCCCACTAAACTAATTTTTAATAATGCTAATTGAGAGATCGTCTTATTATCTAATCTCGTATGCTCGTTTAAAGGAAATGCCGTATTTTCCAATACAGTAAGCGAACTAAATAAAGCATTTTGTTGAAAAAGTACGCCGAAACGTTTTTGAATAGTCAGTAACTCAGCAGGATTTGCGCTCATGACGTCTTGTCCAAATATTTTAATGGATCCTGCATCAGGTCGCTTTAACATTAGCATCTCCTGCAATAATGTTGTTTTACCTGAACCACTTCCGCCAACCACTGCTAAAATTTCACCCTGTTTAACCGATAAATTAATATCTTCGTGGACAATCGTCCCACCTAATTTTATCTTAACATTTTTAATTTCAATGATGGATTGGTCTTTTTTCATAATTTTAACTTACTAAAAATAACAGAAAAAATAGCATCTGCAATAATAATAAAAAAAATCCCCAACACCACGCTGCGAGTAGTAAGCTTGCCAACGCTTTCTGCACTGCCGCTGACCTGCATCCCTTCAAAACAACCAATACTGCCAATCAGTAAGGCAAAAACAGGCGCTTTACCCACTCCAATGATCAGCGAGCTCACAGGAATTTCATGTTGAAAACGCGCTAAGAAATCAAACCAACTAATCCCTAGCATATTATTGGCCATGACCATACCACCTAAAACACCAAAAATATCTGCCCAAACTGTCAATAAAGGCAGCGCAATCAATAATCCTAATAAACGAGGCAATAATAGTAACTCACCAGAGGTCACCCCCATCGTATCTAACGCATCAATTTCTTGATTAATTTTCATGATGCCAAGCTGTGCGGTAAAAGCAGAGCCGGTACGTCCTGCGACCATAATAGCCGTAATTAAAGGACCAAATTCTCTTAAGACTGATAAACCCAATAAATTAACAATAAAAACATTCGCACCATAATTTCGTAATTGATTGCCCATCTGATAAGAAATCACAATGCCAATCATAAAAGATAATAACGCAATAATAGGTAATGCTTTAAATCCAGTGTTTTCAATCGCTGAAAAAAGAGCAGCCAAGCGCCAACGCCAAGGACGAAATAGATTTTGTATCAACTCAATGCTTAATCGTCCAGTAAAAGCTAAAAATGTCTTAAATTCTACAATGATGCCCACGCAAGAGCGACCAAACACCGCCAGTATATTGGGTGGCTGTCTTTGGATAAGTTTTTTTTCGTGACTGAGACGATCTGTGACTAGTTTCATCAGCTGTGCAGAGCGAGCATTAAAATTTTCAAACTGTATTTTCAAACTTTTTTCGGTTAATTTTTTTTGTAATTCATATAACGTCCAAGCACCAGCGCTATCCATTTTTTGAATGCTAGCGCCTTCTATGAGGATTGTGCCGCTTCCTGGAAACTTGATTTTTCTGAGAGTTTTTTGAATGTCTGCCAAATAGGTTAATACCCAATCGCCTTGACAATGCAATTGTCGGGTGTTGCTATCAAATTCCGCCCATTTTTTTTTATCCATGACGAATCTTCTAATTGTCTGCCTAATTAAATTTTTCTAGCAATTTAGTTTCTGTATCATTTAAGATTAAATGAAACTCAGCCCCTGCTTGATTGGCTAACATTTGTAAAAATGGTTGTGTTTCACTGTAATCTTTATAACGTGCGACTTTAAATTCAGTTACCATCACATCATCTAAATTACCTAACCCATCCACTAATCCTAATTGTAAAGCACCAACACCCGACCAAAAATCCCCAGTAAACAAACTATTAGGATCACCATGCAATTTACCTTTACGACCCGCTAAAACCATATCATCAAAATTAGTATGGACTTCACTAATGACTTGTTTAATTTTTGCAATATCATCTGGTGTTTGCGGTAAAAAAGGATCTAGGCGATCTTTATTAATACCGGATGTATACACTCGACGCTCAATACCTATTTTTTTAATTAATTCTGGAAAGCCAAATCCTTTCATAATCACGCCAATGGAGCCGGTAATAGTATTTGGATTCACATAGATTTTATCTGCTGCCACTGCTACAAAGTAAGCACCCGATGCCAGCATATCTTCACCCACTACTATCACTTTTTTATGATATTGTTTTTTTAAACGTAAAATAGCATCATGAATAATAGAAGCTTGCACAGGTGTGCCGCCCCCTGAATTAATATCAATAATAACACCCACTGCGTCTTTATCTTTAAAAGCATCGGTTAACAAAGGAAGCACGGTTTCTGCTGAAAAATTTTCACCCGGAGCAATCATACCTTCTAGGCGTACGAGTGAAACATAATTGCTGCCCTCGCCTTCTGATAAAGTGCCAGAACTACTGGGAATGAACAGCAAACACAACACACCTAGCAAAATGATTAACACAATAAAAAAGCGAAGATTCCGCCAAAAACGCTCCGAACGTTTCTCTTCAATAAAATCGCGAATGAGTTGTGATACGAGATCATGATTTTGCATAGGATCATTTTGCATGACGGGCACCTATATACTTTTAAACAAAGACGTTATAATTGCTTACTATAACATTTTCATGGATGAATTTGGGAAATCTCTTAAAGTGTCCTATCAATTAAACCTAACCACAGGTGTCACACCTTTAAGTCATGCGATTTATCATTTGCACATGATTATTTTTTGGATTTGTATTGGAATTGGTATTGTTGTATTTTCTTTTTTATTTTATGCAATTATTTACCATCGAAAATCAAAAGGGGCGAAAGCTGCGCAATTTCATACGCATTTCCGGCTAGAAATGGCCTGGTCTATTATTCCTTTTATTATTTTAGCGCTGATGGCCATTCCTGCGACAAAAGTGTTGATACAAATTCGTAATACAGATAAACCTGATTTAACCATTAAAATTACCGGGTTTCAATGGAAATGGAAATATGAATATTTAGATTCTGGTATTCAGTTTTTTAGTAATACAACAACGCCTTTTGCACAGATTCATGGGTCACAACCCAAAGATCAGGATTATTTGCTAACAGTTGATCATCCCTTAGTCATTCCTATTCATAAAAAAGTGCGATTTTTAGTGACCTCCAATGATGTGATTCATTCTTGGTGGGTGCCCGATTTTGGAACTAAACAAGATGCCATACCTGGTTTTATTATTGAGGCTTGGACACGGGTGAATAAACCAGGCACTTATCATGGACGTTGCGCTGAACTGTGTGGGATGAATCATGCTTATATGCCGATTGTGGTGGAGGCGCTCACTGAAAAAGATTTTGCAGCTTGGGTGATTCAGCAAAAAACAGGTGTCGCGCCACCTGCTACAAGCCCGGCTGTTATTTCGTCTGAAAAAAATAAGGCGCTTCCTGTTGAAAATAAATCAGAAACTACATCATTGGCAAGTATTATGCAAAAAGGACAACAAATTTTTAATACCACTTGCGCTGTGTGTCATCAATTAACAGGCGAAGGCTTGCCGCCCACTTTCCCAGCCTTAAAAGGAAGTCCTATTGCAACAGGACCCGTTGAGCAGCACATTCATCGAGTTGCCTTTGGCAAGCCCGGAACCGCAATGCAAGCATTTAAAGATCAATTAACCGATGAAGAAATTGCAGCAGTGATCACTTATGAACGAAATGCTTGGGGGAATAACAAGGGAGATATTGTCATGCCTGCAGATGTTGCAGCGATAAAAGCAAAAGGATAAATATAGGCCACATTAAAAGGAAACATAAGAAACATGACTCAAAATCATAAAAGCATGCTCGCTTTAATCTCTCGTTGGTTATTTACGACCAATCACAAAGATATCGGTACTCTTTATTTAATTCTAAGCGGCATTATGTTTTTCATCGGCGGCATCATGGCTATGATGATTCGCATTCAACTCTATCGCCCAGGCATTACTTTTATTGATCCTAATTTTTATAATCAATTAGTCACGTTACATGGTTTAATTATGATATTTGGTGCGATCATGCCTGCTTTTGTGGGATTGGCGAATTGGATGATTCCCTTAATGATTGGCGCGCCAGATATGGCATTACCACGCTTAAATAATTGGAGTTTTTGGATTTTACCTTTTGCCTTTTTAATTTTATTAAGCACTTTATTTTTACCAGGTGCTGCACCTAATTTTGGCTGGACGATGTATACGCCACTTTCAACAACTTATGGACCGCCTAGCACTGATTTTTTAATTGCTGCCATTCATTTATTAGGTATTTCATCAATCATTGGTGCAATCAATATTATTGCAACTATTATCAATCTAAGAACACCCAGCATGACGTATATGAAAATGCCGCTTTTTGTTTGGAGTTGGTTTATTACTGCTTTTTTATTAATTATTGCCATGCCGGTTTTAGCAGGTGTTGTCACTATGATGTTATTTGATCGGCATTTTGGCACGAGTTTTTTTAATGCAGCCGGCGGCGGCGATCCGGTTTTATATCAGCATTTATTTTGGTTTTTTGGTCATCCAGAAGTTTATATTATGATTTTACCTGGCTTTGGCATTATATCAGAAATTATTCCCACGTTTAGCCGTAAAAAAATATTTGGTTATACTTTTATGGTGCTGGCGATTGCCTCGATTGCTTTTCTGTCTTTTATTGTTTGGGCTCATCATATGTTTACGACAGGGATGGCGCTTTCTGCACAGATTATTTTTATGTATACCACCATGTTAATTGCTGTACCAACGGGGGTTAAAGTATTTAATTGGGTTGCAACACTTTTTCGTGGCGCAATTACTTTTGAAACACCTATGTTATTTGCGATTGCTTTTGTGATTTTATTTTCAATCGGTGGATTTTCTGGATTAATGCTTGCTGTGGTACCTGCTGATTATCAATATCAAGATACTTATTTTGTGGTTGCACATTTTCATTATGTTTTAGTAACGGGTGCGCTTTTTTCAATTATGGCTGCTATTTATTATTGGCTACCTAAATGGACGGGGCATTATTATAATGAAACATTAGGCCAACTCCATTTTTGGATAACTGTCGTTGCTGTCAATGTCACTTTTTTCCCAATGCATTTTTTAGGATTAGCCGGCATGCCAAGAAGAATTGCAGATTATCCTTTACAGTATACGGATTTTAATCAAATCATTAGCATTGGTGCATTTGTCTTAGGACTTGCGCAAATTATTTTTCTTTATAATATTATTCGTACTATTTTTTATGGTAAAAAAGCGACATCTCGAGTATGGGAGGGAGCACAAGGATTAGAATGGAGCATTGCCTCTCCTGCACCTTATCATACTTTTCAAACTTAAAGGCGAGCTATGCAAACAAGGATTAAAATAGTCGTTATCATTTGCAGTATAGTAGTGATGAGCATGTTTGGTTTTTGTTTTGCACTCGTGCCACTGTATAGTACTTTTTGTAAAATCACTGGCATTAATACTGCGCTTAGAGTCAATGAATTTGAAAGTCAAATGGATCAAACTCGAACGATTCGACTTGAATTAATTGCCAATAATAATGCTAATTTACCCTGGATTTTTTATCCACTGAAAGCAACTGTCTTAGTTCATCCGGGCGCATTAAATAAAATTATTTTTTTTGCAAAAAATAATTCGAAAAAATCGATGACTATTCAAGCTATTCCTAGTTTTGCACCTTTGAATGCTGCTTATTATTTTCATAAAATACAATGTTTTTGCTTTGAACAACAAACTTTAAAGCCTGGTGAAACAAAATATATGCCGGTGATATTTCGTATTGATAGCCGTATTCCTTATGATTTGTCTACTATTTCTTTAGCTTATACTTTATTTGATGTGACGCAAAAAGTTGCAAGGACTGCTACATGAAAAAATTTAAAAAACCGCCTCCCTATTATTTACCCGCTCCCAGCCGTTGGCCAATCAGCGGCGCAGTAGGATTATTTTTATTATTATTAGGCATTATGAATATTATTCATGGAAATTGGTATGGACATTATTTTTTTATGGGAGGCGCGCTTTTATTATGTTTTGTCATGTTTGGTTGGTTTAGTGCTGTTATCAATGAAAGTCTTTTAGGATTACACAGTCACAAAATGACTATGACGTATCGTCTAGGGATGTTATGGTTTATCGTGTCTGAAGTGGCTTTTTTTGGTATTTTTTTTGGTGCGCTTTTTTATACTCGATTATTTGCAGTCCCCACTTTAGGCGGACTTATGGGTAGCGCTGAAACCCATGCGATACTATGGCCTACTTTTAAAGCCGCATGGCCGTTACTTAAAAATCCTAATCCACAATTGTTTATGGGTCCAAAAGCCGTGATGCCTGCGCTGGGGCTGCCGGCTGTTAATACTGTTATTTTAATGACCAGCGCGGTTTTTATTACCATTGCGCATTGGCATTTACAAAAAAAACAAGCTAGGCAAACGCATTTTTTTCTATTTTTAACTATTTTATTCGGTATACTCTTTCTAGGCTGTCAAGGCTATGAATATCATGAAGCTTATACTAAGATGCATTTAACCCTTGAAAGCGGCATTTATGGCACTACTTTTTTTATGCTCACAGGATTTCATGCAGCCCATGTGACGGTAGGTGCTTTAATGTTATTAGTTATTTTGATTCGCAGCCTAAAAGGCCACTTTTTACCAGAGCATCATTTTGCTTTTTCTGCTGTTTCATGGTATTGGCATTTTGTGGATGTGGTTTGGTTATTTTTATTTATTTTTGTATATTGGTTATAATTTAAAGAAATAATTTAAAGAGGTCACTATGCCTTGGTTAATCAATGCGGCACAATTAGATAAGTTTCGCAAAAATCAAAAAAATTTGATTATTCTTGATGCGAGCCTATATCCAGCGCCACGCGATGCAAAAGAAGAGTTTCTTGAAAAACATATTATGGATGCTCAATTTTTTTCTATTACTGATTTTAATGATAAAGCGAGCCTATTTCCAAACATGCTCACTCAAGATGAAAAACAAATTAATGACACCTTAAGTCAGCTAGGTATTCGTAATGATTATAAAATTATTTTATATGATAATAACGAACACCATTCGGCTTGTCGTGCTTTATGGATGTTTAAAGTATTTGGCCACAATCCGAATCAACTATATATTTTAGATGGTGGGTTTAAAGCCTGGGAAAAATATGGCGGAAAAACAGAATCGGGCGCGCCTTCTTTTTCAGCTAAACCCTACACTGCCAAATTACAATTAAATTATTTACGCACTTTAGAAAACATTAAAATAAACCTGCAAATTCCCAAAGAACAAATTGTCGACTTACGCCATGCCGTTCGTTTTGCTGGTGGCCCTGATCCTCGTATAGGCGTACGCAAAGGCCATATTCCGAATAGTTTTTGTTTGCCTTATAATATTTTTTTTGATAAAGAAAATTTATTTTTGCCACTTGATAAAATTCGCCGAAAAATTGTTGATACTGGGGTTGACTTAACGATACCGATTACGACCTTATGCGGCTCAGGTATCAGCGCACCTATTTTAAATTTTATTTTAGATTTAATGTCTTTACCGAATAATGCGCTTTATGATGGCTCATGGTCGGAGTATGGTGCAGAACAATTATTTGCAGGGGAACAGAGTCTAGAAGAAAGACCGATTGAGACTTGCATTTCTTAACTTATGTGAATCATATTATTTAATGTATTGTTCAGATAATTTTATGACTACTTCATATTGATCTTGAAGAATACCAATATAAAATATTAATTTAGTATTATCCCATAATATTTTATTAATAGACAAAATTAAAAGGTTTACTTAAAATGTTGTCATATTTTCTTTTGTATTGTATCCGATAATTTAGGTAAAAACCTGTTTGATCATTGCTAAATTTATTTAGCTAGAGGCAATAGACTTAGCGGATACTTTTAGGTGATAATTGTTGCTTAAACAAAAATTCATATTCGGGTGCAATTTTTCTAGCGTATTCATGAGCAGTCATTTCTTCCATTTGATTTTTATATTTAGCTTTTAAATCAAGCCTTGCTTCATGCTTTATTAAAATTTTAATACAGTCTGGTTTTTTGCAGCGTATAGCAAAATGCAATAATGTTTCTCCAGTAACATCATCATTATTGGCTAATTGATTAATATCCTCTCCTGAATGAATTAAATCTTCTAAAAGGTTTAAGTCATTATCATATATTACGGTAAATAAAATACCATATTCTTGATCTGACTTGATTTTTTTAGATAGCTCCACTATTGTATTATTTTTTTCATCATATATATAATCAAAAATAATATTAGTTATATAGGGTTTAAAGTCTTTGATTGGCTCTTTACCCATATACTCAATAAATTTATGTTTTAATAATATATTCTTATCATATTTTTCACGTAATATAAATTTGTGAGTATTATAGAGATATTTTATGAGAGATAATTCATCTATAGTAGCACTAAAAAAATTTCTTTGAGTAACCCAAGGTAGATAATTATTATTATGCGTAATTGCTTTTAACATAAAGCCACTCATGATATCGCAATAATCTTTTGTATATCCCAAGAATACTTTATGAAACAACTTTTCAGAGTTTTTCCATAAATCAAAATAATAATAAAAAATGTTTTTAGCGTATTCGCAATTTGGAGGAGCATACATTATCCAACAATCATACTGTTCAGGTAGCTTGGGTATTCTAAAATGATTTCCCCCAGGAAGAAAAATTGCTTTAATTTCCCAATAAGGCCTTACATTTGTATCAAGAATGTAACCTCCTAACATTAGAACGAATAATGAAAAAACATTTTTAAAAGAAATAATATCACGTTTGGTATTTCTATTATAAGCATCTAGTGTAGCTTTTTTAATTCTCTTAAGAATTTTAGCTGATTTATTAAGGTCTTCATTTTTAAAATCTTGTTCTATATAATTCTCAATAGAGCGAACTTCTATAGGATATGAATTAAATACTACTTTATAATGAGCCAAATATTCTGACAAACACCAAAATATAATTTTATTCTTTTTATTTAATTTTGCCATGTGGATAACACCTGCTTGGTCATGGCCTTTAATAGAATTTTCATCTTGCGCAGGAGGACCAATCCAAATATAGTGTATGTTTGGAAATTCAAGAACTTTAACAGAAAGAACCGAAGAAACATTAGGTTTAGATGCAGAATATATTTTAGTGTTATTGGAAGTTAACAACTTAAGTTCATTATGCAGCTTTGGAATTTGTTCACATAAAGAATAATATTCATTTAAATCCAGATGATTTTTGGATAGTTCATTAAAATCAAATTCACTAAATTTATCTCTATATTTATTACAAATAACTTCAAGTTCTTCAACTATTCTATTGATTTCTTTCTTTTTTAATTCTTCTCTAGTTTGTACCATAATCATTTGCTCTCAAAAAAATTCATAACCAATGAATAAAATAACAAATAATTATTAAGATAATATTATTAAGATAATATTATGTAGTATGTAAAAAAACATAACTACCTTATCTTATTCATAATATTATTAAATATTTATTATAGATAATGAACAATATAGATAATTAATAGCAACACCCTTTACTGGGTGGTGTAGAGGTGCCTGAAAATTTATCCGAAATTGTTGATTTAGAGATTTTTTGCATTGTTTTCATATAGATAGCACATATCGATGATTAATTTGTATACAATTATAACATAAATAAGTTTTTATTTAATTTTTGATCTAAAAATAAATAAATTACTCTCTATAAGGACCTATGCTCAAAGTCTCTTAAATAAATGGTATTATTGCTAAGCTTTTTACCTTATTTGAATCATATTATTTGATGTAGAGTGGGCAAAACGTAGTGTGCCCACCAAGCGCGATAACTTTAATTGCAAATCCTTGCAAAGTTTGCTAATCTTACCATTATCTTACTATCATTATAGAGAGTTTTATTATGGAAGTCACCCGCTTATCTAGCAAAGGTCAAATAGTGATTCCTCAAGCGATTCGAGAAGCGCATCAATGGTCTTCAGGCATTGAGTTTGTCATCACTGATACAGCGCAAGGTATTTTACTAACGCCAGTCAACTCTTTTAAAACGACTACTAAAGATATTATTGGATGCACAGGGTATCAGGGTCGAAAAAAATCTATCAAAGATATGGAACAAGGAATAATCAAAGGAGCTAAAAAACAAAAATGATTGGAATTGATACTAATTTATTAGTTAGATTACTGACCAATGATGATAAGCATCAAGCAAAATATGCTGCGAAATTAATTGAAGATAATCTTATTTTTATTCCTAAAACTGTTTTATTAGAAACAGAATGGGTATTACGTTATACGTATGATTTAAATTCAAATATTATTTTTTCTGCTTTTAAAAAATTAATCAATCTTAAAAGTATTACAATAGAAGACCCTGCTTGCATTTTACAAGCATTGCAATGGTACGAGCAAGGCTTTGATTTTGCAGATGCCTTGCATTTAGCTGCTTGTCAAAAATTAGAAAAATTTGCAACATTAGATAAACATTTTATAAAAAAAGCAACAAAATTTGCTAGTCATCTTAAGGTATTTTAATATCAAAAGATCAGTTAGGAAATGAGATGGTGGGCACGCTGCGCTTTGCCCACCCTACATAAATTATATGATTGATGTAGGGTGGGCAAAACGTAGTGTGCCCACCATCTTATATAATTTAAATAAATTAAGAATGGCGTAATTTTAATAGCAACCCATCTCGATAACTTTCCAAGGCCATCTCTCTGTCGCCTAATTGTTCCAGCAATTTTCCATAATCAAGATAAACTTCTTCGCTCAATTGTAGTTTTAAACTCTCTTCGAAATAGCTTCTGGCTTTTCCCCATAATTGATTTCGTTTAGCTAACAATCCTGCAATATGTAACAAAGCCGGTTGATTAGGATATTGTTTTAACCAGCGTTCGACAGATATTAATTGTTTTTGCGGATAAGTCGTCAAAAGACTACCATACAGATTAACCAGCTTTTCATTCCAAACTTTATTAAGTATTTTATTTAATAAAAGTTGCAACGTATCTGCTTTATCAGGATCAATTGATAATGCTTTTGCATATTCATAAATTAAAGCGGGATCTTTTCTTAATTTCCTAGGAATTGATTCCCACAATATTTCAACTGCTGCACCGGTCTCATGCGTACGCGTTGCTTTTTTTAATAATTCGATATAAATATTCTTTTCAAAAATAGCAAAATTCTCGCGCGGAATAACACGATTTTTATATAATTTTGGCAAAAGCTGAATAAGCGCTTGCCAATCATTTAACTGCACATATAAACGTTCTAGTAAAGATAATACAAAAGTATGCTTAGGAGCAATTTGATGTAGGTGCATTAAAACTACATAGGCAGCTTCTGTTTGTCCGTGTTTTATTTTTAATTGTGCTTCTGTGATACCAATAACGATTTCTGCACGCGGTGCTGAAAAATGTGCTTTTCTTAAATATTGATCTCGTCGATCAAAAGCACCTTCCGCATCTGCTGCCAATGCTAATCCCAAATAATTGATTAATGGAACTTCAGATTGAGTAATACCTGCTTTTAAATAATATTCAGCATCTTGCCATTGGTGTTCTATTAATTCTATTAAACCACGATTTGTTTTGCTATAAGCATTATGCACTTTTCTAAAGCGCAACCAATTTTTAAGTTGATAAAACATGCGATCTAATCCACCAAAAAAACGTAACAAACTATAACCTGCCAATAACAACAGTATAAAAAGCAACGCCGCAAACCACAGTGGCATTTCAACAGACCATTGTCGATAAGAAAAAAAGGCAAGTCCTGGGTCTTTTGCAATTTGTAACCCAAGCCAAACAGAAACAAATAAAATAATTAAAATCCAAATTAAGCGTAACATGTTATTTTCTCCCGCAAAAAACTATTTTGGCTTAAGAGGTTCCCATTAAAGATACAACAGAAAGCGTTGGTGCACTTTGTCGAATGTATAGATTTTTTAAATTAGTAATTTGTATTTGCATCGCTTTTGTCATCACATCATCGGCAATAAAATATTGAGTTAAATAATCACTCATTTGATTTAAACTACCTAGATAAATATCTTGTTCTCCATGCAATAAAGCCCAGATCGCATTCGTTACACAAGCATTTAAATTTTGATATAAAATTGTCCGTACATTCGGTAAAAACACTAATTGATTTTGCTCAGTGTGTCGTACAATCACTAATTGTTTTAAGCCAGCCCAAGTATTTTGTAACCCTGCTCGCCACCAAGATAAAGCAGGTGATGATGTTGCTTGAGATTTTTCTTCCAAAAACGAGGGTTGATTGATTAAATGCAATTGTTTAATTTCACCATACATGACAGATAATCTTGCGTATATACCATCAACATCAACAATAGGTGTGCTTTGCAAACGAGCTATATCTGTAGCAAGTGCAGATCGAATAGTCGTGACATCTGCCCCTGACAGCGTTGCAAACGCTTGATCGGCTAATTCTAATAAATGTAACGCTTGTGGAATATTCGTTGTATAGACTAAATTAAATTGTGCAAGTTTAATATAATAATTCGCTTCTTCACGTATTAGTTTATTTTTTTTATCTTGTTCTGATTGAGATAATTCATCGATATTTTTTTGTAATAAATTTAATTTTTCAGAAAAAGTATTCGCTCTAGTTGTAGCTGTTTTTGTATCAGTTTGTAAATTGTTAAAAGCTATTTTTAATTGGTCTACTTCTGTTTGATTGCTATGAATCAAGTTAGCTAATTGTATGTTAATAGCAATCGCACGGTAAGAAATAGCTATCATTATGCCTAACAAAACAATAATAGCAAAAGTTGCCGATAAAATGCCTATATTTCTCCAATTTCTTTTTTTAGCAGGGATGGGTTTTTCCGTTTCATTTGACATATTTGTTCCTTTTTCTTTGCTAATAAGGCTATGATAACATTAAGACTAGGATTTTCTGCTACAAAAATTGTCTGGATACCCATTTCTTTTGCGAATAAAGCCATACGTTTGCTCACAACCACCATAGGCATCTGACAGACTGTCTGCCAAAGATTTATATTTATCTTGTCTATTATGATTTTAAGATTTTGTATAATATCATTTGATGTACAAATAGAGACATTTATTTTTTTATCTATTTTTTCCCTGATTAATGGGGGTAAAATCTGAGGGAATGTTCGTTGATAAGCTATTATGTTTGTCACTATCGCTTTTCTTTTTTTCAAAGTATCTATTAATACTGTTCGTCCATTTTCACCAGTAATAATAGCTATTTTCTGCTGTGTTATTTTTTGAAATTGAGGTAAGGCCAGTAATCCTTCAGAACGCCAATCAAATTCAGGATAGATCGCTTGCGGTAAATGCGCGGTTTTTACTGCAAGTGCTGTTGCCTGCCCTATGACGGCTATTTGGGTATTTTGCGGAAAGACCGGCCACTTTGCATAGATAAATGGCGCGCTTTGCTCAACCGCATGGCGGCTGGTAAAAATAACCCAATGATATTGATCTATTTTTTCAATTTGTTGATTCAAGAGTAAACTATTTGATGGAGGCATAATTCTAATAGTTGGAAAAGAAAGGGCGCGACCACCTGCTTCATGAATAGCTTCACAGAGCGCATCATTTTGCGGCTGCGGTCGGGTGACGAGTGCGAAGATATCTTCAAGCATCATTATGTATATTCTCTTTTGTACCATACTATGAGAAGTATTAAACAAGATTACTTAAAATCAATTCTGCCCCTTGCTTTAATAACTCATTTCCAACAAAAACACCCAATTCTTCTGCATTTTTAAGCTCCATTTTATGCAAGGCTCTTAGAATCACTTTTCCATCTGGACGTGCGACTAACCCAGTTAAAAAAATCTGATCTTCTCTTATTTCCGCATAAGCGCCCACGGGGACTTGGCAATTACCCCCTAATCGTTTGCAAAGTGCACGCTCTGCTGTGGCACATAAAAAACTCGCAGTATGCTGTAAGGGTGTTATGAGCTCTTGGATTGCTTTATCTTCTGTTCGACATTCAATTCCTAAAATCCCTTGCGCGGCAGCCGGCAGCATTTGCTCAAGACTAAAAAGGCTCGCAATGCGTTCATTTAAATTTAATCGATGCAATCCTGCAGCTGCTAAAATAATTCCATCAAATTCATGGCTATCTAATCGCCGCAAGCGAGTATTCACATTTCCACGTAATTGAATAATTTGTAAGTCTGGATACTGTGCTAATAATTGACTTTGCCTTCTTAAACTGGACGTGCCAATGCGCGCGCTCGCTTTCAAATCTTTTATATTAGGAAACCAGCTAGAAACCCAAGCATCTCTCGCCTCTTCTCGCTCAATCATGACCGGGATGCAAAGTCCATTTGGCAATTCCATCGGAACATCTTTCATCGAATGCACTGCAATATCTGCACGTCTATCGAGCAAAGCTTCTTCTAATTCTTTGACAAATAATCCTTTTCCGCCTACTTTATCTAGGGGTAAATTAAGCATTTTATCTGCCGTTGTTTTAAGCTCTAAGAGTTTTATTTTTAAATCAGGATGTTGTGCTAATAATTTATTTTTAATAAAATGAGCCTGCCAAAGCGCAAGAGGGCTTTCACGAGTTGCAATAGTAAGAGATTGTATTAACATCGTTGCATTATCTTATAGAATTGAGAAATTGGCTATAAATAAGTTCTTTTAGAGATATTCAAAGCCAATAGTTTCACTGATTGCGCTATAAACTTGCTCCATAAATGTATGACTGGTTTTCAATAACGGTCCTTCAACCAGGCGTTTATTATCAATTGCACGAATGTGATCGATCATTAGGTCAGAGTCTTTTTTGAGGCCGTCTTGAGCAGGAATTCGTATCCTTAAAGGTTTTGCATTATCAATAAGTTTAGTTGTTAATGGGATAATAAGAGTTGAAGGATGGGAAATCTCTAATAATACTTGATTTTGTATAATTAAAACGGGTCGATATTTTCCAGCTTCCGTTCCTCGCGTAGGATTTAAATTTGCAAGCCATAGCTCTCCATGATTAATTTTTATTTTCTGGGTCATCTTCAATCCTACTGAATTCTTTATTAACGATCATACTTTCTTTTCTGACACGTAAGCTTGCTTTTTTTAAGTGTTCATCACGTTCTTTATTTTTTACCTCAGTATTCATTCGTTCAATTGCGCGGCGAATGTATTCTGCGCGAGAGGTATGAGTGGCTTCAGCATAGGTGTTTAAATCACGTAATAATTTCTCTGGTAATCGTATCGTAATCACACTCATAATAAGAACAGCCTAAAAAGTAATACAAATTGTATTTTTTATTGTAATACAACTAATGACTCCAGTAAAGCTGCATCAAATAAAAAAAGTGCAGCACCTTAATTAAATTTTCGATGCCATTATCCACAAGCCAAGCTATAATAATGCCTCACTTTATTCCACAGAAGTCGCTGATGTTTCATAACATTTTTACTAAAATACACGCTTATTTTTATCCGAAACAAGTCGATTTTAGCGCTATATTTGATCATATTTATGTCATTAACTTAAAAAGATGCCTCGATAGAAAAACACATACCCTACGTGAATTTGCGCGTGTCGGCATCAAAGCCTATGAGTTTATTGAAGCCGTCGACAAGGACGATCCTGAAGTTGAGCAATGGATGCAATCAGGCAATGTTACATCTTTCCCCCCCTGCTTTCGCTGCGGTCAAAATCGCTGTCACTGCGCTAACAACATCCTAATATCTCAACAAATTGGAAACTGGTGTTCATTTATTAAAGTATGGAAAGATATGTTGGACAAAAACTATGATTTTTGTCTCATTTGCGAAGATGATCTTAAATTCACCCATCATTTTAACGAAAGTATTCAGACACTTTTTTCCTTAGAGTCTTTTGAGAAATATAAAATCAACAAACATCAACCTCTCCTCATTCGCTTAGGCAAAGGGCTGGAAAAAGCACATAAGAAGAAAATATTTAAAAAACATTATTTTACCCAAGATAAAACTATGTCTAACCCTTGTTTTGCTATCAATCGTGCAATGGCTAAATTGTTACTCGAAAACGCTTATAAAATTAATCACACTTCGGATGTTTATATTCATGAGCAAATTATTCAACAACATCCTGAAATACAGCATTTTACAGCGATGCCAATTCCTGTTTCTGAATTATCTTCGTGTGGAAAAATAAAATTTTATTCTGAAATTCGCCCAAAAGGGATTGATGTAGAAGATAAAATACGGCAAAAAAATACATTAATAAGAAAAGAATATAAAGAAATACGTTGTTTATCGCATCCACGCTGCGGGTCAGGATATATCAGTTTTTTCTTAAAACAAATGGGACTCGATGTGGGGCACGAAAATATGGGTGCCAACGGTATCAGCTCATGGATGCTAACAGTCAAAGATACGGATTATCCTTGGGGAGATATTGGCGAGAGCAAAACAGCAGGTGGTATTCATCACTACTATTTTGCTCATACTATACAGGTTCTGCGCCACCCGTTATCCGCTATTCCTTCCATCATCCTAGAAAACCAATATTCAAAAGACAATGCATCCTATTTGTTTAGACGAAAACACCTTCCCCATCTCACTCTCCCAGAAAATGCTTTTGGAAATAATATGATAGAACTCGCGGTAAAAATGTATCTTGCCTGGAATGCACTTATTAATGATCAACATCCTGATTTTGTTTTCAGAATTGAATATGACCAAGAAAAGCTTGCTCAATTTCTATTAGAACGTCAGTTGATCCAAGATACTCTCAAAGATTTTAATGCATTACGTGAGACAAAAATCAATACAGAAAAGCATTATCTTGGTATCAAATATGAAAAACCGAAATTAAGCAAAAACGATATTCTTAATACTCTTCCAACAAAGACGCTCCAACAGTTACATCAATTTTGCCAGCAATATGGATACGTGTTATGAACCTGATTTTTATCATAGATAGCAAGGATAAAGTAAGCACTATAGAAAAGATTTAATAAAAAATTTGAGAATCTCTTTTTTTTGGTTCACAATAACTGAATGTTTTTCCAAAGGAATTTTAATATGCGCGAATTACCTATGGGTCATGATCGAGTTATTTTTAGTGAAATGATGACCCATCCTGCGCTCTTTACCCATCGTTCTCCACAAAAAATTGCGTTGATTAATCCACAAAACGATGATATTTTGCGTGAAATATTAAAGCATCCGACTGTTAAAACAGTGCATCTGGTTCAGGAGAATTTACTGACAGAACTAAATGATCCCCGTATTCATACCCAGGCATTTATCCACTTAGAGCCCGAGACTTTTGATGTTGTTATTCATGTAAATAAGATTTTATTTGACCCATTGCCTAATTATTTTAAATTACTTAAAAAAGAAGGATTATTGGTACAGCAAAGCAATTCTTTTTTTGAGCTAGAATTAATGAAAGAACATATGCAGCACTTGAAAAATAACGGATTTAGTGATTTTAATCTATTGCATTTTCCTCAATCAACAGGACTGCAATCTGCTATTATGGCAATCAAACAAGGGGACTTTAAACGAGTGAGTGAGAAAATAATTTATAATAAATCTTTTTCCACTAATTATTATAATTTTGATATACATAAGGCTGCCATGGTGTTACCAGAATTTATTCGAAAAGAAGACTTAATCAGCGCGGAGAATTGCCAATGAAAGAAAGCTCTTTTTTAGATGAATTAACGCAAAAATTATGTAATGCTTTACCCGATAACTTTCAAAAATTAGAAAAAGATTTAAAGAAAAATTTTCAAGTGATCTTACAAAGTGCTTTAAACAAATTAGATATTGTTGCACGTGAAGAATTTGACGCACAAACCAAAGTGTTAGCACGTACTCGCAAAAAAATTGAAGATCTAGAGAAACAATTAAAAGAACTTGAAAAACTTATTCTCATTAAAAAAAAGAAAACTAAATGATTAAAACCCAGCCCTTTACCCAAAATGATTATGAAATCAGTCAACGTGAGGTGCTATATCAAGGCATTTTTCGTTTAACACGTTATCACTTGCGCCATCGTTTATTTGAAGGCGGCTGGAGTGACACCATGCAACGAGAAGTATTAGAACGCTACTCGGCAGCAGCGGTTTTACCGTATGATCCAGTATTAGATCGAGTGATTTTAATCGAACAATTTCGCCCAGGGAGTATTGCTGATCCAGAAAGCCCCTGGCTGATTGAAATCCCTGCTGGCATTTTAGAAAAAAATGAACAACCAATAGAAGTCGCTCATCGCGAAGCCATTGAAGAAGCCGGATGTGATCTAAGAGACTTAAGATTGATATCTGAATATTTTCCAAGCCCAGGGGGATCAAATGAATATATCCATATCTATTGTGGTAAAGTCGATTCAAAAGGAATAGGCGGTGTGCATGGATTAAAACACGAACAGGAAGACATTCGTGTGCTCAATTTGCCAACAGATGAAGCTTTGCAGTTGCTACAATCAGGCAAAATTAAAACTTCGCCGGCGATTATTGCGCTTTTGTGGTTACAGTTACATCGGGTAGAATTACAAAAAAATTAAAACCACTATTATTTTTTCGCGAGCTAGGAGCTTTTTATGAGTCAGAAACAATCCTACACTGCTGAATCGATCGAAGTGTTAAGCGGTCTTGAACCTGTTAAACGTCGTCCAGGTATGTACACTGACACGACCAATCCAAACCATTTAGCAAGAGAAGCAATCGACAATAGCGTTGATGAAGCAATGGAAGGGCATTGCGACTCTTTACAAGTCACTTTATATAAAGATGGCTCACTTGAAGTCAGTGACAATGGCCGCGGCATGCCTGTTGATTTACACCCAGAAGAAGGATTAACTGGCGTTGAGTTGATTTTAACGAAACTCCATAGCGGCGCTAAATTTTCTAATAAAATGTATCGTTATTCTGGTGGCTTGCATGGGGTAGGTATTTCCGTTGTCAATGCGCTGTCCAAGAAATTACTAGTGACTATTAAGCGCGAAGGGAAAGTGCATCAAATTCAATTTGGTTCAGGTGAACGCACAACTAAATTAAAAGTGATTGGCAGCGCCAACCAACGGGAAACAGGAACCAGTATTCGATTTTGGCCAGATGAAAAATATTTTGATTCGGCAAAATTTGTTGTCAGTAAATTAAAATATAATTTACGCGCCAAAGCTGTTCTGTGTCCCGGGTTACATGTTTCTTTTCATGATGAAAATACCAATGAAAGTATCGAATGGTGTTATGAAGAAGGTCTTGCGCATTATTTAAAAGAAGCCATTGGTAATGCAGAGCGTGTGCCTGATGAACCTTTTATAGGGTCTTTTGCGGGTAATAAAGAAACAGTTGATTGGGCAGCCTTTTGGTTACCCGAAGAAGGAGAAGTTTTAACAGAAAGCTATGTTAATTTAATTCCAACTCCCCAAGGCGGCACGCATGTCAATGGTTTTCGCTTAGGTTTACTTGAAGCCATCCGAGAATTTTGTGAATTTAGAAATTTATTGCCGCGAGGCATTAAGCTTGCAGCTGAAGATATTTGGGATAAGTGCGCGCATATTTTATCGGTTAAATTACAAGAACCGCAATTTTCTGGTCAAACCAAAGAACGGTTATCTTCCCGTGAGTGCGCAAGTTTCGTTTCAGGTGTGGTGAAAGATGCATTCAGCCTTTGGTTAAATCAAAATGTGGCATTAGGGGAAGTCCTTGCTAATCTTGCCATTGTTAATGCACAAAAACGTTTAAAAGCAGCGCAAACAGTCGTTCGCAAAAAAATCACCTCAGGTCCTGCGCTTCCAGGAAAATTAGCAGATTGTTCACTACAAGATGTTAATCGCACTGAATTATTTTTAGTTGAAGGTGATTCAGCCGGTGGCTCTGCTAAACAAGCGCGTCAACGAGAATTTCAGGCCATTATGCCGCTTAAAGGAAAAATATTAAATACCTGGGAAGTGGATCCTTCGCAAGTACTTGCGTCTCAAGCTGTGCATGATATTTCAATTGCCATTGGGATTGAACCAGGCGCTGAAATAGTCACAGGATTACGCTACGGAAAAGTTTGTATTTTAGCAGATGCGGATTCAGATGGAGCACATATTGCGACTTTGTTATGCGCGCTTTTTGTAAAACACTTCCGCGCCTTAGTAACGGCAGGTCATGTTTATATTGCAATGCCGCCGCTTTACCGAATTGATTATGGTAAAGAAGTGTATTACGCACTGGATGATGCGGAAAAACAAGGCATTATTGATCGTATCACTGCTGAGAATAAAAAAGGTAAGCTACATATTATTCGTTTTAAAGGATTAGGCGAGATGAATCCCATTCAGTTACGTGAAACAACGATGGATCCTGATACCAGACGTTTAGTTCAATTAACCATTAAAGCAAAGGATCCGACTGATAAAATGTTAGATATGTTGCTTGCCAAAAAAAGAGCGGCTGATCGCAAAGATTGGCTAGAGAAAAAAGGTAATTTAGCTGAGGTTGTCGCATGAGCACTAATAATATTGAAAGCATGCCGTTATATGAATTTGCTGAAAAAGCTTATCTGGATTATTCAATGGCGGTTATTTTAGATCGCGCACTTCCGCATATTGGCGATGGCATGAAACCAGTGCAACGTCGTATTGTGTATGCCATGTCTGAATTAGGACTAAAAGCCACGGCTAAGCATAAAAAATCCGCGCGTACGATTGGGGATGTGATCGGTAAATTTCATCCACACGGTGAAGTTGCGTGCTATGATGCGATGGTTTTAATGGCACAATCATTTTCTTATCGATATACATTAGTTGATGGCCAAGGAAATTGGGGATCTCCTGATGATCCTAAATCTTTTGCTGCTATGCGTTATACTGAATCGCGATTATCTCCTTACGCAGAAGTGTTACTAACAGAAGTGGGTGCAGGCACGGTTGATTGGATGCCTAACTTTGATGGGACACTAGAAGAGCCTGCTTTATTACCAGCTCGTCTACCCAATATTATATTAAACGGTACCACGGGCATTGCAGTTGGCATGGCAACTGATATTCCGCCGCATAATTTAACTGAAGTTGTGAATGCACTGATTTATTTATTAGATAACCCTGATGCGACACTTAAAGATATCTGCAAATATATTTTAGCGCCTGATTTTCCGACGGAAGCAGAAATTATTACTCCGCGTGATGAAATTTTAAAAATATATAAAACCGGCCATGGCTCATTGCGTATGCGTGCTGTTTATACGACAGAAGAAGATGAAATTATTATTACGGCTTTACCCCATCAAGTATCCGGCGCGAAAATTTTAGAACAAATTGCCGAACAAATGCAAAATAAGAAATTGCCTTTAGTATCTGATTTAAGAGATGAATCAGATCATGAAAACCCAACGCGGTTAGTGATTGTGCCGCGCTCTAATCGAGTGGAAATTGAACCTTTGATGGATCATTTATTTGCGACCACTGAACTTGAGCGGAGTTATCGGGTTAATTTAAACATGATTGGTTTAAATGGCCGTCCGCAAGTGAAAGGATTATTAACTATTTTAAACGAGTGGTTAGACTATCGATTAACAACTGTTAAAAGACGTTTAGCCTATCGCTTGGATATCGTGCAAAAGCGTTTACATATTTTAACGGGATTTTTAGTTGCTTATCTTAATTTAGACGCAGTGATTCATCTTATTCGTGAAGAAGATGTGCCAAAAGCTGCATTAATGAAAAAATTTAAATTAAGTGAAGAGCAAGCCGATGCCATTTTAGATATTAAATTACGGCAATTAGCGCGTTTAGAAGAAAATCAAATTAAAACTGAACAAAAAAAATTAAGTGAAGAACAAGAAGAGCTAGAACAAATTTTAAAATCAAGTGCTCGTTTAAAAAAATTAGTACATACAGAATTAACAGCGGATACTAAGCAATATGGCGATGCAAGACGTTCACCGATTGTGATGCGTAAAGAAGCACAAGCCATGCGTGAAACTGAAATTCTTCCCACAGAATCCGTCACAGTGATTATATCAACCATGGGCTGGGTGCGTGCAGCTAAAGGCCATGAAGTTGATCCTAACAGTTTAAGTTATAAATCAGGCGATGCGTTTCAAGCGCAAGCAAAAGGTCGGAGCAATCAATTAGCAGTTTTTTTAGATTCAACCGGTCGATCTTATTCTTTACCAGCGCATTCTTTACCGTCTGCCAGAGGGCAAGGAGAGCCTTTAACCGGTCGTTTAAATCCGCCAGCCAATGCGCAATTTATTAGTGTATTAATGGGAGATCCAGAGCAATATTATTTATTAGCCTCTGATGCAGGGTATGGTTTTACGGTTAAATTAGGTGATTTATATGCAAAAAACCGCGCAGGAAAAACTGCATTATCTTTACCAAATGGCGCTAAAGCATTACCGCCTAAATTATTAGCTGATAAAGAAACAGATAGAGTAGCAGCAGTCACCAACACGGGGCATTTGCTTTTATTTGAATTAAAAGAATTACCAGAATTAACTAAAGGCAAGGGTAATAAAATTTTAAATATTCCAAGCAGTCGAATATTGACTCGCGAAGAATTTTTAGTCGATATTGCAGTTTTATCGCCTAAGCAATTTTTAATAATATTATCAGGCAATAAAAAATTAAAACTAAAACCAACTGACTGGCAGCATTATCAAGGTGAACGAGGGCGTCGCGGCAATAAATTACCCAGAGGATTTCAAAAAGTGGATACGTTAAAAGTGTCGGATGATTGATGATCGCTCTATGTTTCTTAACTTTTGGAAAAAATTACTATGAAAAGCAATCGATCTGCCTTAGATTTAGCACAAGAAACTGTAAAAACAATTCAAGAAGAAGCCAAAGCAGGCAAACATAAAAGTCTATATGATAGAGTTTCCCACCAATACTTTTCCTACCAATACTATAGTGAGAGCGATGAAAAAAGTATTGATTTTATCAATAAAAGAATTAAAGAAATGGGTAAAGAACAATTTATTGATACTGTACTTGATGCTGGTCAAACTACTCAATTTAAAGATGTTGCAGAAGAATTTAAAGATAACATGCTGGAAACATTCACTAAGGAAAATATCAAAGAAGACTACTATTATATCATGATAAGTCATCTTTCAATATTAAATGGTGTCTGCACAGCTTATAATCGGTGTCATTACGCTTTATTAAAGCTTTTTTCTGAGAAAATAGACGAGCCTATCAGTGTTTTTTATTTATTGACGGATAATTCAAAAATTGGTCATCAAGTCTTGGTGATAGGTAATTGTGACGCCATCGTGGCGATTGAAGAAACTGTAACCATTCAGGATCTGCAAAAAAAATTAAGCCGGGATCACATTGTAGTTGATCCTACTCTTTATTTCGCCTGCACGCTCGAGCAACTACCAAATTTACTAACAGAAAAATACCCTAACAGTCATTTTAAAAAAGCGACAAAATTCAGTACTATTTGGCTGGATATTCCCCAAGTAAACGGTATAATAAAACTTGCGTCTACGTTAGATAAAAAAATAAAAGCCTCAGGTTTTAAAAAATATACTTATGATCAAGCAAAAAAATTGATTGATCAGAGTCTAAAAGAATATAGCAAAAATAGACTAGTTTTAGCAAAAGAATCTGCTGCGCAATATCATCATAAAATTAAACATTTCATGGGAGACATACAGTTAAATATTCAATCGCATAAAGCTTTATCAGAAGACGGACTTAAAGAATATATAAACTTGCGAACTAATTGGGTAAAAAAAAGTTTAGCGATCCTTCAAGATGAAAAGGCTGTCTCTTTAGAAGATCCTAATAAAATATTGAAAGTTTTTCAGAAAAAATGGAAATCATTTAAAAATAGCATTGGCCCCTTAACTTCTGCTACTTTGCTTGAGAAGGCAAATGATAAAATCAATCGACTAATAAAATTATTTGCGGAAGAAGAACAATCACTTCGCGATGCTAAAAAACGCATGAAGCAATTAATTAAAAAATATAATAAAAAACCTGTTGAAACTATAACTTTTGCTCCATCAATAACAGAAGACTATCAGCAAAAACTTAGTGAAAAAAAAGAAAGTTTTCTTAAACTTTACGAAGAATATACTAGCAAAAGAAATGATCTTACAGCAATTTATGATAAAATGAATAACCTGTATAAGTCTCTTTATGATGGTAAAGAATATTATCCGCCTAAGATATTAGATAAAAAAAATGATACAACAGCCTCGTTAAAAACAGAAATAGCTCTATATGAAGCTTCTGCAGAAAATATCAAAAAAATTGAAGAACATGGGATAAAAATATCTTCTCTATTAACAGAAACAGAACAAGAAATTTCTCATTTTAAAAAATTAATAGATAACTATCAAAAGAAAAAAGATGGTGCTAAAGATACTTTGTCAATTGCACCCACCGCAACGACTTTTGGAAATAAAAAAAATAAAAAATCAAATTTCAATTACTCTGCTAAAACAAGGGATAATCGATTAGGTAGATAAAAAGTAAAGATCGTGAATAGTTACGATAAAATAGAGTATTTTACCCAGACTTCAGACCATTTTTGTGGGTGTCATAAAGTCTGCTTCCCAATGAGGTGTTTTGAAGACTCAATTATTTTATCGTTATGCTGCGTCATTTCAACAAAATCCTCTGGTGGAATTGAATCCAACAAAGGTATTTCTATATCACATTCTCCATCACCTTCAATTAACCCCATATCAGCAGGTTTAGATGAAACGATAGAATTAAATAAAGTAGATTGACATTGTACGACTGTTAATTTTTCTTCTTTTTTTTGATCAGGCTGTTCTAACAGAAGAACCGTTGTTTGCATATTACAACGTTTCGCAGTTTCAGTAGGCGTCAGTTCAAAATAATTGGCTATATTAGTCTTAGCGCCTGCCTTTAACAAAATTTTTAAAGAAGTAGGCTCTGTATTAAAAATGGCAAAATGCATCGGCGTTTGAAGTTGTTCATTCTGACAATTCAGTTCCACACCAGCCTTTACTAATAGCTCAACACAAAGCGGCTGTTCTTCTAAAACCGCTATATGTAAAGCAGTATTTCCTCTGGAATCAGGATGAGATAAATTCATTCCTGTTTGCACTAACATTTCTAAAACTGCTATGTTTCCTGTGGATACTGCTTTAAAAAGCATTTTTAATTGAACAGGCATCATTTTTTCAGCAAAAAATAATAATAATTCTTTTATTAAAGTCATACTGGCAGCCATGGCAGGGCAACTCCGTGGCCCGATTAAAAAAGGTGTTAGCGGAAAATGTCGCGGCAAAGTAATTTCTTTGTAATCTGTGAGAAAAGGATTAGGCCTTAAATTAATATAAAGCGTAGTTTGTTTTGGAATATTGAACCCCTCTATTAAAATGGGTTCATGAAAATAGCGTGGTACTTCTGAGGAAGCTTTTTCTTGCAATGCTTCTAAAATTGCTATCTGTAAACATTTTTGCAAATAAGGATCTTGGATTGAATCTATAAAATAATTGGCTAATGACTCAGCGACGTCGGGTGTTTTCTTGACCCAAGTATTGAGTGTATTACTTGCTCGTATACTGACAGACAGTAAATTAGGTAATCCTGCTAATATTAAAGGTAACTCTAACACTTTAGGGTGTTGCAAATATTTTTTCACTTGTTTTGATTTAATTTCTTGAAGTAATTCTTCAATATTTTTTAAGTGAGGATGATCATTTTTTATTAACTCTATAATCGTTCTCAAGAGATAATTTGTTCTCAAAGATTTTTTGCTAGAATATTCTTTTAATGCGTCAACTATATTCTCAGCTTCTGCAATCATTCGCTTTTTTATCATTTGGTAATATTCTAATTTCAATTTCTTAAATTGACTAGACAGTTTAATGGTTGCTTCAACAAAAGAATCTCCATGAAAAGAGAGAATACTGTCAGTGCTTTTTTGTAAAGTCACTAGTTCTTTATCAGAAAATTGAAAACCAAACAGTCTTTTTGCAAAAAGATTAAAAAATAAAGTAGAAATTTTTATTTCAAACTGATCACTTGATTCAGGTGTACTCAGGAGAGATTGTAGCGAAGTATTCCCAAATATTTCCTGACATAAAATTCTTAAGTCTTGGGTGAAACCCGGTAAATCGTGTGACAAACAATACACCAATAGTGTATGTGTTTTTGATACGCTTGCATGGGTACGCGCAAAAAAAGCATCTTCTGAGAAATAATGAAAAGCTTGATGGGTATAACGGCCATTTGATTTGCTATCTGCATAAGCAATCAATGCCCGCAATTGCTTTTCAGATTGGGGGATGACCATGCCATAATGTTTTCCTGTTAATCCTATTTTTTTAATTACTATATTATCTTTAGAATCAATGGCTGCTTGCCTTAACTTCCTGATCTCATCTGGCCTATTTTGTATATAATTTAGCCCCTCTCCAAAAACTTTTTGGAGAACAAAATCAGATGAAAATTGAGCGCTCTCAACGATGATTTTTCCTATTTTTGTCGAAATTTTCATCATATTAGTGAAGAAGCCTGTAACGATAAAATCATGCCATCGTGACTGCATAAATAATACTCTTTGTTTTTAATATTGGTCATTATTTTACCATATATTAATATAAAAAGAAAAAAAACATGGAAGAAATTTAGACAAAATAACTCAATATAAATAATCAAAAAACAAAAACTTCTATGTAGACACATTGCTACTTATCGATTATAATTATGTAGATAAGTTGCTACATTATGAATGAGGGAAAATAACATGACGATTACAACCGTTACAAGCAGAGAATTCAATCAAGATGTAAGTAGAATAAAGCGTGCGGCTTTCAATGGCCCTGTCTTCATTACTGATAGAGGTCACCCAGCGCACGTATTATTGACAATACAAGATTATCAAAAACTGACAGAGATCAAAGAAAGTATTATTGATCTATTGGCTATGCCTGATGCGGCTGATGTCGATTTTGAACCGGAAAAATTAAACAAACATATTTATCGACCAGAGGATCTTGATTAATGTATTTACTTGATACCAATATTGTCTCTGAGCTAAGAAAAGCTAAATCCAGTAAAGCTAATAAAAATGTAATAGCCTGGGCTAAAAAAATATCTCCGTCGAGCCTGTTTCTATCTATTATATCAATACTAGAGCTTGAAACAGGTGTTCTCTTAGTCGAACGGCGCGATCCATCGCAAGGCGCGATTCTTCGCTCTTGGCTCAACGCACATGTTCTTCCGGTATTTTCTGAACGCATCTTGTATTTAGATATTGCTGTTGCTCAATGCTGCGCAAAACTTCATGTTCCTGACCCTAGATCAGATAGAGATGCTATTATTGCCGCAACAGCTTTAGTTCATGGAATGACAGTCGTCACAAGAAATATTAGCGATTTTGATCAAACTGGCGTTGATATACTGAATCCCTGGCTTGAGAATCCATAAATAACAGCCGTGCAGTACATATTCCAACACCTCTGTAGAGCTCTATCCGTTAAAGAAAATGGCGTTATGATTGCAATAGCGGGAGGCTTGTGTTTTTCTTTTTTCTATCGAATAAAAATTGAGCTGATTCTTTTACTATCCCTTACTTCATCAGTCGAAATCATTTCTTTTCTTGTAAAAAATTTTAAAGAAGCATGGTTTAAATTTCCATATTCTAAAAGTTTGGTAATATTTTGATGTGCTACGTCAGATAGAGGCAAAGATAATTGATCAACTAACATAAGGCATTTAATCTTTTTTTGGATAACTGATAACATGTCCCACCAAGTTTGAGTATCTCCATACTTACTAAAGCGTACCCCGCGTTTTTCGCGGATAAATCCATAATTTTCAGTGTTAAGTAATTGAATGAATTTACTCATTTCTTCCAAAGAAATAATGCGAGGAAGCATTTCTTCTAGCAAAGTTTTCCCATCTTTTTTCTTTTGAATCAAAGTTTTTTTAGACCGAGTATTTATTAAAATAAGTTCTTTTAAAATTTCATCTGCTGAAAAACTTTTGATAAGCTGAGGTGAACCCTTATTTTTGGAGAAAATAGCAATAAACTGAAGAAATAACCCCCACGTGCAACTTTTATTATTTTTATGCTAGCCTGTTTCTTTAAGTGTCTTCTGATCATCAAAATGTATAAACATGTTGATACAAGTAGGTTCAAAGCGTTATAATAATATTATAAAGAATAGAGGAAAATAAAATGAAGAGGAAAGTAGCCACTTTAACTGTGCGGAAGTGGGGCAACAGCCTCGCGGTACGTATTCCAGCTTCTATTGCCCGAAATGCCCATTTTTATACGGGCACCTCTGTAGAGCTATCCGTTAAAGAAAATGGCGTTATGATTACAATGGCGGGAGAGGTTAAATTAACTTTAGCAGAAAGACTTAAGCGTTTTGATCCAAAAAAACATAGCGGCGAAGTTATGGCTGTAAAACCGGTCGGGCTGGAGGAATGAATTATCGTGCCAAAAAAAATATGGGCTCCTGATCGAGGGGAAATTGTATGGATCAATTACAATCCTCAAAGTGGACGTGAAATGCGCGATATGCACCCTATGTTAGTCTTATCTCCTAAAAGTTTTAATGCCAGAACAGGTATTGTTATTGGGCTGCCTATGACAACTGCAGCATACAATGATACCAATCCTTTCGCAATTAAATTTTTAGGAAAAAAAGATGTAATGAGCTACATTTTAACTCATCAACCTAAATCATTTGATTGGCGAGAACGTCATGCCAAATTACATCCTTGGAAAGTAGTGCCTAATAAAATATTAGAAGACGCATGTGAATTACTAAATCAAATCATTTCTCTTACCTAACATCAGCACTGCTTATGGTTTTGCAAGCCAGGGATTCAATATATCAGTAGGGTGGATTAGGCGTTTTTTGCCGTAATCCACCAATTAAATTATAAACAGAAAATTCGGTTACACAGGCCTAATATCGATATAACTCAGGCTTATAAGGCCCATCGATAGAAATATTTAAATAGTTAGCTTGGCTTGCAGTTAAACGAGTTAACTTCACACCTAACTTATCTAAATGCAATCTTGCAACCATTTCATCTAATTTTTTCGGTAAAATATGCACGCCAATTGGATATTTTTCCGCATGTTGCCATAATTCAAGTTGGCCTAATACTTGATTGGTAAAAGACATAGACATCACAAAACTAGGATGGCCTGTTGCACAACCTAAATTCACTAAACGACCCTCAGCAAGAAGAATCACGCGATTGCCATTCGGTAAAATAACATGGTCAACTTGGGGCTTGATGTTCTCCCACTTCAATGTTCTTAAAGCTGCAATGTCAATTTCAGAATCAAAATGACCAATGTTGCAGACGATTGCCTCATTCGGCATTTGTAAGACATGCTCTTTGGTAATCACTTTTTCATTACCCGTTGCTGTCACAAAAATTTGACCTTTGGAGGCTGCATCATCCATAGTTACCACACGATAGCCTTCCATCGCCGCTTGCAAAGCATTAATCGGATCAATTTCAGTAATCCAAACTGTTGCACCTAAAGCACGTAACGATTGCGCGCATCCTTTGCCAACATCGCCATACCCACAAATCACCGCGATTTTGCCTGCAACCATCACATCAGTTGCACGCTTAATGCCATCGACTAACGATTCGCGAATACCATATAAATTATCAAATTTTGATTTAGTCACAGAATCATTTACATTAATCGCCGCTGTTTTTAAGGTGCCATGACGAAACATTTCATAAAGACGATGAACACCCGTTGTCGTTTCTTCAGTGATCCCTTTGATGTTATTTAAACGCTCTGGATATTTATCATGGAATACCGCGGTTAAATCACCACCATCATCTAAAATTAAATTAGGAAACCAGCCATTCGGCCCTTGCAGCGTTTGCTCAACACACCACCAATAGTCTTCTTCTGTCTCCCCTTTCCAAGCAAAAACAGGTACACCCGTTTTTGCAATGGCGGCCGCAGCATGATCTTGTGTTGAAAAAATATTACATGAAGACCAACGAACTTCTGCGCCTAAATCAGTTAATGTCTCTATTAACACGGCAGTTTGAATAGTCATGTGTAAACAGCCCGCAATGCGCGCGCCTTTTAAGGGTTTTTTACCTTGGTATTGTTTACGTAATGCCATCAGCCCCGGCATTTCCGTTTCTGCAATTAAGATTTCTTTGCGCCCCCAATCAGCTAATGATAAATCAGCTACTTTAAAATCAGATTGAATAACATGTGCTTGCATAAAGTGAATTCTCCTTTAATATTTAAATATTGGCGGCTTTTTTTAAAATATCTGCTCTGTCAGTTTTTTCCCAACTGACGTTTAAATCTTCTCGACCAAAATGCCCATAACTTGCCGTACTGCGATAAATAGGATGCAATAAATCCAGCATTTTAATAATGCCATAAGGGCGTAAATCAAAATGCTCGCGGATTAATGCAATAATTTCATTGCTGGGAATTTTACCGGTTTTAAAAGTATCTACATAAATTGAAATAGGTTCAGCAACACCAATCGCATAAGATAATTGGATTTCACAACGATCAGCTATCCCTGCTGCAACAATATTTTTCGCAACATAACGACAGGCATAAGCCGCTGAACGATCTACTTTAGAAGGATCTTTACCTGAAAAACATCCCCCACCATGACGTGCCATACCGCCATAAGTATCAACAATAATTTTTCGCCCAGTCAATCCACAATCACCTAGCGGACCACCAATGACAAATCGCCCCGTTGGATTGACATAATATTTAGTTGTCTTATCGATCCATTCCTCAGGAAGAGTCGGTTTAATGATTTCTTCAATCACCGCTTCAACCAAATGATTTTGGCTGATATCAGGATGATGCTGAGTTGACAGCACGACCGCTTGAATGCCAACCGGTTTGTCATCGACATAGCGAAAAGTAATCTGACTTTTTGCATCTGGACGCAGCCAAGATAAAATATCTTCTTTACGCAATAAAGCTTGGCGCTTTACTAATTCATGCGCGTAAAAAATAGGTGCAGGCATTAAAACCGCCGTTTCATTGGTGGCATAACCAAACATTAAACCTTGGTCTCCTGCACCTTGTTGCTCGATTCGGGATTGGTCAACGCCTTGCGCGATATCTAAAGATTGTTTGCCAATGGCAGACATCACCGCACAAGATTCCCAATCAAAACCCATCTCTGAGCTATTGTACCCAATGTCTCGAATCACTTGACGCGCGACCTGTTCTATATCAACCCAAGCAGAAGTCGTGATTTCACCACCCACTAAAACCATACCTGTTTTGACTAATGTTTCACATGCCACACGTGCTTTCGCATCGTCTTTTAAAATAGCATCTAAAATAGCATCAGAAATTTGATCAGCGATTTTGTCAGGATGTCCTTCAGAAACGGACTCCGATGTAAATAAGTATTGTTTCTCCATAACCTAACCCATTAAATTTTTAAGAATGAGCCCTGCATAATACGCATTTTTCTGATAACATTCACTCAATTTTTGTTTTTTTAAGGGGTATCTCATGTTAAAACGCCGGGAATTAGCTAATGTTATTCGAGTCTTAAGCATGGATGCTGTACAAAAAGCAAACTCCGGACATCCCGGTATGCCGATGGGCATGGCAGACATTGCCGAAGTCCTTTGGAATGATTTTCTGCACCATCATCCACAAAACCCAAAATGGATCAATCGCGATCGATTTATTGTTTCAAACGGACATGGCTGCATGCTGCTGTATGCTTTATTACACCTAACTGGATATGATTTAACGATTGATGATCTCAAACAATTTCGCCAATTACATTCCAAAACACCCGGCCATCCTGAATTCGGCCATACCCCAGGCGTTGAAACAACAACAGGCCCCCTAGGACAAGGATTAGGAAATGCTGTGGGAATGGCCATTGCTGAAAAACATTTAAGCGCAGAATTTAATCGTGAAGGCTTTCCCCTGATTGATCACTTTACTTATGTCTTTGTTGGCGATGGGGATCTAATGGAAGGTGTTTCACATGAAGTCTGTTCGCTTGCAGGGACGCAAGGATTAGGAAAGTTAATCGTTTTTTATGACGATAATACTATTTCAATTGATGGGGACGTCACCGGATGGTTTACAGATAACACCCCTTTACGTTTTGAAAGTTACGGCTGGCAGGTGATCCCCGATATTGATGGACACGACCCAGAAGCCGTGCATGCTGCTATTTTAGCGGCAAGAGCCTGCACTGATAAACCAACGCTTATCTGTTGCAAAACAATTATTGGCTGGGGCGCACCTAATTTAGCAGGCACAGAAGTCGTACATGGTGCACCACTCGGTGAAAAAGAAATAGCCGCCGCGCGCGCTAAATTGAATTGGCCTTATCCTGCTTTTGAAGTACCAGAAGCTTATTACAAAGCTTGGGATGCAACAGAAAAAGGCGCGCTCTTGCAAAAAAACTGGCAACACTTATTAGCAAATTATCAAGCAGCTTATCCAGACTTACATGCTGAGTTTATCCGTCGTTTTGCAAAGAAACTACCAGAAAATTGGGCAAATAAAGCGAAAAATCTCATTCAAACCCTATGTGAAAAAAAAGAAACGATGGCAACCCGAAAAGCATCTCAGCGTTGTATTCAGTATTTTGCCGATTTTTTACCAGAGTTTATGGGCGGGTCAGCTGATTTGACTGGTTCTAATTTAACTAATTGGGAAGGCATGACGGTTTTTGCAAAAAATGCGCCATTGGGTCAATATATTCATTATGGGGTGCGTGAATTCGGCATGTCAACAATCATGAATGGCATGGCGCTTTATGGCGGATTATTGCCATTTGGCGGCACTTTTTTAACTTTTTCGGATTATGCCCGTAATGCAGTGCGATTAAGCGCGATCATGCAAACCCAGGTGATTTTTATTTATAGTCATGATTCAATTGGCTTAGGCGAAGATGGGCCAACACATCAACCTATTGAACAGGCGCCTAGTTTGCGTATGATTCCTGGCTTAACTATTTGGCGACCTTGTGATAGCGTTGAAACAGCCGTTGCTTGGCAGGCTGCCATTGAACACCCAGGGCCTACTTGTTTATTACTCACACGGCAAAATTGTCCTTGCGAAGAACATGCACCTGATACAATTGCAGATATCGCGCGGGGGGGTTATACACTAATCGATTGCAATGGGGTGCCGCAAATGATTATGATTGCAACCGGATCAGAAGTTGCTTTAGCAGTGCTTGCTGCAAAAACATTGCAAGAAGAAGGTGTTTTAGTCAGAGTCGTTTCTATGCCGTCGGTTGAAGTATTTTTGCGACAAGCACCTGCTTATCAAGAAAAAATACTGCCAAACAAAGTAGGCCTACGACTGGCTATTGAAGCATCAGCCACAGCTGGCTGGTATAAAATAGTCGGTTGTCACGGAAAAGTGATGGGGATTGATCGATTTGGCGCATCAGCCCCTGCTAAAGCGGTATTTGAAGACTGTGAATTAACTGTTGCAACCGTGATTGCTGCAGCTAAAACTTTGTTAACCAAGAAAATCACGACACATTTTCATCAAGATTTATTAGAGGAGACTACGCAATCATGACTATTCCTATTCGCATCGCAATTAATGGTTATGGCCGCATTGGCCGCAATATTCTACGCGCACACTACGAATATAAAAAATATCCTGATATACAAATCGTTGCAATAAATGATTTAGGGGATGTGGAAACGAATGCGCATTTAACGCGTTATGATACAACGCATGGTAGATTTAATGGGGAAGTGACAGTTGCAGGTTCTGATTTGGTGATTAACGGCGATAAGATTCGGGTAACAGCTGAGCGAGATCCTAAAAAATTACCGTGGAAAGAATTAAATATCGATGTCGTTTTAGAATGTACGGGATTTTTTACCAGCGGTGAAAAAGCCTCGGCACATATTGCAGGAGGCGCCAAAAAAGTATTAATTTCAGCACCTGCAACCGATGTGGATGCAACTATTGTATACGGGGTGAATCATCAAAGTTTAAATGCCGGTCATACCATTATTTCGAATGCTTCTTGTACTACTAATTGTTTAGCACCTTTGGCTCAAGTATTGCATGCAGGCATAGGCATTGAGCAAGGCTTAATGAATACAGTGCATTCTTATACTAATGATCAAGCATTAATTGATGTATATCATACAGATTTACGTCGAGCACGCGCAGCCGGGCACTCAATGATCCCGACAAAAACAGGAGCGGCTCTTGCTGTTGGATTAGTCTTGCCAGAATTAAATGGCAAATTAGATGGCTTTTCGATTCGAGTCCCGACGATTAATGTATCGGTTGTTGACTTAACATTTACCGCAAAACGTGATGTAACAGTTGCAGAAGTGAATGAATTAGTGCAGAAAGCGGCAAATACTGATGCACTGAGAAACATTCTGGAAGTGAATAAAGCACCTTTAGTATCAGTGGATTTTAATCATAATCCGGCTTCTTCTATTTTTGATGTGTCTTATACAAAAGTAATAGGTCGATTGGTAAAAGTATTATCATGGTATGATAACGAATGGGGTTTTTCTAATCGGATGTTAGATGTTGCCAATGCTTTTATGAAAGCAAAATAATTCATAGTAAAAAAGGAAGAATAATACGATGCCCACGACACCTTTTTTGAATATGTTTGGTCGCTCACCGATTCGCCCGCTCGAAGAACACATGAGTGAAGTGAATCTTTGCGTCAAACTCTTAATACCTTTTTTTGAAAGTGTTTTATTAAAAGAGTGGGATCAAGCTGAAAAAAAACAGCAAGAAATTGTCAAACTAGAAAATAAAGCCGATCAAATCAAGCGTGATCTTCGTTTGCATTTACCTAAAGGTTTATTTATGGCATTTTCTCGCAGCGATCTGTTGGAGTTACTCAACATGCAAGATCGTTTGGCGAATAAAGCAAAAGATATCGCAGGGATGGTTTTAGGTCGGCAGATGGATTTCCCAGATGAACTTGCGCCATTATTCATGGCTTTTTTACAAAAAAATATTGAAGCCTCTCATCAAGCAAATACTGCTATCCATGAATTAGATGAACTTTTTGAAACGGGTTTTAGCGGTAATGAAATGAAGCTTGTTGCAGGCATGGTGAATACATTAACCAAAATTGAACGAATGACTGATGATCAACAAATTGAATTACGCCGACATTTATTTGCAATAGAAAAAACTTTATCACCCATTCATGTGATGTTTCTCTACAAAATTATCGAATGGACAGGTGATCTAGCAGATGTTGCCCGGGAAGTGGGTGATGATTTATTAATTTTATTAGCGAGATAGATAATTACTCATGCATCATGAGATTTTATTTGTTGTTTTAGCGTGCGTAGTCGGCTTATGGATGACTTGGGGAATTGGCGCGAATGACTTAGCCAACATCATGAGCACCGCTATGGGATCGCGTGCAATTTCGGTTAAACAAGCCTTAGTGATTGCCATTTGTTTTGAAATAGCCGGCGCTTTTTTAGGCGGCAGAGAAGTATCAGATACAATCCGTGGCGGAGTCATTGATATCAATGCGATACCTAATGCAACGCCCTTGTTAATTTATGGGTTATTATCTGTATTAATTGCAAGTTCTATTTGGATCACAGGCGCCAGCATGTTGGGGATGCCGGTATCGATTACTAATTCAATTGTCGGTGCATTAGTGGGAGTCGGTGCCTTTATGCTTGGCATCAATGCAATTCATTGGCGCATTGTTGGTTTCATTGCGATTAGCTGGATTTCATCGCCTGTTATTGCCGGCATTCTTGCTTTTTTATTATTTATCTCGATCAGACGTTTTATTTTAGCAGCAGATAATCCGTTAAAAGCTGCAAAATATTTAGCGCCGCTCTATCTTTTTTTAGTAGGTATTGTTTTAGCATTAATGACATCTTTTAAAGCCTTAAATCATTTTCATGTCGATATTCATCTGATGGGAAAAATAATAGCAGTATTAGCGACTATTCTAGTGGTTTTTATTATTGGTATAGTTGCTTTTCATAAAATAGATAGGCGGGCAATCGGCAATCGACATCAAGAATTTATTGATATTGAAAGTAAATTTAGTGTCTTAATGGCTCTGACAGCTTGCGCTATGGTTTTTGCGCATGGTTCAAATGATGTAGCCATTGCAGTGGGTCCCGTTGCAGGTGTTATTAGTTTAGTGAAAACAGGCAATACCATGCATGATGGTTTATTATTTTCAGCTATTATGTTAGCTGGTTGCATTGGAGTTGTGCTGGGATTATTTATGTATGGGCGCAAAGTGATTGAAACCGTTGGAAATGCCATTACGATTTTAACACCGAGCAGTGCTTTTGCTGCAACGCTTGCGGCTGCAAGTACGGTTGTGGTATCAACCAGTACTGGCATTCCTGTTTCTGCAACGCAAACATTAGTAGGCGCTGTGTTTGGTGTTGGGCTGGCACGTGGGATTGATGCACTGAATTTAACGGTTATTCGTAATATTATTTTATCTTGGATTATTACTGTGCCAGTTTCTGCGGCATTGGCCACTTTATTTTTTTATATTTTACAACATATTTTTGGATGAGAGCACTATATGACTTCTATGCAAGAAACAATGGCAACTATTCGTAAGTATGCACCAAATTTTGTACCAAAAATGGGAATTATTTTAGGATCGGGTTTAGGCTCAATTGCCGATCAATTAACCAATCCCATTACTATACCTTATCAAGCTATTCCAGGTTTGCATTCAGGGGGTGTGTCAGGTCATGCCTCTTTACTCATTATGGGATATTTACAAGACGTGCCGGTTGTTTGTTTAAAAGGCCGTTTGCATTTATATGAAGGGGCGCCTTATGAGGCGATTCGTACTTTAGTCAGAATAGTAAGACAACTAGGTGCGCATACTTTAGTTGTGACAGCAGCGGCAGGATCATTACAACCACAAATGAAAGCGGGTGAAATTATGCTGATCAATGATCATCTTAATTTTCAGCCGGGGAATCCTTTATGTGGTTCGAATGATGAATCGATTGGTCCAAGATTTTTAAGTTTAGCCAATGCATATGATGATGAATTAAGAACTATTATGCTAAGTGTCGCCAAACGGTTAAATATTTTATTATTTGAAGGTGTGTATCTTTCGCTTTTAGGACCTTCTTTTGAAACGCCTGCAGAAATTCGGATGTTTGCACAATTAGGCGCTGATGCGGTTGGTATGTCTGTTGTCCCTGAAGTGATTATTGCACGTCATGCCGGGATGAAAGTATTGGGATTAGCAGCTATTACGAATTTAGCAGAAGGGTTAAGTTCAGAAAAAGTAACACATGAAGGAACTTTACAACAAGGCGAAATCGCTGCGCGTAAACTTATAAAATTAATTCCTGAATTTGTAAAAGAAGCTGCGCGTGATTTTTAAAGTTTTAATAAAATAGAAATAATTTAATGAACAAAACAGATTTATTAACACTACTAGACAAGCATGAAACATTTGATTTTACGTATTGGATCATGCGCTCTTTTGCAGAGCAATGTGATGAAAGCCCTATTTCGCCTGAAGATTTTTTAATATATTTAGAAAGAAATTTGCTCTGCCTAACAAAACCATTTAAAATAATGGGAGAAGAGCGAGAATCGTTCGAGCAGTTACTTTCATTTTCACTTATAATAAATGAAGAAAAACGAGCTGCTTTAAATAAAGACCATAAATGTCTTAAACTGAAAAATTTTTCTGGCTGGATGGAAACCACTATTTTACATGTCGCTGTATACTCGCAAGATCTTCTTCTTGTAGAAAAATTATATAAGGGCAACTGTGATATTAATATTTGCAATAGTCAAGGCTCAACTTCCTTGATAAATGCGATACACCCTCGATGGGTAAAAAAAACAGCGATCAGCCTTCTTTTTATAGAAAAATTTATTAAAGATTTTAATGTAAATATTCATCATAAAAATCATCATGGCAAAAGCGCCTTAGATGTTGCTTTGGCTTTGTCACAGGATGAGCTTGTGCGCTTATTATTAAGCGAAGGTGCCGTTATAAATTATGGTAACCGTCCAAAACTTGAGGACACGAAGAAAATTATTTCTATATTTATAAAAATAAAAAAGTGCACTTATGAAAAAATAATAGAGAATGATTTTAAAAATAATTTAGAGGTAAAAAATAGCCTGTCTTGTTTGCCTAATGTTTTGCACGAAATAATTTTTTCTTATATTCCACCCATAATAAAGTATGGATATTTTTTTAAACAATCTAAAACTCGATGTTTTTTTGAAGAAAAAAATAAAGAAAAAAATCTAATTGAAAAAAGAAAGGCGCCCTTACCCTTGGTGATTAAAAGAAAATGGCCTTGTTCGATACAGTAATTCAATAATAATTTAAATTAGAGGCGTAGATGGCAATTAATCAAAAATTTATTTTATCTCTAGTCGATTTAACTAGTTTAAATGTAACAGACACGCCCTCACAAATAACACTCTTATGCGACAAAGCAATGTCTTTAAAAACCGCAGCTGTCTGTGTGTATCCGCAATTTGTTAATTTAGCTGCAATAGCATTAAAAAAAACTTCTATTAAAATAGCAACTGTTGCGAATTTTCCACAAGGAATAGATTCATTAGAAGTTGTTATTTCGGTGATACAAAAAGCACTTGACCAAGGAGCCGATGAAATCGATGTGGTTTTTCCCTATACTTGGTATCTATCTTGGAAAAAACAACAAGCATTAGATTTAATTAGCGCTTGTAAAAAAGTTTGTGAATCACCAAAAATATTAAAAGTGATTTTAGAAACGGGAATATTAGTCGATCCAAAAATCATTGAATCTGCAGCCCGTGATGTATTGCTGGCAGGCGCTGATTTTTTAAAAACATCGACGGGCAAAGTATCTATAGGTGCCACTTTAAGTGCAGCAGAAATTATGTTAACAATGATAAAGAAACATAAACCCACAGCAGGTTTTAAAGCAGCAGGTGGGGTACGTACTTTTGAGCAAGCCATGCAATATATTACATTAGCTGAAAAGATCATGGGCAAAAATTTTGTGATCCCTGAACATTTTCGTATTGGCGCCAGTCAGTTAGTAGTCGCAGATGCGAAGTAGGAAAACTTATCCCGAAAAGACCACTAGTACACAGTAATGCAAGAAATATTATCCAAAATTGTTTTTATTGTATTATTATGATACTATCATATGCTTTATTTTGACTAAAAATCAACAATATTATACGACGAGGGTATTTATGAAAGGCAGACACAGGCACAAGCCAAAGACAAAAAAAACAAAGAAAGAAGAAAAAAAATTAGTACAAACAACGACAAAAATCTTTTTACCGGGTGGGCTTCCTGAGATTATCCTGGATTATCTTAGTGATAATACACTTGCTTTTCTTGGCGCATTATTCTTTTTTGGAACTAAAGAACTTATTACACATCGCGCTGCTTATTGTGCCCTATGGGGTCAACCAGAAGAATTTAAAACTATCGTAACCTATCGTCCAGACACGTTATTATCTAGTGTGAAAGAAAAAGGGCCTAATGGAAGTGTTGAAGGAACTCCTTATCAATTATTATTATGGGCGGACGATAACTACATTAAAGACGAGAAAGACAAAACATTCCTTGGAATGGCGAGTAATCATTTGCCTAAAAAAAGCGCAGAACAACAACAATCAGAATGGTTTGCTAGTTGGGATGAGAAAAAGCATGTGGCGAAATTGCAAGCTGCATTTACTAAAATTGCAAAAGCATTCGATGAATCAACAGCAATGACAGAGGATGGACTTAAAAAAGATGATGCGCTACAAAAAGCCATAGAGAGTTTTACGCAAGACTTAAAAGCTATCAGTGTCACTGCAAAAAGAAATTGTATACCGCAACTTTGGAACATTGCTAGCCAATTTTATACTTATGAAAAATATAAAGCCTATGGTGGTACTGAAAGTCCAAAAAATCAATTATTTTGTTTTCGGATATTAGGACTGATTGATAGTTATTTACCGGCGTGGGCGCTGCAAGCGATAAGTAGTGACGACATATACACTGCTAGAAGAGCTGACAGCATTCCCATTCCTCGTCAGGATATTTCTTTTTCTGATTTTGATATTCCTTCTTTAGGAATTAATTCTTATAAGGGGAATATCAAGGCAAGAAACAATTGCCAGCATATCGCTACTGATAGAAGACTGTATACCAAGGACAATAACAATGCGAGGAAATTCTTTTCAATTTTTTGTCACAAGCAGCCACGCGTCAACCAACCTAATATTCAGAAGAGTGAGAGTGGCTCGGTGAATGAGGGTGAGAGTCAGGAGAAAAACAATAATCCTTCTTCGTTTAAAGGGAAAATGGCGTCTGGTTACACTACCACCCGGTGGGGTTGATGAAATATTGAATGATCAATAATTGGTAAGTATTGCACGGCTCACATGTTTAAAATTATAAATGAGAAAATCATTTATGCGTTGTTCTTTATCACCATTGTAAATCAAAATACCTTGCTTGCATCGGTCTTTAGCCAATGCTTTAAAATACTCTAATCCTTTTAAGAATTGCGGATGAAATGTTTGTGATGCCTTAATTTCTATAGGAATAAGATTGTTTCCTTCTTTAAAGAGTAGATCAATCTCATGTTGATTGCTATCTCGATAAAAATAAAAGCTGGGCTCAAATCCCTGGTTTAATCGGTTTTTAATAAATTCAGAAACCACTAAATTTTCAACTAAGCTACCGCGTAAAGGATCACGTGATACCTGTTCAACTGTATTGATATCCAACAGATAAGCAGCTAACCCCACATCCGTAAAATAAATTTTTGGAGATTTGATGATACGCTTGCCAAAATTTTCAAAATACGGCTGTAAACGAAAAATCACAAAGGATGCTTCTAATATGGATAGCCAATGAGTGACTGTATGATATGAAATACCCAGCTCATTACTCAAATGATGGCTATTAAAAATCTGCCCTGTTCTACCGGCACATAACTTTAAAAATTGTTGAAACAATAGTACATCTTTTACATTTATCATTTGGCGCACATCACGTTCCAAATAGGTTTGTACATAATCACGATAGAATTTAGTAGGATTTAAATTATCTTTAAAAATTCGCGGGTACATACCATGATAAATATATTCATCTAGGCTAAACTGTTGTGTTATATCAGTAACTTCATTAATCGTGAAAGGTAATAATTTTAGTATGGCGGTGCGTCCTGCTAACGATTGACTCACTGACTCATGTAGCGCTAATTGATGGCTACCAGTTAAAATAAACAATCCTTTTTTATCTGTTTTATCGACTATACCTTGAATATAAGAAAGTAATGCAGGCATTCTTTGAATTTCATCAAAAATGGCGCCTTCACTAAAACGAGCAAGAAAGCCTTTAGGATCACTTTCAGCAAAGTGTCGTTCATCAATGTCTTCCAGAGTGACATATAGTTTATCGGGGAATAATGTTCTACTCAAGGTGGTTTTACCCGATTGCCGGGGGCCGAGCAAGGTAACAACAGGGTAGGCCTTAGACATTTCTACGAGTTCGTTAGCCATTTCTCTTTTTAAAGTATTCAATTAACACCTTCATAATCAATAAATTATATTTTTTAATGTAAAATAGAAGTTGAACTTCTAAAATACATAATATCACGTCATAGATATTGAAGGAAGTCAAACCTTGAGTCGTTAAATTAAAATAGTTTCCCGTCCAAATACTACGCTCAATAAATGCAAGAATATCAGAATAGGGTATTTACCTTGAATTTTGATGATACAATCATTAAAATTCAAGGTATAAAGAGCGTAAATGGAGCACAATTATAGACATCGTGATCCTAATCTTTTTTTTAAATAATTCTAAGAACCTATGTTCAAAGTTACCCAGCAGATTTTCATGCCTCTTATCAACGTACTTATAAAGAGATCTATTCTACTTTTCTTTTTGGTTAAATTATGGTAAAAAAGCCCTAACTTTTTATTTCTTATTATTTCTTAAGAAGCAGCCATGAGTATTGATATATCAATGAATTCTGAGAGCTCTGACAATACAGTTTCTCTAAAACAAGCATGGCTTGTTACTTTGACGGCTTCTTTGTTTTTCTTTTATGATTTTATTCAATTAAATTTATTTAATTCAATTAGCACTGATTTAATGCAAGTTTTTCACATAAATGCCGCAGGATTAGGGCAGCTATCTTCTATGTTTTTTTATGCAAATGCTGTTTGTCTTTTTCCAGCAGGTATTTTGTTAGATCGATTTTCTACTAAGAAAATATTATTAATGGCTATTACGCTTGCAATTGTAGGCACTATTTTATTCGCATCAGCGACCAGTTATACCGTGGCAGCTTTTGCACGATTTATTGACGGGATCAGTGCTTCTTTTTGTTTTTTAAGTTGTATTCGAATTGCTTCTCGGTGGTTTCCAGCCAAAAAGATGGCGCTAGTCACAGGTGTTATTGTAACAATGGCCATGTTAGGGGGATTGGTTGCGCAAACACCCATGGCTTTATTAGCAAACTGGGTAGGATGGCGCAATGCGGTTTTCATGGATGCGGGCTTAGGCGTAGTTATTTTTTTGATTATGCTAGCGATTTTACAGGATCGTCCTGCTAATAGTCAGGTCAAAGCGCATACTGAACATGCTCAACTTAAAAACTTAGGTCTTTTGTGTTCGCTTAAATTAGTGCTTAGCAATCGTTATAACTGGTTTGGCGGATTATACACTGCCTTACTAAATTTACCGGTTTTTTTATTGGGTGCTTTATGGGGCATTGATTATTTAGTCAAAGTTCATCATATCACTATTGTTCAAGCTTCTTATGCAACTACTTTTTTCTTTTTAGGTGTGATTTTTGGCTGCCCTGCTTTTGGTTGGTTTTCAGATCGTATCGGTCGCCGAATTTTACCCATGATCATTGGTGCTTTATTATCTATTGCCGTACTATTTATTTTAATAATTACGCCGATTTTATCGCTAAATGAAATTATTATTTTGTTTTTTTTAATAGGATTTGTCACGAGTTCGCAAGTACTAAGTTATCCAGTGATTGCCGAGTTAAATCCTTTATATTTAACGGGGACTGCAACCAGTATTGCATCAACGACTATTATGACAAGCGGTGCTATCGTACAGCCGCTATTTGGTTGGTTAATGAATTTACATTGGAATCATGTCATGGCTAATGGAGCAGCTATTTATGCCGCTTCTGATTTTTTCCGTGCGATGTTAATTATGCCAATTGCTTGTCTTATTGGTTTAGTTATTGCATTATTTATTAAAGAAACCTATTGCCAATCGCAAGTTTAAAATCTTTAAAGACTAGGATTATCTCATGCGTGCATTTATTTTATTACTTGATTCATTCGGTATAGGCGCTACAGAAGATGCAAAAAAATATGGCGATGAGGGCGCTAATACCTTAGGTCATATTGCTGAACGATGTGCGACAGGACAAGCAAATCGAGAAGGTGTGAGGCTGGGTCCTTTACAGTTACCTAATTTAACTCGATTGGGATTAAATGGTGCCGCACATGTGAGTACGGGACAATATGTACCAGGGTTACCCACTGATGTGGCGATTCAAGGTGCGTATGGATGTGCAGCAGAATTGAGTTATGGCAAAGATACACCCAGCGGTCATTGGGAAATTGCTGGTGTGCCTGCTTTATTTGATTGGGGTTATTTTCCGCCGGAATATCCTAGCTTCCCTGAAGAGCTTTTAACCCAATTGATTGCTCGAGCTAAATTGCCGGGTGTTTTAGGTAATAGTCATGCCTCTGGTACTGAAATTTTAGTAAAATTAGGCGAAACGCATCAAAAAACCGGTAAACCTATTGTGTATACATCAGGGGATAGTGTTTTTCAAATTGCCGCACACGAAACAACATTTGGATTAGATAAATTATATACTTTATGTGAAATCGCCCGAGAATTAGTGAATGAATATAACGTCGGACGTGTGATTGCCAGACCATTTTTAGGCGCACCTGGGAATTATTATCGCACAGGCAATCGTGTTGATTATGCCGTGCCGCCGCCTGCACCTACTTTATTAGATGATTTGGTAGCGGCAAACAGACAAGTCATTGGCATTGGTAAAATTGCTGATATTTATGCGCATCGCGGTATAACAGAAATTGTCAAAGCAAATGGCAATATGGCTTTATTTGATGTCTTTTTACAAAAAGTAATTGCAGCACCCGCAGGGAGTTTAGTTTTTTTAAATTTAGTCGATTTTGATATGCTCTACGGTCATAGACGAGATGTCATTGGCTATGCAAAAGCATTAGAAGAATTTGACGCGCGTTTACCTGAATTTGAAAAATTAATGCGTCCGGGTGATTTAGCTATTATTACCGCTGACCATGGTTGCGATCCAACTTGGCCGGGGTCTGATCATACTCGTGAGCATGTACCTATTTTAGCCTTTGGCTCTCATATTAAGCCAGGCTCGATTGGTAAACGAAAAACCTTTGCGGATATGGGGCAAACAATTGCAAAGCATTTACAAATAGCGCCGCTTGCGTATGGGATTAATTTTTAAATAATATTAATCCATCCTAACCCCAACTTCATGCGGCAATCCATCTGGCTCCTCCGCCAAATGCGCAACTAATTGCCAATCAACCATTGTCATAACCCCTTTAGGCAATATTCTTTGCACAACGGTTATAGCGCCATCTTTAGTTGCATTGAATTGATCGCTCTCTTCTTCTAAAGGTTGATGCGCCTCAAAATAAAGTTTTTTGCCAAACCAACCTGCTTTATACGGCATATTAATAATCGCTACATGCGTCCCAGGAGTCACTAATGGGAAAAATTGCTTAATATCTGTTTCATTCATGCGAATACAACCAAAGCTTGCTCGTCTTCCAATACTTTCAGGAAAAATAGTACTATGAATTAAAAAAGAAGGAATCCCTAAATAAATCGCATAAGGACCCAATGGATTATCTGGACCTGGACCCATGGTGCGAGGTAAATCAATGCCTTGGTCTTCATTATAGGCTCGAACATCAGGGCCTGGAATCCAAGTGGGATTAACTTTTTTTCGAATAATAGAAGTATTACGAATAGGAATATTATTACCCATCTTCCCAATACCAATAGGAAAAGTCATGACACTATCCGAACCCGGTGGATAATAATAAAGACGCATTTCGGGCAGATTGACGACAATTCCGCTATACGGCAGTGCGGGCAAAATATAAGCGGTTGGCACTTTAAGATAACTTGCGCCAATAGCCCTTTCGGTTGTGCCGGGATTGGCGGCAACCACTGCATTTAAACCAACATCATAGCGTTCTGCAAAGCTTGCCGGTGTATCGCCATTCAGTGCATTGGCAAATTGGATACTGCCAATGACATTATTATTTCCCGCTGGTAATGCAAATTCAGTTGCATATATTTTAATAGTGGTAAAACTAAAGAGAATAGATGCAGCAAGGACTGCTATTTTTTTTATAGAGGATGATGAATGTACCATAATTTTACCCAATCCTTAAACAATTAAGCGCCTAAAAAAGTTGATTGATTAAGCCACCGGCGATCTGGATAATAAACAACTACTAATGTTCTATCTCTAATCGTATCAATCAATGACCGTACTATTTTTTCACTTACCGCAGGACAGCCCCAACTACGTCCTAATTCCCCTTCTTGACTGATATTTTTTGGATCAGCATACCATGCGCCATGAAACACTATATTTCTTTTATAAGCGTTATCATTAAAATTTTTTTCTAAGCCCACTATGCGCAAAGCGTAACCATATTCTCCGACATAAGGCCTATTTGCTGTTAAAAATACCCCAATACTTGATTTTAAACTGCCTTGTTGATTAGAGAAAGAGGTAGCAGTTATGTCACCGCTGTTTTTACCATGCGTAACCCAAGTATTAAATAAAATTTTACCATGATTCACATCAATGACCCAAAGTCTTCGTCGTAAAGAAGGTTTAGAATAATCAATAATAGTCACAATAGGGGTACGAGCAATTCCCAATGCATGGGCATGAATATAGGCTATTAAAGCAATTTTTAACACTTGATGATCCAGATTACTGGCTTGTGCATCAATGTCTTTTATTTCTTCATTGATCCAGGCTTGAGTTCCCAATGGGGCTGTTATCGTTCGAGTAAAAAATAGCGAAAAAGGCCCCCATCCTGCGATGCAAACGATTAAAAATAAAATAACAAGTCGTATCATCATACATTTTTTTGATAACTGATTGATCTTTAACCTAACAAATTAACCCTACATAGTCAAGACTGCTTCCAGGTGACTTTTTTTTGAGTAGTCGGTATAATTCTTTTTTATACAGAAAAATATAATATTAAAGAGAAAACTTAAAATGAGTCAAACCGATAAAATTCGTGTCGCCGTATTGTATGGGGGGCGTTCGGGAGAGCATGAAATTTCTCTCGCCTCAGCAACCAATGTTATTCAACATTTAGATCGTAATCGGTTTGAAGTCGTGCCTATTGGCATTGATAAAAAAGGCGTTTGGTTTTTAGGTGAAGATATTTTACAAAAAAAATTAAAATTACACTGCGATGAGGATAGAAAATTATTTCAGCCTGATTCTATTGGAAAATCCATACAATTTACCCAACCGAGTCAACTTCTTATGCAACAGACGCGTCAAGGTAAATTATTTGACGTTATTTTTCCAGTGATTCATGGGCCTTTATGTGAAGATGGTACGGTGCAAGGTTTGTTAGAATTAGCAGAAGTGCCCTATGTCGGTTGTGGTGTTTTATCATCAGCCATTGGCATGGATAAAGATGTTTCTAAGCGATTAATTCAAGGAAGCGGCATTCCCGTCCCAAATTTTTTAACTACCAAAAAAGCTATTTGGAATAAAGATCCTGTCGCTTTTGCGCTTAAAGTAAATAAGCAGTTAACCTACCCGCTTTTTGTGAAACCAGCCAACACAGGATCCAGTGTTGGCATACATAAAGTAAAAGAGCCTGTTGATTTAAATGCCGCTATTCAAAATGCTTTTTTATATGATACTAAAGTAATTATCGAACAAGGCATGACAGATTTTTATGAAATTGAAGTAGCCGTATTAGAATCATTACAATCTGGTGAAGATCCCATAGTGAGCATTCCGGGCGAGATTCGTCCGAAAGCGATTCACGAATTTTATTCTTATGCATCCAAATATCTTGATGAAGAGGGTGCTGAATTGATTATCCCAGCGCCAATATCACATGAATTACAATTAAAAATTCGCAAGGCTGCTAAAACTATTTTTATTGCGCTTGAATGTGAAGGCATGGCGCGAGTTGATCTTTTTTTAGAAAAAAAATCGCAGCGTATTTATTTTAATGAAATAAATACTATTCCGGGATTTACACAAATTAGTATGTACCCTAAATTAATGACGGCATCAGGTTTTTCTTATCCAGAATTGTTAACCCATTTAGTGATGTTAGCTATCGATAAACATACGCAAAAAAGCCAATTAGCGCGTGAGTATGTGTCGAATTTAAAAAAACACAGCGGGTGATACGCCAAATTTTTTTGATAAGCTACGTATATGCTCCAAAGTTAATTGACGCTCACCATTTAAAATTTTAGAGACCAATGATTGGCTACCAATTTCAGGCAAATCATTTTGTCCTAAACCATGTTCATCCATAAGGAATTTTAGCATATCAATAGAAGATATTTTTTTAGCAGGATAGTGCTGACTTTCATAGGTTTCAATATTATGAGCAATTAAACTAAGCAAACTGGTTACGTGTTCATCTTTATGATGACGTGACCAATCTATAAGTTCATCTACAAAAACTAAAAGTTTTTCATATTCTATTTCATTATGAGGTATATGAGCGTAAGAGGCTACATGTCCCCAATGTTTTATTATCTGTTTTATAGCTCTCATAAGTCACCTCAAGATGGGCAATAATTTTTTGCACTGAAAACATAATTATCATTAACTAAAAATTTGAATATATTTCAACAAAAATTATCTAATTTGACAAGCTTCTTTCTTTTTCTTATACTATTTTTCTGTGTAAATTCTTATTTTACACGACTAACTAGCAGGATGAGCTAGTTCACTCAATCAATTGCTTAAACACGGAGTTCTTATGCTATCAAAGAAAAAGTTAACAGGTGTTATCTTAGCTGCTGGTGCTGCTCTTGCGTTTGCTACCCTTCCTGTCGTTGCTAATGCTGGTTCTCATGGCATGGTAAAATGTATGGGTGTCAATGGTTGTAAAGGCAAAAGCGATTGCAAAACTGCAAATGGCAGCAAAGAAGACAATGGCAAAGGGCAAGGCTTTGTCATGATGTCTAAATCTACATGTGACAAAATTGGCGGTACAATGGAAGGCAAATAAGCTTGTCTCTCACTTTAAACCGAATATTATTTTGCGATAATATTCGGTTTTTTTAGCAAGCATTAAAAAAGTATTCAATATGACCCAAAATTCCATTAAACGACCTTTTTTAGGCTTTGGCCTAGGTCTTCGCACCAAACATTATGAACCCATTTTGCAACAAAAACCTAAATTAGATTGGCTAGAAATTATTACTGAAAATTATCTAGTGCCAGGCGGCAAACCGCTTTATTATCTTGATCGCATTCGTGAACTCTATCCATTAGTCATGCATGGCGTTTCCTTATCCATTGGCAGCACCGATCCATTAGATAAAAATTATCTAACAGAAGTCAAAGCACTTGCTGATCGCATTCAACCAGCTTGGATATCAGATCATTTATGTTGGACAGGTGTAAAAGGGATTAATATGCATGATTTATTACCTTTACCTTACACTGAAAAAACTATTGAACATGTCGTTTCACAAATAAACCAAGTACAAGATTTTCTACAACGACAAATTTTAATTGAAAATGTGTCAAGCTATTTAACTTATCAACAATCTGAAATGCCTGAATGGATTTTTTTATCAGAAATTGTGAAACGTGCCGATTGTTTTATTTTATTAGATATCAATAATATTTATGTGAGTGCTTTTAATCATGCTTTTAATCCAGAAGAATATTTAGATCATATTGACAGTGACCGCGTATACCAAATTCATTTAGCAGGACATTCTAATTGCAAAGAATATATTATAGACACCCATGATGATGCAATTATTGATGCAGTTTGGGATTTATATGCATCAGCCATCAGACGTTTTGGTGCAGTGTCTACGATGATTGAACGCGATGATAATATTCCTGAATTAAATGAATTATTAACAGAACTAGATCATGCGCGCACCATTGCAAATACTATTTTGCAAAAAGATTTGCAAAAGGAGATGAGCATTGCTTGACTTAGAAACAATACAAACAGAATTTCAAAATTATATTTTGGGAAAAAATAATTTTATCAAAAATAACATTGTCAGTTATTCCAATGTTTCAGCAGAAACTAGATTAGCGATATATCAAAAATCTTATTTTTTACGATTAATTGAAGTGTTACAAAAAGATTATTTAGTGCTATCAATTTTACTAGGAGAAGAAAAATTTAATCAATTAGCCAGTGATTATATCACTGCACATCCTTCGCAGTTTAGATCAGCGCGCTGGATAGGGTATGGTTTAGCTGATTTCATTAAAAAAAACTATCCTAGTAGCAAACACTATTTAGCAGAAATAGCTACTTTTGAATGGTTATTAACTGCCAGTTTTGATCAATCAGATCAACCGATTTTATCTATTAACGATATGGCAATGATCGCACCGAATCAATGGGCCAATTTAACTTTTAATATACATCCTTGCGTTTATCGGGCACATTTTTATTGGAATATTTTAGCCTTATGGCATGCATCGCAACATAATAAAAAACGACCTTTTCCGCAAAAATTATCAACCCCTGTTGAAGTCGTTATTTGGCGAAAAAACCGCGAAGTACAATTTATTTCTTTAAAACCTTATGAAGCTTTTTTCCTGGATGCAATCAAAAAAGGCGAAACATTTGGTTTAATTTGTGAAGGATTATGCGAATGGTTTCGCACAGAACAAGTCAGCGTAAAAGCCGCTTTTTTATTAAAACGCTTTATTTTAGATGAAATGATTATGGTGTAAGAAATATGTTATATTGCCCCAATCCTTTTGATCTGAGGTACTTGTGAATATTATTTTTGCTGGCACGCCTGAATTTGCCGCCATTGTGTTAGATAGTCTGATTCATCACTCTCATTATTCTATCAAGGCAGTTTATACGCAGCCTGACCGTCCAGCTGGTAGAGGACGACAAGTCACACCGTCTCCCGTTAAGCAACTTGCGCTTCAATATGATTTACCGATCTGTCAACCTCAGAGCCTAAAAGAAGAAACGACACAAAAAATTTTAGCCGCTTTTAAAGCTGATCTAATGATTGTGGTGGCATACGGTTTAATTTTACCGCAAAAAGTATTACAAATACCGCGCTTAGGCTGCTTAAATATTCATGCTTCTTTACTTCCCCGCTGGCGAGGGGCGGCGCCCATTCAACGAGCTATTCTAGCAGGTGATCAAGAAACAGGAATCACTATCATGCAGATGAATGAAGGGTTAGACACAGGTCCTATGTTAGGCCAAATAACTTGCCCTATTTACTCTACTGATAATAGCCAAACATTACATGACAAATTAGCACGATTGGGCACAGATTTTTTACTGCAAACAATAGAACAATTATCTATTATAAAATGCTTACCACAAGATTCATCTCATGCAACCTATGCTGCCAAAATTTCGAAAGAAGAAGCTAGATTAAATTGGTCGTTGCCTGCAATTGAATTAGATCGAATTATCCGCGCTTTTAATCCACGACCGGTTGCTTTCACTTTTTTAGAAGACAAAATAATAAGAATCTGGGAAGCCTCGCTCATCAAGGACTCTTCTCAAGCAGCCCCTGGTGAAATCATTCAAACAAACACCAAAGGCATAGATGTAACAACTGGTAGCGGTACATTACGCATCACAAAAATGCAACTACCGGGTGGACGCATTTTATCTGTTGCAGATATTTTAAATGCACGGTCTGATGTTTTTTTGCAAGGTAAATGTTTTAATTAATTTTCAACCTGTCGGCGTCAATTTATTTATTTTATCTGCTGTTTTTATTTTATCTAGTTCTCTTTTGCATAATGAAAAACAAGCTTGTGATTCTTTCCCAAACAGAGTCTGTTTCGATTGTTGAGATGGTGACAATAATACTATTGGTTTAGGCTTCTCAGGGAATATAGCTGAATGATTTAGATCATATCTATTCAGAAACTCAAGTGCATCTTTTTTAGTGTGAAAGGTGAAAGGTAAGCTCTGTGATAGAAAGAAACAAGACATAATCGGCACATTCACCTAATCCTTGAAAAGGTTCTAAATGTGTCTTCATTAAATCAATTAAAACTTTATTCGTCTTAGCATCTGTTTGATCAGAGTCAGAACCATCAATTATTTTCTTTTCGGGAACAGGAAGAGTAATATAAGGTCGTTTATTATTCATACACTTCACCTGATAACTCAAATAATACACAACTCTTACATGATTACTAAAAAAATTCAATAAATTTTCCTTGTTTTTCTGTTATAGTTTCATCATAAATTTAAAATAAATTTAAACGAGAAACCTCATGAATCTTCGATTTAAGGCTGCTCATATTATTCAAGAAGTCGTATTTGACGGCAAGTCATTGTCTGTTTGTTTGCCTGCTCAATTACCCGGTTTTTCAGATAAACGTGATCAAGCATTATTGCAAGCGATTTGCTTTGGCGTTTGCCGTTTTTATTTTGAATTAGAAGCTTTATTAAAATTATTATTATTAAAACCCTTAAAAGCAAAAGATCAAGATCTACATAGCTTATTATTAGTCGGTTTATATCAATTAAGCCACATGCGCATCCCCTCTCATGCGGTTGTTGCAGAAACTGTCTCTGCTACACCCAAAAAATGGGCGAAAAATTTGGTCAATGCGATTTTGCGACGATTTCTTCGACAAAAAGACACGCTGATCACTCAAATTCAACAAGAAATCACCGCACAATTTGATCATCCCTTATGGATGATTGATCTTATCAAAAAAGATTGGCCAGACCATTGGGCTGCGATTTTAATGGCAAATAATGCCCCTCCACCATTTGCTTTACGTGTTAATCAAAAAAACCATTCACGCGATGATTATTTAAAAAAAGTAACGGCAGACCCTATTGCTTTTACTAAACAAGGTATAGTGTTACAAGAGCCGATTGATGTGACTCAATTGCCTGGTTTTGCAGCAGGTGATATTTCTGTTCAAGATGGTGCAGCACAGCTTGCGGTTGATCTATTAGAACTTTCACCGAATCTAACCGTATTAGACGCCTGCGCAGCACCAGGCGGCAAGACCACTCATTTACTAGAAAACGAGCCCACTTTACACGTCACTGCAGTCGATCAAAATGCCGATCGTTTACAAATATTGCGCGATAATTTAACGAGATTACACCTAGCTGCAGAAATAATTTGTACTGATGCAAAAAAAATATCTGCTGATCATTTATTCGATCGTATTTTATTAGATGTCCCCTGTTCTGCAAGTGGCGTCATCCGTAGGCATCCTGATATTAAACTATTGCGAAAAAGCACAGATATTGCAACACTTGCTCAAGAACAATTGGCTTTGCTGCAAGCAGTCTGGCAACACCTTAAACCAAATGGCCTATTGCTTTATGTAACCTGCTCCATTTTTACTGAAGAAAATAGCGTTAATTTAGTGCAGTTTTTGAAATATCATCCCGATGCACGAGAAGAAAAAATTGAGAGTCAATGGGGAATTTCCTGTATCATTGGCAAGCAAATTTTGCCAGGCACAGATAGCATGGATGGATTTTATTATGCACGTTTGCGGAAAGGAGAATGAGTCATGCGTATTGAATATGATGTGAAACTTGATTTTAAAGATGTTCTTATTCGTCCTAAACGAAGTGTATTAACTTCCAGAGCAGAAGTGTCGCTGGAACGTGAGTTTCGTTTTCGTTATGCAAATGAAGCGACCTGGCATGGTATTCCTATTATTGCTGCCAATATGGATCATACGGGCACAGTGATGATGGCCAATGCATTATCTGAACATGGCTTATTAACTGCCTTAGATAAATTTATTACACCTGTCGATTTGAAAAAATTCATAACCAATCATCCCAAAGCGCTGGCCTCATGCTTTATTTCAATGGGTGTGGCTGAAAATGATTTTGCGCGGGTCAAAGAGATCATGAAAGTCGTTGACGCTAATATGATTTGTTTAGATGTTGCCAATGGTTATACTGAACGATTTGTTGATTGTTTAAAAAATTTACGCGATTTATATCCTAAAAAAATTATCATGGCAGGCAATGTTGTCACAGGTGAGATGGTAGAAGAATTGATTTTATCTGGTGCTGATATCGTCAAAATTGGCATTGGTCCGGGCTCTGTTTGCACCACGCGTGAAAAAACCGGTGTAGGCTATCCGCAATTATCTGCGATTATTGAGTGCGCCGATGCGGCTCACGGCCTAGGAGGACATGTGTGTGCGGATGGTGGCTGTACGATTCCAGGCGATGTAGCCAAAGCATTTGCCGCTGGCGCTGATTTTGTAATGTTAGGGGGCATGTTATCTGGACATGATGAATGTTTAGGCGAAGTGATTGAAGAAAATGGTAAACTTTTTAAACGTTTTTATGGTATGAGTTCAGCTGAAGCGATGGAAAAATATTTTGGTAATGTCGCTGAATATCGCTCAAGCGAAGGCCGTTCAGTGAATGTTCCTTACCGGGGGCCGGTTAAAAATACTGTGTTAGATATTTTAGGCGGCCTTCGTTCTGCCTGCACTTATGTAGGTGCACATCGATTAAAAGAACTCTCAAAACGCACTACTTTTATTCGAGTGTCACAACAATTGAACGAAGTTTTTACGGCTTTTAGTAAAAAATAATAACCAGAAGGTAATGTATATTTTTGCAATCTACATTAAAAAAATATGGACAAAACGTTATTAAATACATGTATTGGCTTTGATTGGGACAAAGGAAATTTAATTAAAAATTTAGAAAAACATAATGTATCGCATTGGGAATGTGAACAAATTTTTTTTAATGATCCCTTGTTACTTTATGAAGATTATAAGCATTCAACAACAGAAAAACGATTGTATGTCTTAGGCAAGACAGACTTTAATCGCAGGTTATTTATAGCCTTTACAATTAGAAAAAATTTAATTAGAGTTATTTCAGCTCGCGATATGAATAAGCACGAACGGAGAATTTATGAGCAAACTTAAAAAGTTACCTTCATTCAAAAATCTTTCAGAAGAAGCTCGATTTTGGTCGGAACACGACTCTACTGAATATATAGATTGGTCAAAAGCAAAACAAGCTCATTTTCCAAATTTAAAACCTTCAACAAAAATTATTTCTTTGCGACTACCTGAAGACTTATTAAATGAGATTAAAATACTAGCGAATAAAGAAGATATATCCTACCAATCATTAATGAAAATACTATTATCACGCGGAATTCATTCTTTAAGAGAATAAATTTTTTTTATCTTGAAATTTATTAGATAGTTTTGTATGATGGACATTCACTTTGTATCTGATGTGCTTTAAAAGTGCATTCAGGGACGCGCGGATAAAAGTTTCAACCTCGTTTTTATCAATTTCTGGGATGATCCAGTCAATCTAAGTTAGGGAAAATAATAAAAAACCATTTAGGATATCGCCGCTTTTAAAGGTTGGGCGGTTTTTTAAAATGATGCAAAAAAATAATGATCGTGAGGAGTCACACTATGTTAAAAAAATTAGTCCTAGCAAGTGCAATTTTAGCAATGAGCGCAACCAGTGCTTTTGCAGCGGGCACAGGTGCTTATGTCGGCGCCAGCTTAGATGGAAATTATTCTTTATTCAAAGATGAAGCACAAAACAGCATCGGTAGCACTGGTAATTTCGGTAAACTGTCACCAGGAGTAAGTTTATTTGCAGGTTATGGCAAAATCGTTCGAGAAAGAATTTATTTAGGTGGTGAAATCTTTGGTAGTGCAACCAACTCAGAAGTAAAAGGTTTAAGCAATAACACTAATTCTTTAAAATATGATACTTATTCCAGTTTTGGTGTTAGCTTTATTCCAGGAGTAATGCTGTCTAACTCAACATTGGCTTATGCACGTTTAGGTGTTGTTAAAACCAAATTTGAAGTTAAAGACACTGGGAATAATATAGACAGCTCAAATGACGAAACCGTATCTGGCGGTCAAGCAGGCGTTGGGTTACAAACACATTTGACCAGCAAATTAGATTTACGCGGTGAATATGATTATACTAAGTATAATTCTTTTGATACTGGCAGCAATGATCAAAACAAGATTTCTCCGACCAGCGGTCAAGTGAAATTAGGCTTGGTTTATAACATTGGCTAGTAACTAGTTGTTTTTTATATATATTTATCCCCGCTGACGCGGGGATTTTTTTATTTTTTCAAGCTGTTATCGTTTTTTAAATTAAGCTCATTTTTTAGCCTATTTAAGGCTTTCTTAATAAATATCTAGGATAATATGATAATTATTTAAAAATGAGAAATCCTCATGTCAATATCATCAGGCTTCTATGAAAAAGAAGATAGCAAACCAAGTATAGAAATACTTTCAGCACTTTCTAATTTCAAAGAAATTAGCCAAGCTCTTCATATTCTTTATATGAAAGACTTGCCTGAAGACCTTTTTCAAAACATGACAGAAGTGGACTGGGAAATTATTGATAAAGTTTTTTCTTCTACTAAAAAACATGATAACTTTTCGCTAGATTCTACATTAGTAAAAAAAATAAAAGCGACCCCTTTAGGTATTTTTCTTCAAACATTATCTAATTTTGCAAACACTCTAGGTCAACTTGCTAAAAATGAAAATTCTAATATTGAGTTACGCGCTGATTTAGCAATTCAATTTTTAATAAAGGTTCTTCCGCAACAAATAAAAAACTTGATGAAATCAAAACTGAAACACATCTCTCTTGACTCACTAGGAAATAGCCTATTGGCATCAAATTTGACTACTTTAACATCTGCAATAGAATATGAAGATAAAGAAAGTTCTGAAGACAGCACTTTGAAAAATAGCTTTGGTGCTATCGGTCTTTTAGTTAAAAAAACTCAGTTATATCTTCAAACTATGCCAAAAGAAGAAAAATCTGATTTAATCACAACAAACAATTTAGAAGCTATTCGCTCTTTATTACCCCATTATGCTATAGGCTTTAACAAAAATTTAATACCTCTTTATAGTCTCTATAAAACCGCAGCTGAAACTAATGAGAAACAAATATTTTTTGAGACTATAGTTAAGTTGAGAAAAGAATTAAAGAGAGTAATCGAACTGTGCACAACTCGTGCTCATCTACAATTCAATCCAAATGGTCTAAATCATCCTCTAGCTCCTTACGACATTATAATAAATTTTGGAATGTGCAACCTTATTAATCCTCATTTTAACTTCGCTAAATTACAAAAAGAGCTAGAAAATGGCAATGATTATTCATCTGATGCAACTTTAAATGATCTGGAAATTTTTCTTGCCCTCGCACATGGAGACAAAAACCTTAATCAACAAAAATTAATCAAAGACCGTGAAAAACAATTAAAGATATTAGCTAATAGAAGAGCAATATTAGACCCTTCCTACCCAGACCAATATAAAGCAGCTGAACAAGAAGGAGCATTTAATATAAGAAGAAAATCTATATTAGATCAATTGAAAAAAAATCTCATACGTTCCCCATATACGTCAACAAGACAATTTGATGAAACTTATTGGGAACTTTATCATGCTTGCGATAAAAATAAAGACACCTGGAATGATATACTCAACAATAATAAACCTAGTATTTCTTTATTACCTTCGAAACAACCTACTTTTTTCAAGAAACATAGAAATACGATACTTTTTAGTTTATTTGTATGCACAGCACTTATTCCTTTGGGAGGGTTAGGTTTACTTCCCCTTGCAGTATGTTTAGGTCTTGGTGCAATTTCCATGGCTGTTTATGCCGTTATTTCTTCTTTGACCTCCTCATATGAATATTTACATGATTGCGATGATAATAATTCATCAATATCATCTACTAATTTAACTGTTCATAGTAAATTATCTAAATCATCGTTATTAACTAAGTCCAACTCACCATCTTCTGTTGCTACACCCCTACCAACTAAAGAAAGAGAGGAGGAGAAGGAGAAGAAGAACAGCCCTAAAAAATATTGCGAGAAGAAGAACAACAGCGGCCGCGCTATTACCTACAAAAAAACTTAAAAGTATACGTAAATTGATCTCCATTTTCTTTTGCAAGATGAGGTTCACTTTCTATTTCTCGCCATTTTGCTAAATCAATTTCCGGAAAAAACACATCTCCCACAAAATCCTGATGAATAATCGTTAAATAAAGCCGTTCAATCAGCGACCACATTTGCTGAAAAAGCAAAGCTCCGCCAATGACAAATACTTCATCGTATTTTTCAGCTGCTTGTAACGCTTCATCAATAGAATGCACGATCACGCAATCTTTGGCTTTAAATGCTCTATCATGTGTAATAATAATATTTAATCGACCCGGTAAAGCATGGCCTATAGATTCATAGGTCTTGCGTCCCATTAAAATCGGATGCCCCATGGTGAGTTTTTTAAAACGCTTTAAATCAGCAGGTAAATGCCAGGGTAATTGATTATCTTTTCCAATCACTCGATTTTGTGACATGGCCACGATAGCTGAAATTCGCATATTTTTTACCTTATTTGTATTAAGTTAACTTATTAATAATATAGACTTTTTAATTTTATTATTCCTTGAAAATAGTATTATATGTTATTATTATTTAATCAAATAAAAAAACTTGACTCAATAGGGATTCCAAGGTCTTGATTATAAGCACCCCTCCCTTTGAAAAAGAGAGGCTGGGAGGGATTTATATAAAATAATTTTATGAGAAAACTCATGCCTACAATTAGTTTTTTTTATGGTATTTTAATTAAAATGTTTTTTAACGATCATGATCCAGCACATTTTCATGCTGAATATGCTGAGTTTAAAGCTACTATTCACATTGAAAAATTAGAAATAATTGAAGGATGTCTTCCTCGGCGCGCATTAGAACTTGTTCTTGACTGGGCAGAGCTTCACAAAAATGAGTTGATTGAAGATTGGCATCTTTGCAAAACCAAGCAACGACCTTATAAAATTGAACCATTAAAATAGGAGAAATTGAAATGTATTGGGACGTTATTGAACTTAAGCTAAATGAAAATTTAACTCTCTCTGTTCGCTTTAAGGATGGAACTAGCGGAAAAGTACGATTCATGCCTGAACATTTAACTGGCATTTTTGAACCGCTAAATAATCCCCAATTTTTCTCCAAAGCATTTATTGAAAATGGCGTCGTTTCTTGGCCAAATGAAATTGATTTAGCTCCAGATGCTATGTATCAAGAAATCAAAAAACATGGTGAATGGATATTACAATAAAGTCCTTTTTACAATTCCCTCACCGCCTCACCAGAATGCCCAGGTCCATTAAAAACTTTAACCCCTATTTTTTGTATACCCTGTTTTTTTAGCTCGCTTAAGTCATTAAGCATTTCTTTTAAAAACCAATGCGATAATTCCTCTAATGTCACATTATGAATCGGTAAAATCAATACATCTCTTTTTAAAAATGGAATTTTTTCATCGGAAAAATAAGCAATCCACATATCATCTATCTCTTCAAGTTTTAAATAAGGTGATAAACTCGGTAATAAAAATCGACGATTTAATGTTTGACATATCGCTTGTAATTTTTTCTTATAAACTCGATAGTCAAATTCTAACCCTTTTTCACCTGATAAAACTTGCAAACTTAAACTCACACTGTAATTATGTCCGTGCAAATCCTCTCGCTCAGTCGCAGAAAAAATTGTAAAATGCCCAGCAGAAAATTCATGCTGCTCTTTATATAATTCAATAACAGTCTGACGCAACATATTATTCACCCCTCATTTATAAATCTTTTTCTCGACTATGCATGGAAAAACCTAAAAGTGGCTTTGAAAAATTTTTGGTAAGCCCCATCACTTTAATCGCCTCCCCCATTTCATTCGGTAAAATTAATTTCTTAACCGCTTGCATTTGATTCACTTGATCTATCAACGATAATTTATATTTATTCTGCTGCGCTAATTCTAATAAACCACAAGATACTAAAAATGCAGCTTGCGTTGTAAACCCTGCTAATTCACATCCTGAGTCTACAGCTGTTTCAATCACGTTGGTGAAATCAACATGTGCGGTGATATCTTGTAACCCAACTTGCAAATAAGGATCAGCTATTTTTTGCTGTTGATAATAACACATCAATGTCCCCATCGATCGATCAGGATGATAATATTCTTGACATCCATAACCATAATCAAATAATAAAATAACACCACTTTCCAATATATTAATAATAGATTTAATAAAAATAGGAATAGTAAGACTTATTTCTGATTCATATAATTCTGGAAAAATATTTTCTTTTAAACGATGCGCCAATACTTCTGCTAATTCAGGTGAAGGGGATTCATAAACAGAAACAAAATGATTATTTTCTACCGTCACAAAACGTTCGGTTATTTTTTTATTTTTATCTACACGAAATATATGTACCGGCATCGCATCTAATACTTCATTGGCAAAAATAATTCCGTTTATTTTTTCTTGCGGTAATTGATCTAACCATTTAACCCGCGGCAATAAATGCGGGCAATGCTGTTTTAAATACCGCTTCTGTCTCTCACGTAAATCTGGGCTTATTTCCAAAATAAAATAATGCGCAAGATAAATGTCAAGACGATCTAATTCTTCTAATATCTCTTTCGCAAACAATCCATCTCCTGCACCGATTTCTAAAATATCACCCTGAGGAATATCTTGCAAAATCATTTTAAATTGCCTGGCAATCGTCCGGGCAAACAAAGGAGAAATATGCGGCGCAGTTAAAAAATCCCCGGCTTTCCCTAATTTTTCTTTAGTTGAAGTGTAATACCCTAAATGCGGGGTGTAGAGCGCTTTTTGCATAAAACGAGCAAAACTGATACGCCCACCTTCGGCGAATATCTCCTCACAAATAGCTTGTGCTAAAACATCACTTCTACCCAATGTATTAGATAGTTTATACTTATCTTTGTCCAAAACAAAAGACCCCCTACTATGTCAACAAAAACCCATCCGAAACCTAAAGTTGCGCTCATTACTGGCGCTGCAAGACGGATTGGCGCTGTGATTGCGCGTATTTTACATGAAAATGGCATCAATGTGCTGATCCACTACCATCAATCACAAAAAGAAGCGCAGCTATTAGCTGAGAATTTAAATAAAATTCGACCGCATTCTGCTAAGATTTTATCAGCAGATCTAACAGATTTTTCCGAGCTTAAACCATTAATTGATAAAACGATTCAAGCATTCGGGCAGCTAGATATTTTAATTAATAATGCTTCTTGTTTTTTTAAAACTGAGATTAATACCATCACCCATCGTATGTGGAATGAATTAATCAACACTAATTTGACCGCGCCTTTTTTCTTAAGCCAGGCTGCTTTCCCTCATTTAGCAAAACAGCAAGGCTGTATTATTAATATTTCAGATATTCATGGGCAAAGACCAATGAGAGATTATCCGGTTTATTGCATTAGCAAAGCTGCATTGAATATGTTAACTAAAACACTCAGCCGTGAATTAGGCCCTGATGTACGAGTGAATGCTATCTCCCCCGGACAAACCATTTGGCCTGAAGCTGAAAATGCGTTATCACCTGTCATTAAGAAAAAAATTATTCATCGCACAGCGCTAGAACGACATGGCAGCCCTGATGAAATTGCTAAAGGCGTCTTATTTTTAATTAAAGATGCAGATTATATAACAGGACAAGATATTGCTATAGACGGAGGTCGATTATTGTATATTTAAAATTATTGTATAGAATGTCTTAAAAGGATGATGAAAAGGAGTATAAAAAAGTGACTAAGACAAAAATAATAATTATTTCCGCAATTGGACTGTTATCCCTCTTATCAAAACTGGCTCTGGCTGATATGCCCCCTCCCAAAGGATGGTATATTGAAGGCAGTGCAGGTATCTCCAATACCACTGATAGCTCTTTTGGCAATGGCACTTCTTTAGAATCATCAGGGTATGGATTGAATCTGAACGTGGGTTATAAATTTTTACCTTATTTTGGCTTGGAAATGGGTTATTCTCGCTATTCGCGTAATAATATTAATTTTCAAAATACTACAGTCGCCAAAGATGACCCCACAAGTTATGATATCACCACAAAAATTATTCTACCGATTATGGATTCTGGTTTTGAATTCTATGCTAAATTGGGCGCCGTCAGAGTCTCCTCAAAAATTACTATTTCTGATCAAACTATTATTGATGACAATGGGTTAAATATCCAAAGTGGCACAACTTCTGCCAATAATGTCTATTATGGCGTAGGCGCTGAATATTACTTTATGAAAGATTCAGCGGTGCATGTCGCTTGGATGAGAGCCAATGGCAATAGTCAAACAGGTGCTCAAGAGTTAACAACAATAGGTCTTTCTGTTATTTTTGGCTAAAATAATTGAAATAATTGAATTAACCAGTGTCGCAAATCGTTAATCTCTTCCTGGCACACAGAATGCCCCATTGAATAAGAATGCCAACTGACGGGCAAACCATAGGCTGTCAATTGCTTCGCGCTTTGCGCGCCCAATTGATAAGGCAAAACAAAATCATCGGTGCCATGAGCAACAAAAATAGGTAAAGCCTTATTGACTGTGATATCGCTCAACATTTTTTCTGCATTGAGTAAATAACCTGATAGAGCAATCACGCCTGCTAGTTTTTCTGGATAATGTAATGCCGTTGCTAAAGCAAGCATGGCTCCTTGAGAAAAACCAGCTATAATTATTTTTTCAGCAGGAATATTGAGTTGTTTCTCTTGATTAATAAATTCACTGACTAAATTAACCGAATCATTGATTCCCTGATGATCCAATGGATGCTCACTAATCAATGAATAAATATCAAACCAGGCTCGCATCGTCTGATTTTGATTAATAGTCACCGATCTTAACGGCGCATGTGGAAAAATAAAACGTAAAGGAATCGCTAGATTCAATTCATCCACAATGGATAAAAAATCACTACCATCTGCGCCAAGACCATGTAACCAAATAACGCTACCGACTGGATTGTTGGGTTCTAAGATGATTTTATCTGAAGCTATTTTTTTTGTATGTGTAATCATAAGGTTCTAATTTTTTAGCTTTTAAAACTATTGCGAATATATTATAGACATAGTAATCTTTAATCTAGTTAAATTTATTAATATGAGGAATGAGTCAATATGAAATCATTTCAAAAAAATATGCTAGGCGCGACATTACTAGAAATCATGCTCGTACTTGCAGTTGCAGCATTGATTCTTTTGATGTCAGTTAAATATTATCAAACAGCTTCTGCTTCTAAACAAGCAAATGATGGTCTAAGCATGATTCAAGCGATTCAATCAATGGCAGATAATGTGGCTGCTGCGTCTGGGTCTTATGTAAGTGGTGGATTAAATTCTACTAATGTACAAGCCATGCTACCTAACAGTGGTATTGTGCCCTGGTCAAATGCATCATCTGACGTGGTTACAGTCGGCACCGTGGATGCTACATCTTATGTAATTAACCTTCCTGCCGTACCGGCAAATGTTTGCCCCTTAATTACCTCAAAATTGGTGGGTGATAGTCATTATAGCAACGTAACACCATGTAGTGTCGCAGCGGGCACTGTTAGTTATACGTACACGCATACGGGCGGTTATTAATAATTTTCAAGGGTGGGTGGTGGGCACGCTGCGCTTTGCCCACCCTACCGCAATCTGGAAAAAGCAATTTGCTCAGCAATTTCACTGGTTGCTATTTTTTCTTTCTCGGCACGTTCAAAAATCATCATGCTAGTTTCATAAATTTGATTTACTTGATCAATCGCTTTTAAAGGATCAAAATGATCATAAATAGAAGCTGCATAAATCAAACCACCTGCATTGATCACAAAATCAGGCGCATAAAGAATACCTTTTTCTTGTAATAAAAAACCATGATGATGGTGCGCAAGTTGACTATTAGCCGATCCTGCCACAATTTTGACTTGAAGACGTTGAATTGTTTTATGATTTAAAACAGAGCCTAATGCACAGGGTGAAAAAACATCTGCTTTAAGATCATAAATATCATCAGGCGCACAAGTATCCACACCAAAAGTATCTACACATCGTTTTAAAACTATTTCATCAATATCACACATCGTCAGATGCGCGCCTAATTGAGTTAACTCTTTGGCCAAATGAAATCCAACATGACCTGCTCCTTGAATGGCAATATGAATACCTGTTAAATTATCTTGACCTAATTTAAATTTAACAGCCGCTTCAATAGATCGTCTCACACCTAATGCAGTGGGCAAAGAAGGATCGCCCTCTGCACCTGATATAGTCGTACAAGTCACATAAGGCGTTTTTTTAGCAATAATATCCATATCACTTAAAAATGTCCCAGAATCAACTGCTGTGATATATCGCCCATCCAAAGAATGAACAAACTCAGCAAAAGCTTCAAGCAAAGCTGTGCGATTTTTAATATGATAGGGCTTAATAATCACCGCTTTCGCACCCCCATGCGGCAGATTACTAATAGCTGCTTTTAAACTCATCATATAAGCTAAGCGTAGTGCATCGACCCAAGCATCGTCAGTTGATGGATAAGATAATAATCGACATCCGCCAATAGCAGGACCGCGTTTTAAATTATGAATCGCAATGATCGCTTTTAAACCTGTTTTATGATCGCATTTAATATGTATTTCACCAAAATTTAAAAAATCTGCGTAGCGAAATAAACTATCTAAGGCTGTATGATGTGTGCGAAAGGCTTGTTGATCTGGGAGATGTTGATCGGAATATGCCATGTTATAACCCTTAATTTATTTTTTCCATCTTTCTTTATGGACACAATATTTCACCTCTCCCCTTGTGGGAGAGGTGAAAAAGGGACACTCTTTTATAACCTTTCTTTTAATTTACGCACCGCTTGAATTTGTGCAATTGCTTCTGCAAGCTCGGATGAGGCTCTTGCAAAATCTACTTCTGAATTTCTTTCTTTTAATAATGCTTCTGCTTTTTCTTTAGCAGCAATCGCTTTCGCTTCATCAATATCTTCTGCACGATAAGCCGTATCTGATAAAACCGTTACAATATAGGGCTGAATTTCTAGCATGCCCCCATTAATATAAAATATTTGCTCTTTCTGCCCATCAGGTAAAATAACACGAATATTACCCGGCTTAAGCGCTGTTAATAAAGGCGCATGCCCCGGCACAATGCCTAGCTCACCCATTTGACCTGTGACTAGCACCATTTCTGCTAAACCTGAAAAAATAGCGCGTTCTGCACTGACTATATCAAGACGTAACGTAACTGATGTCATAATGTTTTCGCTTTTTCAACTGCCTCTTCAATGCTGCCCACCATATAGAAAGCTTGTTCAGGTAAATGATCATACTCACCTTCCACAATGCCTTTGAAACCACGAATCGTTTCTTTTATTGGCACATAACGTCCAGGCGTTCCTGTGAAAATTTCTGCAACAAAGAAAGGCTGTGATAAAAATCGTTGAATTTTACGTGCGCGCATCACCGCTAATTTATCATCTTCTGATAGTTCATCCATCCCTAAAATAGCAATAATATCTTTTAATTCTTTATAACGCTGTAACGTTCTTTGCACGCTTTGTGCAACATCATAATGCTCTTGCCCCACCATAAGCGGGTCTAATTGACGACTGGTTGAATCAAGCGGATCAATCGCTGGATAAATGCCCAATTCCGCAATTTGTCGAGATAAAACCACTGTCGCATCTAAATGTGCAAAAGTAGTCGCAGGAGACGGATCAGTTAAATCATCTGCTGGGACATAAACCGCTTGCACTGAAGTAATAGAACCTTTTTTAGTGGATGTAATACGCTCTTGCAGTGTCCCCATTTCTTCAGCCAAGGTCGGCTGATAACCTACCGCAGACGGGATTCGGCCTAATAATGCAGAGACTTCAACGCCTGCTAAAGTATAACGGAAAATATTATCAATAAATAATAAAACATCGCGACCTTCATCACGGAAACTCTCAGCAACAGTTAAACCTGTCAAAGCCACTCGCAAGCGATTACCCGGTGGCTCGTTCATTTGACCATAAACTAATGCTACTTTATCTAATACTTTAGATTCTTTCATTTCAAGGTAAAAATCATTGCCCTCTCGAGTCCGCTCACCAACACCTGCAAAAACAGAAAGACCACTATGTTCAGTTGCAATATTGCGAATCAATTCTAGCATATTGACTGTTTTACCAACGCCTGCACCGCCAAATAAACCCACTTTACCCCCTTTAGCAAAAGGGCAAATAAGATCAATCACTTTAATCCCTGTTTCTAATAATTCTTCAGACACGGCTTGCTCTGAAAAAGTGGGCGGGTGACGATGAATCGGTAGAGATTCTTTTGCATTAATCGGCCCTGCTTCATCAATGGGTTCACCCAAAACATTCATGATACGACCTAACGTTTCTTTGCCAACCGGAACAGTAATCGGTTTACCCGTATTCGTAACAGCAAGACCACGCCGCAAGCCATCAGTGGTACCCATCGCAATGGTACGCACCACGCCATCACCCAATTGTTGTTGGACTTCAAGCACTAAGTTGGCTTCATTGACTATCAGTGCACTATAGTTTTCAGGGACTGCCTCGCGTGGAAATTCCGCATCCACGACGGCGCCAATGATTTCTATAATTTTACCTTCTTTGACTGCTGTGGTGACATCACTCATTTTTTTCAATACCTCTTTAATAAACTTTTTAAAGTGGGAACTTAATTAAACATTAAACAACCGCAGCCCCCGCTACAATCTCTGTTAATTCACGCGTAATCGCTGCTTGTCGCGCTTTATGATACGCTAATTCTAATTCACTAATTAAATCAGTTGCATTATCAGTTGCATTTTTCATCGCAAGCATGCGTGAGGCTTGTTCAGCTGCTGCATTTTCAATAACACCTCGATACACTTGTGATTCGATATAGCGCGTTAATAATTTATCTAGTAATTCTTTGGCATTATCAGGCTCATAAATATAATCCCAATAATGACGTAAGTTTTCATCAACATCAGGAACAACGGGTAATATTTGTTGAATAACAGGAACCTGCTTCATTGTATTAATAAATTCATTCGAGCAAAGATAAAGCGCGTCTATCTGTTGATTAAGATAAGCATCCAGCATCACTTTAACAACGCCAATTAGATCATTTATTTCAGGTGCATCGCCTAACTGGTCTTTTTGCGCTAAGACATTTCCGCCCATTCGTTTAAAGAAACTACTCGCTTTTTTACCAATTAAACATAAATTTAATTCAATACCGTGTTGTTCTTTTTTATCTTTCATGTCTTTTAAGACAGTTTTTAATAAATTAGTATTTAAGCTGCCACAAAGCCCGCGATCTGAAGTAATAATAATGTAACCGGCTTTTTTAATATCGCGCGTTTGTAAAAAAGGATGACTATATTCAGTATGTCCTTTTGCCAAATGACCGATGACTTGCAAAATCTTTTTCGCATAAGGTTTTGCCCGTTGCATACGATCTTGCGCTTTACGCATTTTACTAGCAGCAACCATTTCCATCGCGCGCGTAATTTTTTGCGTATTTTTAATACTTCGAATTTTTGTGCGAATCTCTTTCGCGACAGTCATAAATCTTCAAAGCCTCTTTTGTAAATTTTTAAATTTTTAAATTTTTTAAAAACTTTTCTTGAAAGTCGTCACAATTTCTTTTAGGGTTTTCGCAATCTCATCGTTATAATCACCTTTTTCATTGATTTTTCTCATGAAATCAGCATGATTGGCTCGGCAAAAACTTAATAAGCCTTGTTCGAAATCAGCTATTTTATTGAGAGGCACACCATCTAAAAACCCATTACTGGCGGCATATAAACTCACCGCCATCTCGGCAACACTTAAAGGGCGATATTGTTTTTGTTTCATAATTTCTGTGATGCATTGACCGCGTTCAAGTTGTTTGCGCGTTGCTTCATCTAAATCTGATAAAAATTGCGAAAAAGCAGCCAGCTCTCGATATTGCGCTAAAGCAATACGCACACCGCCTGCTAATTTTTTAATAATTTTAGTTTGCGCAGCCCCACCCACCCGAGAAACTGATAATCCAGCATTAATAGCAGGACGAATACCTGAATTAAATAAATCAGTTTCAAGAAAAATTTGGCCATCTGTGATCGAAATCACATTAGTCGGAACAAAAGCAGATAAATCGCCTGCTTGGGTTTCAATAATCGGTAAAGCCGTGAGTGAACCCGTTTGACCTTTCACCTGGCCTTTTGTCATTTTTTCAACATACTCTGCATTAACACGAGATGCGCGTTCTAATAATCGAGAGTGAATATAAAAAATATCGCCAGGATAAGCTTCACGACCCGGTGGCCGGCGTAATAATAAAGAAATTTGTCGATAGGCCCAGGCTTGTTTGGTTAAATCGTCATAAATAATTAAAGCATCTTCGCCTCGATCACGAAAATATTCGCCCATCGTACAACCCGCATAAGGCGCAATAAATTGCAAAGCAGCCGCAACAGCCGCAGGCGCTGCAACAATAATCGTATGTTTCATGGCATCATGTTCTTCAAGCTTTCGCACAACGGCTGCAATAGAAGAAGCTTTTTGACCCACAGCAACATAAATACACTTAACCCCTGTGTCTTTTTGATTAATAATCGTATCAACTGCAATAGCTGTTTTACCCGTTTGACGATCGCCAATAATTAACTCTCGTTGGCCGCGGCCAATGGGAACCATCGAGTCAATTGCTTTTAAGCCTGTTTGTAAAGGCTGTGCAACAGGTTCACGAAAAATAACCCCAGGCGCTACTTTTTCAACAGCATCGCGTCCTTCTGCTTTAATCGCACCTTTCCCATCAATAGGATTTCCCAAAGCATCAACCACCCGCCCTAACAGCGCGCGACCCACAGGGACTTCAAGAATCCGTCCAGTGCATTTGGCAATTTGACCTTCTGCTAAATGATCAGCACGTCCCAATACCACAGCGCCGACATAATCACGCTCCAAATTTAGTGCTAAACAATAGGTTTGATTTTCACATTCAATCATTTCACCTTGCATAACATCTGCTAAACCATAAATACGCACAATGCCATCTTTAACACTCACAATGGTTCCTTCAGTGCGTACCTCAGGTCTAATATCAAACTCGGCAATACGTTGTTTGATTAATTCACTAATTTCAACTGGACTTAATTGCTGCATAGTCTTTTACCTTAAAGAGAGTCAAGTAATCGATTTAATTTTCCGCGCACAGAACCGTCAATGACTAAATCCCCTGCTCGAATGATCGCACCGCCCAATAGCGATGGATCGACTTCATATGTTAATTCAATTTGCCGCTGTAACCTTTTTGTTAAAGAGGCTGCTATTTTTTGTTGATAATTTTCTTGCAATGGAACGGCAGAAATGATGTTAACATCTACTATTTTTTCATGCTGTGCTTTTAATTCAGCAAATAAATTTGCAATCGCTGGAAATAAAATTAAACGTTTATTTTCTGCTAATATTTTTAAAAAATTATTTTGCTGAAGATTGATTAAATAGGGTTGCAAAAGCTCTTCAAATAAACCTAACAACTGACTTTTAGTGATAAAAGGATGAGTCAGCCATTTTAAGATATCTTTTTGTTTCGCCATCTCCGCGGCTTTTTGCAAAAAAAGTTGCCAAGGCATTAATATATCTTGGGATAAAGCATACTCAAAAGCAGCCACGGCATAAGGTCTTGCAAGAGTAGTTAAGTTATCCATCATATTTCAGCTACAAATTCGTCTAACAGGGAAGATTGTGCTGCAACATCTAAATTACGTTGCAAAATCTTTTCAGCACCTAATACGGCCAATCCTACTAATTGCTTGCGAATGCCCTCTTTTGCCTGCATGACTTCGCGAGCAATGTCATCTTGCGCCTGTGCTTTAATACGCACAGATTCCGCTTTGGCATGATCTTTTGCTTCTTCAATGAGATGGGCGGAGCGTTTATGCGCTTCAACAATCACTTGATTAGCTTCTTTTTTCGCATCAGCAAGAATGACTAATGCTTTATCTTTAGCTTCAACTAACGCACGTTGGCCATGTTCTGCGGCATTTAAGCCATCAGCAATTTTTTTGTCACGTTCATGCATGGCTTTAGTAATAGGCGGCCACACAAATTTCATGGTAAACCACACTAAAATAGCAAATGTGATCAATTGGCCGATTAAAGTTGCATTAATCTCCATGCTTTATTCCTCGTTTTCTTTTCAATTAACTGATTGCTGTTGAACAGTCGCTGTCTGTCCTGCTGCATCTAAAACAGGCCCTAAGAATTGATTACCGGCAAAGAATAAAATAAGCCCCATCACAATTGATATCACCGCAAAAGCGTCGACTAAAGCTGCCATAATAAACACTTTCACCATGAGCATATTAGAAAGCTCAGGCTGTCTTGCAACGCCTTCTACATATTTACCGCCTAAAATACCAAAGCCGATAGCTGTGCCTAAAGAGGCAAGACCAATTAATAAACCTGCTGCAACTGCTTTTAGACCTTGAACTTCAGCAATCAAACTTGCAATTTCCATCTGACCTCCTAATTATATTATAAAAATCTAATGTGAATCATGTGCCATACTGAGATAAACAATTGTTAACATCATAAAGATGAACGCTTGTAAGGTAATAATTAAAATATGAAAAATAGCCCAAATACCACCCGGCAGCCATTGCGCCCACCAAGGGAGCATCGCAATTAATACAAAAATGAGCTCTCCTGCAAACATATTACCGAATAACCGTAGCGCCAAAGAAAATGGCCGCACAATTTCTTCAAGAATGCGAAAAAATATATTCAGCGGAAATAAATAAGGCCCAAAGGGTTTGGTTAATATTTCTTTGCCTAAATGCCATTTTTTGACAACTATATTATAAAACAGCACTAAAATAAAGACAGAAATCGACATTGCAAAAGTCATGTTAGGATCAGCAGTCGGTACTGACTTAAAATGAGCCACACCAAATAAATTAAGCACCAATGGGAAGAAATCAACTGGTAATAAATCCAGTGCATTCATGAAAAATATCCATAACATCAGCGTCAAAGCAAGAGGCGCAATCAATTGGCTTTGTCCGCGATAAGATTCATGCACTGTTCGCTGAACGAACGTAACCGCCACTTCGACAAAATTTTGCAATCGAGAGGGCTTGGCAAGCTGCATATGTTTTGCCACATACCACAACGTGCCGCCGATTAAAAAAGCAGTGACCAGACCCACAAAAAAAGTATCAAGATTAAGGGTCCAAAAACCATTATTACCTAATTTAAAAGTATTTAAGTTTAACTGTAAATGTTGTAAGTGGTGTTCAATATAATTACTGCTATTCATGCGGTTTGCCTCCTAAAAAGACAACCAAAAGCCGCAAGCCAAAAAGCAACAATTCCAACAGCCAAGCCGCAGAAGGCATATAACAAATTAAATTGTAAATAATGCATTAACATAATAAATAAAATACCGCTTAATATTAATTTCGCGCTTTCGCCTATCAAAAAAGCAGCGATAAATTGCATGGACTGCTTAGCACCTGTATATCTTGAAACACACCCAATAAAAATAACGCTTGGCAACCAATAAGACACTGATCCGCTCAATAGAGATACGCTATTTTTTAGTCCTTTTAATAAAAAAACCACCAAAAAAATTCCAACTATTACTAATAATTGATAAAAAATAATACGAAACAGCTCAGCTCTAACTTTATTAGTCAATAAATTAGACATAATTGAGCCCTCGACGTTTAGTCTAGTAATTTTGCGCGAGTATAAAGCGTTTTTTGAAAGACCGCAATGTTGTTTAATCTACTTTGGAAAATTAATATTTTTTTGGGAAAAATGTAGGGGGGGGATTAGGCGTTTTTTGCCGTAATCCACCAAAAATATAAATACCTTTTATTTTAATTTGGTGGATTACGACGCAAAAAGCGCGTCTAATCCCCCCCCTACATTTCTGGCATGACAAAACCTATTGAAAATAAGCCAGCAAAACTTCGAGTTCATTTAAGTTTTTATAACGAATCACCAATTTCCCCTTACCTCTAGGGCTATGTTGAATCGCAACATTTAGCTTCAATCGCATCGATAAATCATCTTGCAATCTTAAAACATCTGGATCAACTGATTTAGGCAAATTTGGCAAATTCGGTAACTGCATACGACGCGCCAATTCTTCTGTTTGCCGAACTGATAATTCTTTATCAACAATCATTTGTGCCGCATCAATTTGCAAATCAGGCGCCAATGATAATAGAGCTCTGGCATGACCCATTTCTAAATCACCGCGTTCTAATAATAATCTGACTTCATCTGTCAATGAAAGCAACCGTAACAAATTGGTAACAGTTGTTCGTGATTTGCCAACTGCATCGGCAATTTCATGATGCGTCATGGCAAATTCATCTAATAATCTTTGCAAAGCAATGGCTTCTTCTATTGGATTTAAGTTTTCACGTTGTATATTTTCAATTAATGCAATCGCCATCGCCGCTTCGTCTGGGATATCACGAATAATCGCCGGGATTTCTTTTAAGCCTGCTAATTGAGCCGCACGCCAACGACGTTCGCCTGCGACTAATTCATAGCGTCCCGCATTGATTTGTCTCACAATAATCGGCTGAATAACACCTTGCGCGCGAATTGAACTTGCTAATTCTTCTAGGCTATCTTGATTGATGTCTCTTCTTGGTTGATAACGACCACTTTGAATGACATTAAGCGAGAGCGCTGATAATTGCTCTTTTTCATAAGCTTGATCTGACTCAGTTGTTAGCGGTAATGAACCGACTAATAAAGCATCCAATGATTTACCAAGTCCACGTTTTTTTACCATGACTCTTTCCTTCATACCAATTGATACCCCATAGTAATCAATCGGCGGTAGAATCGCCAGCCCCATCTCAATTTGCGGGAATCAAACAGAGCGCGTAGAATTGTGTTGAATTTATATTTAGAGGCTATATGTCCGAACAATTAAAAATTATTAAAGGCGACATCACAGAACTATCTGTCGATGCCATTGTGAATGCTGCCAACTCTTCTTTATTAGGTGGTGGCGGGATAGATGGCATTATTCATCTTAAAGCAGGACCTGACTTACTAAAAGAATGCAAACAATTAGGTGGATGCTTGGCGGGACACGCAAAAATCACTAAAGCATACAACTTACCAGCAAAATGGATTATCCACACGGTTGGACCTGTTTGGCGGGGCGGGTCGAAAGGAGAGCCACAACTTTTAAGTGCCTGTTATCAATCTTCATTTAATTTAGCATTGAAACAAGGCATAAAAACCATTGCCCTGCCAGCTATTAGCTGTGGTGTTTATGGTTATCCTATTCTACAAGCAGCAGCCATTGCCATTCATGAAGCGCTCAATTTTCTAGAATTACATCCAGACATTGAGAGAATTACATTTGTTTGCTTTGATGATGCTGCTTTTGAATCTTATCAACTTCAATTAGATGCCATTCTTCATGAATAACCAAACTATTTATCATGTCATTAAAGATCCCGTTCATGGCACCATGCAATTTTCTCAAATGGAAAATGCCTGGATTAAGCCATTTATTGATAGCGCGCATTTTCAACGGTTACGGCACGTAAAGCAATTGGGCATGGGAGATTTTATTTTTCCGGGGGCTGTGCATACGCGGTTTAATCATTCTTTAGGATGTTGTTATGTTGCAAGTCAAATTGCGCATACAATTGGGTTAAAAACCGAAGAACGACAGCTTGTTATGCTTGCTTGTTTATTACATGACATTGGCCATGGGCCCTTTTCTCATACTTTCGAAGATTTATTTGTCAAAAAACGCATTCGTCATGAAGCCTGGACGCCTTTATTTTTAAAAGATTATCGAACAGCTGAGTTTTTTAAGCATTACAATGCATTAAATCAAGATCATCCTCTTTCTCCAGAAAAATTTTTACAAATTGAAGAAATGATCATGCATCGCGCCACTGTCAAACCATTGTTAGCAGATATTGTTTCATCGCAATTAGATGCTGATCGGTTAGATTATTTATTGCGAGACAGTCATTTTTGCGGTGTGGATTATGGAAAATTTGATTTTCAGTGGATGTTAAATTCAATGGCTATTATACCGACTAAAACGGGTGAAAGATTAGGTTTGACGCATAAGGGCATTGGTGTAGTTGAGCATTATTTAATGGCGCGACGTTTAATGACGCGTAATATTTATTTTCATCAAAAAAAATTAGCGCTCGAGTTTTTTTTAATTAAGCTTTTAGGTTATTTATCCGAAAATATAGATACTGATCCTGAATTAATTTTTATTAAAAATACGCGATTAGGACGATTTTTATTAGCGGTTAATCAATTTAATAAATCCAATCAAACTTCTGAGAATTTTGTAGAAGAAAACTATGATATCTATAAAGAGCTCTGTGATTATGATATTTTTACTTTAATTCAGACTTTAGCTACTCAATCTTCAAATAATATTTCAACTGCACTTGCAAAACGTCTACATCTTCGAGAGATGCCAAAAATATTTCGCTTAGATCAAGTAGATCTCCATCAAATTGAGCAACTACTTGCTGAATTCAAGCACGCCCACCCAGCCATTGCCGATTGGCAATTGGCACTCATTAAAACCCCACATCAATCTTATCTTTTAGAACACGATCCTATTTTAATTATTAATGAGAATAGGATGATTAATTCATTAGATGAAATTTCTTTAATGATTAATGCCATGGGAAATAAGCTTGAGAATTCTGCTTTTGTTTGTATTGATAAAGTGATTTTTAATAATACGGAAATACAGAATTTGTTGAAAAAATTCCATAGTTTAAAAATTGACGTTAATACTATGCCCCTATAAAATGTAAGACAAATATGATATGACCAATTACAGCTGCAATTATTTAATATTGCACGTAATTTGGTTCTTTGAAATATTAAAAAAAAAGCCTTAATTATAAGAGGAGAAATATAATGTTTGAAAGAGACCTTTCCAAGGTTACCGTCTATCATCCTACCCAAGATTTAAAAGATCATAAAGTAATGTTTGTGATGAGTATGCCGCCTCCAAATAAAGATTATGCCAAACAATTAATTACTGAGGCTCTATTAACACTTAAACCAATAACTGACCGTGTTGACTTAATGATAGGAGGACCCGGCGATGATTGGTTTTCAAAAGCCGATTTAACTTCTTCACAAATAGACAAACTCTCAAAAGTCATTACAGAAGATAATTGCCGCGATCCTATCGCACTTGCTAGAGCATTAAGAGCACCACTCAATGCACTTTATGAAGAAGAAGTCCGAGATACAATTGTTATGCTTAATCATCATCTACAAACACAAGAAGATAAGCAATTTCCTGAATATAAGTTCACTACTTTTGCTTTAGAATGTAAAAAAATAGATAGCGTAGACGACAAACTTTATTTCAAAACACACATGGAAACGCTAGAAAAAAGATATGCTGAAAATGAAGAATATTCTGTCTCTATTCAAAAAATGTGGAAGGAATATAAAGAAAATACACGCTCAAATTCTAATTCAAATAAAGTTAAAAAAAATACTCGCGCAGATCATCGTTCTAACTTACTAGCAAAAAGTCTTCATCAAAAAAATACTAGCAAAGGTCTTAGCCAAGATATTGCTCAACAAGCATTAAATTATTTAAGCATTACGTTTAATCTTGCAGAAATTGCCCACATTCTTTGCCTTAAGGAAATACCAGGTGTCATTTATTATAAACATAACAATTTCCCTCCTCCATTCCAAGAAGCACTTGAAGGCTCTAAAACAAAATTGGGGGTTATCGCACTTAATGAACCTAAATCTAAAAAAAGTGCTGCTAAAATGCTAGAAAAACCATTAGCTGAAAAAAAACCATTAGCTGAAAAAAAACCTGCTCCTTTAGGTTCGACAGCACACATATTGAGACGGAGCCCCTCCCCCATTGCTCCCGCCTCATCATCCCCTCGTATTCTGTCAAAAAGCCAAGGAAATGATTCTTCTGATAGCGAAGTTGCCGACACGCCCACACCTAAGAGCGGAAAGAGCGAAGGTTCAGATCATAGCGCACGGGCTACAACACCTCTCGCAGATTATACTACTGCAACAAGTGCTCCATGGCCAATTCAACAGCCAGGCTCTCAACCAAAAAGTTCTAAAAATAAGAAAACCATATCTCATTCTTTTCCTTCTTCTTCTTATCCTTCTTATCCTGATGCTCCAATCGAAGTAACTCCTTCTTCGCCAGGCACAAGAAAAGCAGCGTACAAGCTCTTGCTTTTTTCTATCCCAGATATTGCAGCGAGTGGAGACAGAGTATTGATTAATAAAGCGCAAGAAACCTTTGACTCACTGACGCGCAGTAAATCAGCTAGCCCTGAGCGACGCATCCATCCTCCGGAACCGCCGAAACCACTGTCTAAGTTTGTAAAAAAATAATTTTCACAAAATCTGGCAACTATCTTGAAATTTAATTTCCAAGATAGTTGTTACATTTTAATTTCACGCATGCTATTAACTAGCAGCATAATAACGCTGCAAAAGATGCTGGCCTATTTGCATATTAAAAGGCTTAGTTAAAAACTCATTCGCACCTGCATCCAAAGATTTAGTCATATAGTCATGATCCGAGTGCGCTGTCAAAGCAATAACGGGCACATTACAATTTATTTTAGATAATTTTCTAATTTTTTGAATTAACGTAATCCCATCAATATCTGGCAACCCAATATCCATAAAAATAATATTATATTTTTTTTCCTGAATAAATTCTAAAGTCTCTTTTCCATTACTTGCAACATCCACTATACAATTTAATTGTTTTAATAAAATCGTTGAAATTTTCTTAATAAGATAATTATCTTCTACTAATAAAACCAACGGAGATTGATTATTCGTCATAATTAATTTCCTTTTTAATTAATAAGCAAAGGAATAAATAAAGTAAAACAAGAGCCTTCGTTTACCTCACTCACTAACTCTATTCTTCCACATAAGTCTTTTATAAATTCTTTAATAATCCATAAACCCAATCCTGTGCCCTTATAAATATTTTTATTAGCAGGATCCAATCGAGCAAATTTATCAAAAATAACTTCTTGATTTTTTTTTGCAATGCCTATACCTGTATCTTCAATTATTATTTTAAAAATACCTGGTTCTTTTTCAACTTGACTAACATCGATTCTAATATATCCTTTTTCAGTAAATTTAATCGCATTATTCACCATATTTAATAAAATTCGCTGAATTCGAAACCGATCACCTTTGACAATAGTCGGTATATCGTTCGCGTAGTTAATAATGAGATTAATGTTTTTATTTCGCACAGCCGCTGACTCAATCAACACAAGTCCTTCTATTAGTTTTTTCAAATCAAATTCTCGAATTATTTTAGGAACAAAATGATTATTAATTTGAGAAAATTCAACAATATGATCAAAATAATTTAACACCTCTTGCGCTGCTATTTCTGCATCATTTAATAATTCTTTTTTGTTTTTATCTATTTCAATCAATGACAGATGGTTAATCACCCCTAAAATTCCGCATAATGGTGTGCGTAAGTCATGCTGCATATTTTGAATAAAATCAGTCTTAGCTTGATTGGCTATCTCTGCTTTTTCTTTTGCTTCTTCTAGCGCTTTTTCTGTATTTTTACGATCAGTAATATTAAATGAAATGCCTAACAATCCGCTAACTTCGTTTTTACTATTGCGTAAAATTACTTTTTTACTTAAGAAAACATGCTGTTCATCCGGCGCAGTGTTGACATATTCTTCGCCAATATAACTTTGTTCTTTTTTTATCAAACTTAAATTTAAATTATGCGTCTCATCAATGTTAACCGGCCATAAAAATGTGTTTAATTTTTCGGCTTTCATTGCATACAGTGCTTTTAAATTTTTGTCTTTAATATCATCTGGATGCGATAAATTAAATAAATGAGCCACTTCATTATTACATCCTTGATAGACCGCTTGCTGATCCATCCAATATAAATTACCAGGAATATGCCTAATAATATTTTTTAATTGAAAAATTTCTTCTTTAAGTGATTCAATCAACTCTTGGGATGGATTTTGTTCCATTTTTGACAACTCCCTTATTATTATGAAAATTTCTTTTAAATTCGTGATTCAATTCCATTTCTCATAAATTAGGCATATAATAACCAACTTTTATGAATAAAGGACATAAAATTAATGACAAATAGTATTGTCATCTTAGCAGCAGGTCAAGGGAAAAGGATGTACTCTAATCTCCCTAAAGTTTTGCATCCTTTAGCTGGAAAACCAATGCTTGAACGCGTCATTGAAACTTGTCTATCATTAAAAATGGACAATATTTTTTCGATTATAGGGTGTAAAGCCACTGAAATCAAAAAAACACTTGGCAAATATCCTGTCACCTGGATTGAGCAAAAAGAACAGTTAGGCACCGGACATGCCGTTTTACAAGCATTACCTGCCATTCCAGAGCATCATCGGGTGCTTATTTTGTATGGTGATGTGCCATTGATTTCACAATCCACTTTAGAAAGCTTTATGGCAGAAACACCTATCAATGCATTAGGGATCATAACAGCAGAACTTCCTGACCCAACGGGATTTGGTCGGATTATTCGTAATCCTTCACACAATATTATCAAAATCATTGAAGAAAAAGAAGCAACGCCTAAACAAAAATGTATTCAAGAAATTAATTCTGGCATTTACTTTGTATCAGCTGCTTTTTTAAATCAAACTCTCCCCACCCTCACCAATCAAAATACTCAACAAGAATATTATCTAACAGATATTATCGAAAAAGCAGTGAAACAAAAATTAGAAATAACAAGCTTTCAACCAACACACTACCAAGAAATTTTAGGCATCAATGATCACATTCAACAAGCAGCACTTGAACGTTTTTATCAAGAACAACAAGCTATAAAATATTTGCAGCAAGGCGCTACTTTAGCTGATCCTATGCGTTTTGATGTCAGGGGAAATTTAAAAATTGGCAAAGATGTTTATATTGATATCAATACTATTTTTGAAGGTGATGTTACCATTGGCGATCATTGCGTGATTGGCCCCAATACTTTTTTGCGAAATGTTTTTTTAGATAATTATATTGAAATAAAAGCCAATAGCTATATCGAAAATGCGACAATTGAATCTCATGCCATTATTGGACCCTTTGCACGAATTCGTGGAGAAACACATATCGCAAATCACGCAGAAATTGGCAATTTTATTGAAATTAAAAATAGCTCAATCGGTGCTTATTCAAAAGTCCATCATGTGGGCTATATTGGCGATAGCGAGCTTGGCTCAACAGTTAATATAGGTGCTGGGACAATTACTTGTAACTATGATGGTGCGCACAAACATAAAACTTTAATCGGTAATGATGTTTTTATTGGGTCTAATACAGAATTAGTCGCACCAGTCACAATCGGTGAGGGAGCAACAATCGGGGCAGGCTCAACCATCACGCGTGATGTGCCGCCCAATCAATTAGCCATTAGCCGGATAAAACAATCTATCATTCCCAATTGGCAACGCAAAAAGAAAAAGGAGACCTAAACAATGTGTGGTATCGTCGGCGCTGTATCTTATCGAGGGGTTGAACGTATTTTAATTGATGGCTTAAAACGCCTTGAATATAGAGGTTATGATTCTGCAGGCCTTGCTCTTATTGATCGAACAAAAGGATTGCAACGCCTACGCACTCAGGGAAAAGTTCAAAATTTAGAAACACTTTTGAATCAATCCTCGCTGCAAGGTCATATGGGGATTGCACATACTCGTTGGGCAACACATGGCATTCCATCGGAGCAAAACGCACATCCCTTAATGTCACATGATGAATTGGTGATCGTGCATAATGGCATTATTGAAAATCACGAAGAATTAAAAAACTTTTTACTAAAAGAAGGCTATCAATTTTTCTCTGATACTGATTCTGAAACCGTGGTACATTTACTACATTATCATTCCAAACAATATCCTGATTTATTAAAAGCGACTCAACAAACTGTTAAACAATTAGAAGGCTCTTATGCATTAGGGATTGCATCCATTCATCAGCCAGAACGTCTTATTGCGGTGTGTCATGGCTGCCCCTTAGTCGTGGGGAAAGGCATGGGTGAAAACTTTTTTGCATCTGATCCTTTAGCGCTATTATCTGTTACTAAAGAATTTATTTTTTTAGAAGAAGGCGATATTGCAGATATTTCGTGTGATCAAATTCATATTTACACAGCTGAGGATATTCACGTTGAAAGACCGACGCGTATACTTGAATTACAATCAGATTTTGCTGATCGTGGAGAATATCGTCATTATATGTGCAAAGAAATTTTCGAGCAACCGCAAGCAATTATTCGACTTTTAGAAGGGCGTCTTGGAAGAAATACTTTATTAGATAGCGCATTTGGCTTAAAAGCGAATGAAATTTTTGCACGAGTACAGCATGTTCAATTGGTAGCATGCGGCACCAGTTATCATGCAGCGATGGTTGCACGTTATTGGCTTGAAGCATTAACAGGCATTCCTTGTTCGGTTGAAATTGCGAGTGAATTTCGTTATAGAAAAACAGTTGTACCCGCTAATAGTTTATTTATCACGCTTTCACAATCTGGTGAAACGGCAGATACGTTAGCAGCTTTGCGTCTTGCAAAAAAAATTGGGTTTTTAAGTTCGCTTGCGATTTGCAATGCACCAGAAAGTTCTTTAGTCCGAGAATCTGATTTACATTTCATGATGCGTGCAGGTCCTGAAATAGGGGTTGCATCCACCAAAGCATTCACGGCACAATTAACTGCATTATTATTATTAACTTTAGAACTGTCTCATCAAAATCCTAGTTTTCTTGGAACAGAAAAACATCTAGTCACAGAAATCAAAAAATTACCCAAACAAATAGAATCTGTACTGCATATCAATAAAGCGATTGCTAAATTAGCAGAAAATTTTGTTGATAAAGAGCATGCTTTATTTCTAGGTCGTGGCGCACTTTACCCGATTGCGTTAGAAGGAGCGCTTAAATTAAAAGAAATTTCCTATATTCATGCAGAAGGTTATCCTGCCGGTGAGCTAAAACATGGTCCGCTGGCATTGGTTGATAAAAACATGCCAGTGATTGTCATTGCACCTAACGATGATTTACTTGAAAAATTAAAATCAAATCTGCAAGAAGTCCGTGCACGAGGCGGCGAATTGTATGTTTTTACTGACACTGTACAAACAGCTGATCCGGGTATTCACATTATCAACATGCCAAGCGTTGATCCAATTTTAGCACCGATTTTATATACTATTCCATTACAATTACTGGCTTATCATGTTGCAGTATTAAAAGGGACTGATATAGATCAACCACGTAATTTGGCGAAGTCAGTGACAGTGGAGTAAAAAACATGAAGTTGCTAGACATTATAAAATTAAAAGAATTTTTACCTTATTTTTTTATTGGCGGGTTCACGACGCTCATTGACTGGTCAGTTTTTTGGTGTTCTTTAAATAGATTACATTTAAATTATGGTGAGGCACTCATTTGTGCTTTTGTCATGGCAAGTTTATTTCATTTTTCAGCCAATAAATGGATTACATTTAAATGTGCTACAAAACAACTTGGTTCACAATATTCTGTTTATATATTTGTATCTTTAATGTCGCTGATGATTAGTCTTTTATGCATGACTGTTTTTATTAAACTTATTTTTCTACCTAAAATGATAGCACGCATTATCACAACTTTTTTAATGCTAATTCCAAATTATTTAACGCATAAATATATTACTTTTAATAAAAATATATTTATTCAATCTTAAAAAAATCTTTTCCAAAATGGTCTTGCTGCTTTTTCACGAAGGATGATATCACGAGCTTCATAGGCTTGATCTACTTCTAAATCCTTTCCTCTGAAAATATTTTTATAAAGCATGCGTGCAAAAGTTCTATTAGAATTATTCAAAACATATTCTTTGGCTTTTTTATAACGCTCAGAATCCCGTCTTAATTCTGGTATTTCCTTTAAATATTTTTCCCGGGTTATCTTGGGAGGATAAAGTATATTAATAATTTCTTTAGTTTGATTACTCGTGCCAAAAGTCCATCTAAAAAAGCCTTTTTCTTGAGTATAATCTTTAATTGTATCTCTTACTAATTTGGTAGTAGTCACTCCACCACTTGCTCTCTTATCAATAATCAAGTGCGCATAGTCTAAATGTATTTTTTCTTCAGCAAGTAACGATTTTTTCTCTTTTTCAATTTCTTCTCTTTGAGATTCAAATTCAGATAGAGAGTAATAAGCATTTAACTGAGCAATAGCTTCAATAATAGTCGGTCTATTATCAGCTGTTGGACTAGTCATATCGTCTACTAACTTAATTAATTCTGGCGGCAACAAATTAGAATCAAGCGTTGGATATACAATTTGATTTGTCTTTCTATTCAGACCACTATTATTTCCTGCTAATAATTCTTTAAAAATAACACCTGCTGCATATACATCTGTTGCCTGACTATATGGGATAGCACCCCATCTACTAGCTTTAAGCTCAGGAGCCATATATCCATCTGTACCGACCAACTTAAAATATTTTTTTTTTGACGAACAAACCATTCCAAAATCTATAATATGCGCACCTAGCAATGAAATAAGGATATTTTCTAATTTTAGGTCTCGATGTAATAAATTTTTACTGTGAAATTTTTTATAAATTTCATTGAAAATAAGTAATGCAAAATAAACTTTTTTTAAAAGAGAAAATTTTTGAATTTCCTTCTTATTTATAAAATAATCATACAATGGAATACCGTCTTCTTCCTGCTCCATAATCATATAAATCTTTTTTCTATTTGTCCCAGGAATCTTATACTCAACTATTGAATCCGACGTAGACATTTTCGCTTCAATCAAAGCTTTATGTTCTTTTTTTATCGCATCGACGTTTTTTGAATAATAGGATTCATTGCAAATAACTTTTGAGATATACCATTTACCTGTCGTCGCTTGACAAGAGTGAACAACACCACTAGCGCCCTTGCCTAAAAGGATTGGTGTTTCAACATAGAATTGTTTTTCCCCGGTTTTTATAACACCATAAGTTAAACCTAATTGATGAGGAGGATAATAAGTATTAGGCATCCCTTGAAGACGCTGTGTTAAATTAGCTATTTGATAATCACTTAAAATTTTGCCATTCTCATGCAAAAGATTAATATCATCTTTTCTATAAGGTAATTGCAAAGATGTTGATTTTATATCATATCCAAACATATGATGCCTCATTATTAACTAATTGTCTCTATGCAGTTGGGTCAATTTTACGCGAAATTTCTTAAGGATTTATTAATTTCTCTTATTAAAACCGGGCCTTTATAAATAAATCCTGTGTATATTTGCAATAAACTGGCGCCTGCTTTGATTTTTTCTTGAGCTAAATTTGAGTCTAAAATACCGCCACAGCCAATAATGGGGATTTTTTCTTCCAATAATTCATGGAGTTGGCTCAGAATAAGGGTTGAACGCGCAAATAATGGTTTACCACTTAAGCCGCCTTTTTCGCTTTTAATCATAGAGGCTTCAATTTGAGAGCGATCAAGTGTGGTATTGGTGGCAATAACGCCGTCTATTTGTTCTTCCAAAAAAATATCGGCCATATTTTTTAATTCATCTACAGTTAAATCTGGGGAAATTTTAACGACTAATGGTACATATTTTCTTTGATCTTTTTGTGCGGATTTTAACGTGCTTAATAAATTTTTAAGCAATTTACCTTGTTGCAAATCTCGTAAATTTTCTGTGTTAGGGGATGAAATATTAATAGTAATGTAACTGGCAACAGGCGCTGCTTTTTGAAATAAATAAAGATAATCTTCTAATGCTTTTTCTAAAGGCGTATCACGATTTTTGCCAATGTTAATACCTAAAATGCCTTGATAATTGGTTTTTTTAACTTGTGCTATTAAATAATCAATGCCTTTATTATTAAATCCTAAACGGTTAATTAAAGCTGCTTCTTTTTCTAAACGAAATAAACGAGGTTTGGGATTTCCCATTTGTGGATTTTTTGTGACAGTGCCTATTTCAATAAAACCAAAACCTAACGCATCAAAAACATCAATATAATCGCCATTTTTATCAAATCCGGCGGCAAGCCCAACGGGATTTTTAAAATGTAATCCCATACATTCGTATGGCAATATTATTTTTTCAGAAAATAAAGTAAGCAATTTAATTTTATCTGCTACTTTTAAAGTATTTAATGTGAGAGCATGTGCAAATTCTGGATCAAATTTAAATAAATATTTTTTGATAAAATCGTACATAATTATTTCCTTGGAATCAAAAATGAAAAGTGTATAATAACGCATTCCCTCATAACACACATAGCTTAGCTGCTCTTTTACCTGCTCAAAAAACTGCTCTTAAAACAATAAAATCTGATAAAATATCTTATGGAGAATTTTTTTATGCGTGCACGAATTGCTTTTGATACATTAGCTTATGCCAATCGGCTAAAAGCAGCTGGTGTTGAACCTAAAATTGCCGAAGCGCAAGCTGAAGCTAATGCTGATATGCTGGCTGGATTATTGGATGATAATTTATCAACCAAGAAAGATATTGAGAACTCAAGAATATCAACTAAAAAAGATATTGATGAATTAAAGCTATCAATTCATGAATTACAATTATCAACTAAGAAAGATATTAATGAATTAAGAATATCAACTAAGAAAGATATTGATGAATTAAAGCTATCAATTCATGAATTACAATTATCAACTAAGAAAGATATTGATGCTTCAAGAATATCAACTAAGAAAGATATTGATGAATTAAAGCTATCAATTCATGAATTACAATTATCAACTAAGAAAGATATTAATGATTTAAGAATATCAACTAAGAAAGATATTGATGATTTAAGAATATCAACTAAGAAAGATATTGATGAATTAAAGCTATCAATTCATGAAGTAAAATTATCAACGACCAAAGATATTAATGATTTAAAGCTAGAAATAAGAGCAGTCGAAACGCGCTTGACCCTTCGTCTAGGGGGAATTATGGTCAGCGGCATGACTATTATGATAGGCGTTCTTGCTTTTTTACATTATTAACAATCACAGTGCCGTGAAATTAATAAAATGTAGGGTGGATTAGGCGTTTTTTGCCGTAATCCACCAATTGTAAATGACAAATTTGGTGGATTACGACGCAAAAAACGCGTCTAATCCACCCTACATTTTAATAAAGAAATTTTAAACTTCAATAATTTCTTTCATACTTAACCGAACACGACCTTGTCGATCAATCTCAAGCACCTTGACTTTCACTGCTTGACCTTCAGATAGTTTATCACTTACTTTCTCAATACGTTCTTTCGAAATTTGTGAAATATGCACTAACCCTTGCTTACCCGGCAAAAAGTTCACGATTGCACCAAAATCCATTAATTTTACCACCACACCTTCATAGATTTGACCAATCACCGCTTCTGCCGTTAAATTTTCAATAAGCCGGATAGCATCTTCACATGCTGTTAAATCACTGCCCGCTACTCGAACAACACCATCATCGCTAATGTCAATAATCGCCCCTGTTTCTTCAGTGATAGCACGTATAGTCACACCACCTTTGCCAATGACATCACGAATTTTATCCGTGGGAACTCGCATCGTTAAAATACGCGGCGCATAGGCAGACATCTCATTGCGTGGCTGAGTAATGCTGCGTTCCATAATGCCAAGAATATGTAATCTGGCTATATTCGCTTGTAATAAAGCATCGCGCATAATCGTTTCAGTGATACCATCAATTTTGATATCCATTTGCAAAGCAGTTATACCCTCTTTTGTGCCAGCAACTTTAAAATCCATGTCGCCTAAATGATCTTCATCTCCTAAAATATCAGTCAAAACTGCATAACGATCGCCTTCTTTCACTAATCCCATCGCAATACCTGCAACATGGGCACGTGTTGGCACGCCAGCGTCCATTAAGGCCAAACTAGTACCGCAAACAGTTGCCATCGAACTTGAACCATTCGATTCTGTAATTTCTGAAACAACCCGCAGCACATAAGTAAATTCTTTGTTAGAAGGTAAAACCGCCCTAATACTACGCTTTGCCAAATTCCCATGACCAATTTCACGTCGCTTAGGACTGCCAACAAACCCCACTTCCCCAACAGAAAAAGGCGGAAAGTTATAATGCAACATGAAAGTATCTTTATATTCCCCAGTTAATGCATCAATCACTTGTGAATCACGTTCTGTTCCAAGCGTTGCAATAACAAGTGCCTGTGTTTCACCTCGAGTAAATAAGGCAGAACCATGCGTCCGCGGTAATACGCCTGTTTTAACATCAATAGGTCTAACCGTTTTAGTATCACGTCCATCAATGCGTGGGTGCCCCTCTAAAATACGGCTACGTACAATACGACTTTCTAAATGACTAAATACATATTTAATGTCCATCATTAGCTGATCTTCTTCAACTTGAGCCGTATTTTCAGCAAAAATTTGATCAATTAATTGTTCGCGAATGTCAGCGACTGCTATTTGCCGTTCTGGTTTATCCCTGATTTGATACGCTTTGGTTAACTTAGCTTCCACAAGCTCAAGCACCCGTTTTTCAACATGAGTATTCAACTCTGGCGCTTGCCATTTCCAAGCAGGCTTACCCGCATCTTTAACTAAGGCTTTGATAGCATCAATGGCGACTTGCATTTGTTGATGACCAAACATCACCGCCCCTAGCATAATCTCTTCAGGTAATTCTTTTGCTTCTGATTCAACCATTAAAACAGCATGTTCAGTGCCAGCAACAACCATTTCTAGTTTAGAAGTCTTTAATTCACTCGTGGTCGGATTTAAAATATAAGTATCGTCTTTATAACCCACTCGCGCACCCGCCAAATGACTAATCATCGGCATACCTGATAAAGCAAGTGCCGCTGATGCACCCAACATCGCTGGAATATCTGGGTCAATTTCTGGGTTAATCGACAAAACTGTCGCAATAACTTGCACTTCGCAATTAAAGCCTTTCGGAAACAAGGGTCTCAGTGGACGATCAATTAATCGTGATGTTAATATTTCTTTTTCGCTAGGCTTTCCTTCACGTTTAAAATACCCGCCAGGAATACGACCTGCCGCATAAGTGCGTTCTTGATAATTGATGGTTAAAGGAAAAAAATCTCGATCATCACTACTGCCTTCTTGGCCGACGACTGTCACTAAAACCACAGTGTCATCCATTGTGACCATCACCGCAGCAGTTGCTTGTCTTGCAATAACACCCGTTTCTAAAGTTACATTATGATTGCCATACTGAAAAGTTTGTTTAGCCACAGTCACGATGATAGATATCCTATAAAAATCAGTTATACAGACTCTCTTTTTGATTTATTTTCGGCCAAAAAGAGAGTTGAAGAAGGAATGATAAAACATTATAAATGTCAAAAATTATCCACGAACTTCTAATTGCTGAATCAAGGTTCGATATGATTCTAGATTTGTTCTTTTTAAATAAGTCAATAACTTACGACGTTGACTCACTAATTTGGTTAAGCCATAACGAGTATGAACATCATGTACATTTGCTTTCATGTGTTCTGTTAGATATTCAATACGAGCAGTTAATAGCGCAATCTGTACTTCAGAAGAACCCGTATCATCTTTAGCTCGTTGATATTTTTTAATAATCTGCTCTTTCGCAGCAGCGGTAAAAGACATGTAACCTCACTCCTAAAAATCGAGAATCTATAAATTAAGACCCGCTATTGTAGCGGGGAGTAAGGCTTGGAACAAGTCATTTTTAAATCATTTTCCGAAAATTTAATTCTCTTTCCACTTGATATTGCATCCTAAACTCGGTTTTTGCTCAGCACTAATCGGTTTTCCGGTCAAAAGTGCGTCTAATGCTTGGCGTAAATCACGGCCCGTGACAGGATGGCCATTACCAGGTGTTGAATCATCAAAACGACCACGATAAACGCAGGCTAACTTATCATCAAATACAAAAAAATCTGGGGTACAAACAGCCTGATAGGCTCTAGCCACCGCTTGCGTTTCATCATAAAGATAAGGAAAAGTAAAATCGTATTTTTTAATTGCCAGTTTCATGGCTTCAGGATTATCCTCTGGATATCTTGTCACATCATTTGAACTAATAGCAGTAAAAGAAATACCTTTTAATTGATATATTTTAACGACCTCTATTAATTTGGGAAGTATGTGTTTCACATAAGGACAATGATTGCACATAAATATAATAATCGTTGCTACACTCGATTGCACATCATAAAGCGAAACTTGCTCACCCGAACGGATATCTAATAATTTAAAGTCTGGTGCAATTGTCCCTAAGGGAAGCATTGTGGAAAAAGTCTCGGTCATTATTATTTTCCTATGATTTATTCAACCAAACTAATATTTTAATTTAATCTTCACCAGAAAATAAGCCTGTAATTTGAAATTATAAGATGAAATTATTTACTTATTTTTGTTTTTGAGAATTATAAATACAACTCAGCATCAAACTAATTAATGTTTACATCTTCAAGGCTAGTATAATGCTACGCGATAGCGGCTAGTTAAACGAGAAAAAAATGAATAGAGAACAATTAATTCATTTAATCAAAGAAGAATTTGATAAGGAGAAAGAAAAGAGAACAGGAGATGGGCTCAATCCATTTCTAGCTTTGATGTTATCATTTGCTTATTGGTATCCAGATGAGAATAACCTTGAAGTCACTCAATTCTTCGACTATTTAGATAAGAACCTATTAACTATCCTTAGGAATAGGGCAGAATATAAACCCAATAATTTTCAAGAATTAATTTATAAAAATTATGAAACATTACTGGTATATAGTCGAAAAGCCATAGAATATGAAAAAAAAACTGCATTCCACTTGCCTCGTAGCTGCACGCTACCATTTATACATCTAGCAGCAAAAAATCAAGATATGCCTTTGATTATAAAATTAGTTACAGAAGGCGGCGATATCAACCTTTTAAATAGCTACTCGCATGTAGCCGACTTACAAACACCTTTTTTCTGCTTTGCAATAGCAAAATGGAAATGGCAAACTTCTTTTTCAGAAGTAGAAGAAGAGACGGAGAAATGGATTAAGTTAGGCACTAATATTTTTTTTACAGATGGACGTGGATATACTATATTGGATTTTGTCATCAATAATAGATTGCTGCCTTTGGTACCAATACTATTAAAAGCTGGTATTACTTTTAATGACAAGTCCTACCAATATTGTTGCCAGCAGGCAAAAGAATATTTTAACTGTAACGAAATAAAAAAGTTACTCGATATAGCAAAAGATGCTGACATAAAAGAAATAGCCTCTCCTATTAAAGAAAAGACTCAAGAAAAGATTCTAGAGGGTGCTCCCAAACTACTTCCGGTTCTGGCGAGCGTTATCACTTCATACTGTCTTCTCCCACAATTGGGTTATTTTAGCAAAACGACAAACAAACAATTATTTCTTAACTTTGAAGGCGAAGAAAAAGCAAAGACACCGACGGTTAAGAAAAACAGGTGTGCTATACAATAAAAAAAGTAAGGGGGTCAGTAAGTAAGAGGGTCAAGTCTGGACAATTGATATTTCCATCAAGCATTTTTTTAGGATAGTGATATATCAATTATGCAGACTTGACCCTCTTTCCTCATGGAAAATATAAAAATAAAAAAAGCAAAGTGACCCTCAAATGACGAGATTACGCTCGACGGAAACTGTGTGAGTTTTCGATAAGTAAATTACTTTCAGTATCCAAAAAAGCATTCATAGCTTCAAGACGTATCTTGAAATAGTTTATATTTATATTTTTCAACACTACTAAACTAGTTTCTTCATTAAAATCAGCTACTATATCAACATGATTGGGTTTTTCTTTTTTTATACATCGATTAAATTCATCAGCTAATTTAATAAAATTAAGTCTTATTTCTTTACTAGTCCAGCTAGAATTCTTAACTTGAAGAGAAACACTTTCATCTTGTTTATTTTCTTTGATTCCTCCTATGCACTTTGACTTTTCTATTGTTGAATTAATTAAAATCATATTAGGATGTTGTCTTAAAGGATTCTTAAACAGAAAGAGAGCACTAGATGATAGTTTCTGTTCTTTGTAATAGGACGGAAATTCTTTATCGGCATATTGCTGAATAACAGATGAGATAACTACTGGAAAATGAATATTTAATAGTTTAATCAGTTCGACAATATATTGAATTTGAAATTCGATATTTAATTCAATTTTCCCTATTAACATTGGAACATACTTATCATCTCCGTAATTATATAGTATTTCAATCTCAAGTTTTTTAAGCGTTCTATTGCCAGCAAATGCTGCAGCTCCCACAATTCCCATGTTACTACTACCCATATCAAGCTCTTCAAAAGTTTGATTTTCAGAAAGAGCAAGCGCTCCTGGAGGGCCAATGCGTGTTGTATTAACATTCAATTTAATTAAGGTTGTATTACGTGCTAATATTATTGCGCCTTCATCACCAAAAGCATTATAACTTAGATCAAGTATTTTTAAGGTTTTATTATTAGCCAATGCACTAAGAGCAGTCATATCCTCAATGTTATTGCAAGACAGATCAAGATTACGTATTCCCCTAAAAATACCACATTTAAAATTTCAAAAAGTATCTAAAACTTTTTTGGCATCGGCAAATAATTTTCTAGCAAATGCAGTCAGCTCATTTTGGTTTATAGTATGCGGTAATAGTGTTATTGGATCAACAGTACCACGTCTTATATCGTGAATTTTAGAAAGCAGAAAATGTAAATATAGCCTTGGATTTAATTTATTAAGTAATGCACTCAAAACTAAGCTATAAAATAGGGAATGTACTTGGCCACTATTTTTATTACCGATAAACATCCAATTTTTTTTACCAATGGCAATATTTCTAATTTCTCCCTCAACCCAGTTAGTATCAATTTCAGCTTGGCCATGACGTAGGTATTTAATGAGATAAGGCCACTGATTTAGTGAATATTGAATTGCTTTTGCCAATTGGCTTTTAGGAGGAACAGAAGGTATCGTTTTTTTCAACCAACTACCAAGCTCTTTAAGAATTGGCCATGCTATTTTTTGCCGTAAACGTTTGCGCGTGTGAAAGCTATATTCCTGCTCACGCATTCTTGATTCCAATTCATAAAGTGGCTTTAATCGCTCTATGGCTTCTGCTGCAATTCCCTGTTGGTTTTTTGTAATTTTTACAACTTCACTAAACTTGCGCCTAGCATGGGTAATACAACCAAGACCTGCAATGTTTTCTCTTTTGCGCAGCCCCTGATAGCCGTTATAACCGTCGGTCTGCAATAATCCTTTAAATGAAGCTAATCTTTTTTCTGCAACTTCCGCACTGCGTGTTAGGCTAAGTTCAAAGACAATTAATCCTTGACCTACCCAGGGTGCAAAATAGCTCCATAAATAACCCTTTTTTTCTGGTTTCAAGATTTTGACCGGTGTTTCATCAACCTGTAGGTAACTACTTGATAAAATCGCATCCCAAAATGCAGCATGAAGCTTTGTGAGTCCTCCCCCTATCTGCATCACCCAATTACCTAAAGTATTATCTGGAACTAAAACCCCTAAGCTTGCCATTATTTTTGATTGGCGATAAAGAGGTAAATGGTATTGATATTTATTGACTAATACTTCGGCTAATACACTACCACCTGCTAATGCTTTTGGAATAGGAGCCATTTCTTTAGGAGCCATCTTAATCGTTTCGCAAGCATAACACCCATATTTATAGCGTACATGTACTGCAACATAAAAACGCTGCGGCAAAATTTCCAATTGACCATCTGGTATTTCTTTTCCAATAAAGTGAAGTGGGTTATTGCATCCACAACAAATTTTATCTTCTTGCGCTAAATCATGATTAAAATAATGATGAGGTAAAGAAGATAAATCAATAAGACGCCCGCATGATTTTGTTTTTTTCTTTCGACTGTAGCTTGCAACTGTTTGGTGTGTGCTTTCTGATAATTCTGGATTGACTGGAGGTTCTACAGTATCACGTTTTTTCCCAAAATGACGTTGCTGCGCAAGCTGCAGTTGCTCTTTTAATCTCGCAATCTCTTCTTCCAAGAATGTGATTTTTATAGCATCTTGCTGCTGTTCTGCACGTAAATGATTATTTTCTTGCGTTAGTTTGTTCAATTGAATACCTAAATAGGCAAATTGAAATTGCTCAAATGGCATTCCTTGTCTGGTACAGTCCTGAGTTAGCATGGCTGCTATCATAATGAAATAAACAGCCATGTAAATAGAAATTAGCTAAATTTATCGTAATTTAATTCGCGCCAATCACGCATTCGCTGCCATTCTAGGCCTGCCAGTAACCAGCTGACTTCTTGGACTGTCATTTCCATTGTTCCATCCTCTTTATTAAAGCTAAAAATAAATTTATGCTTTTCTAATTTTTTATATAGCAAAATAAAACCGTTCTTATGCCAAGATAAACATTTTATTTTATCTCGATGACGATTATAGAAAATATAAATTCCTTCTTGAGGATTTCTTTGCATTTCTAAAACAATTAATCCGCTTAATCCATCAATCGATTTTCTAAAATCAATCGGTTTCCTAAATATCCATATTTTATTACCGTATAGTTGCAACTGCATGCGATAACTCCTGGATAAATGTTACAAGGTTTTTAATAGGTAATTTGAATCGAATAGTGGTATTTGTTCCTAGAAGAAGTTCAATATCCGTTTGCTCAACTTGAGTATCTGATATGGCTACATTTTTATTTATTATTTTAACCGGCAGTATATTAGGCACTGACTCTTTTAATTCCGGCCATAATTTATTACACCAAGGGAAAAAACTTGCTAGAGGAATATTATTCTCTTTACAAAAATCACTCTTCGTTTTGCCGGAAGCTTTCCATTGCTCGCATAACGCTTGTTTTTCCTCCGATGTTCTTTTTGTAACTTTACGTTTGGGTTGTAAGTTCATTTGCACACCTCTTTTATTAAAAAAAGGCAGTTTAAATGTTATTAGAGATGTTTTTTAGGTGGGATTTTTAGAGGAATACAAGATTACTAATGGTTGTATTAGTTGCTAATGCTATAATGCCGGACTTGCCAATGCCACATCCAGATAAAAAAAGCGTTTCAATATTTTTATTTTTAGCTAATACTTCAGCACCTTCATTTCCAATAAGAGTACTACTCAGGTTAAGTATTTTAATAGTAGAAATCTTTGACAGTATTTTTGCACCTTCTGCACTTATATTATTCCAGCTTAAGTCCAACTCGACTATATTTTTATGCTCTTTAAGATATTGCTCCATGCCCACTAATTTTTTATCAGACACCCCTTTAGCAGATAAGTCTAATTTTGTATCTGGAAAAACCTTTGTTATTCGCATATGTCATTTCCAATAAAATTTTGCTAAAAAAATAAATTTATTTCTTATTTTATACAAGAGTAAAAAGCTTTTTTGTCGTGTACTTAGTGAATCAACTTACAGAATTATTATTGAACCAAAAAAGTCTATATCTACATTTAATGTTCGAAATGATAACGAATTCTCAAACCAAAGTAAAGCTGTTGGGATCGGAAGGCGCTAAATTCTGTCCGCGCGTTAATCGAAAGTAAGGTAATTGACATCCTCCCCGTCATAAATGACGAGGATTCCTACTATGCTTAAGCTACAACCGCTTGAGCTATTTCGGTGGGTTCCTGATTCATCGAGCGGCCTAATTGCACCGTCTCTCCACAGGCTAACTGGGCATATCCTGCCCTTAAAATATTGACAGCACCAACAATATCA
>JABDDD010000001.1:73560-103165 GCA_013287765.1 Gammaproteobacteria bacterium | reverse complement strand
TGATTAAATTGATTTTTCATCACTCTATGACGAAATTTTTCTCTGAGACTGAAGATGCTCCAACCTTGATTATCAGGAATATCTTTATGCTGCATTTTGAGTATAAGAAGATAAGCTACAATAGATAAACCGATTGATTTCTCAATTCGAGTTTCATCTTTAGTCACTTGCATTTTTCCAAGACCCATCCCAGATTTTAATTCCCTAAACAAAACTTCAATCATAAATCTTCGTTGATAGATGCTCAGTATTTGTGTTACGGTAACATTAGGTAAATTGGTCACAATGACTTTAACGTTTTTAGGCCCTAAATTACGCCTTTTTTTGCTTAATACAATCGTGACATTTCCTATGTGCCGCAAGTTGACACTCTTACTGAACGTCCAAAAACATTGTTTGTGATTTGACGATGTTTTAGGAACAAAAATTTTTTGATAACATTCTTTTTTGACATGTCTTGCTAAATCACGCAAACTTTTTCCATCAGAAAATTTCCAAGTTTTAGCCATTGAAAATACAAACCACCACGATACTTTATTTTCATTCCATTCTTTTTTTGCACGATTTTGAATGTATTTCATATTGTCAACTGATGCATAAGCAGTATCACCCATGATGATCACTTGTTTTGCCCAGGGAGGAGGGGTGAATTGTTTCAACATGTCACGAAATAATTTATTTTCATTGCGATATTTTTTGTGTTTTTTCGGATATAAAATTCTAAAATCAACAGGGATTCTAAAATTTCCCCATGCAATCATCAGCACACAAAAACGAATGCCAAAAAACCACGCAGCATTTGTTCTTATTTTTCCTTTTTGCATATAAGGATTTTTTTTGCTACGTTTTTCTTTTTTACTGCCATCCCCAATAACATAAAGTGTTTTGTCTTCTGGAATAGGTAATTTTTTAATAATCTCCGACAAAAACCACGTAAAAATTGGTTTCAAATTCCAGTAGGAAGCAGATAGCAAGCGCCGAAATCGCCATTCCGTAACAAATCCTGACCCATAATAAGCCATAGTTGTTAATTTATAATCGCCTACGCCGCAAGCAATTAATAAGATCAGCCAAGTGAGTAATAGTTGATGTTTGTTTCGAAAAAAATTCGGCATTCGTTTGAAAAATGTTGATATGAAGGTAGGGATTATGTTAATTCTGTCCATTACAATGCTTCCTGCTGGTTGGCGCCAGCTTTTCCTTAAGTTGGGGGGAAGCATTGTATCTTTTTCTGAAAGGTTTTTCCTTTATTTCTTAATGGAATTTATGAGTTAGACGCTCAAACCTGTCGACTTTGAGTTTATATAATACAACATAATAACCTAAATTTTTACCGAGGAGTGCTTCCAGCAATGACACACTCACATTCTTTGAATAAGACAGATGACAAAAATCAACGTGAAATAAAAATACTTAATCAAGCATTTTCTGAAATTAATAAGATAGTTAAAAATATCAAGCCATTTGTTGAGCAAAAAAAATCGGTAACAGATCAACTGAAAAATTATCAATCAACATTTGGTGATTTATCCGCTCAAAAAGATATTTTAGAGAGCGAATTAAATTTAATATTCAAGAGCCACAATCAAGAGCTTGATGAAAAACACTCTCTTTCGGAAGCTGCGATTAATAATAATTTAAAATTACTGAAAAACCAATTACATGATAATCAGCAAAAATTAAATAATATTAACTCAATTCAGGCAGCATTTAATATTTTGTTGCAAGTAAAAGAAAAAAAAGAAACAAGTGAAAAAGACTTTTATAAAAATCTTGCATTATTATTTGAACAGAATTCTGTGGCTTTAAAAGACTTCTTAGGAGACGAATTTTCAAATATAGGAAAAATTATTCAAAATTATAATAATTATTATAATGGCGGCATGTTGTGGGGATATTCAAATATTGTTGCAGTATTCACTAACAACTTAAATAATGCATTAGACAAAATCAATACAAAACTCTCTGCTTCGTTACAGTCTTTAGAGCAACAACATCAAATCACCTCACAAACAATACTAGCTTACTCTGAAAAAATGTCTCAATTAGCAGAAGTAAGCAATAATCTGCTAGAAAATACTGAGCATCAACAAAACTTATTAAAAAAGATCACTCAACTTGAAGAACGAATCCAAGAAAAAATCGAATATTATTCAAGCGATTTTTCACATATTATTTCTAGTATGCAACTTGAAATTACTTCATTACCTACTTGTTATGATGAAATATTAAAAATTTATAATTCAATACAGAATAAATATATACTCAATTCTTTTGAATATACCTCAAAAATATTTGCGGCCAGTTTTGAAAAAATAAAACAAATAAAACCTATCGAAAATTCAAGTGATGTAATAAATATTCAAAGTAATAAGTTGATTCTTGAAAAAATTAAAAATGATTTAGTTGCTCTTCAATATTTATTAGATGAATTAAAAGAAATAATAGAAAACTCAATTAATAACCACGAGGTTTATGAAGGATTAATTAATGACGATATAAAAACTTTAGAGCGCCTGTTCATGAAAGTCGATAGGCTATCGATAGAAAATAATCACAAAATAGAACCTGTTCCTCAAAAGCAACAACCTGTAGAACAAAAAAAATCAGGATATGCAAAAGGGGTAGAATTTTATGTAGAAAAATTAAAATCTCTACTAGAATATATACAATCAGGCAATAATAAAAATATTGATACCCCTTTAAGAGAGTTTCGTTCAAATATTGAGCAACTCCGTAAGATAAAAGAACAATTATTACAAGCTCGTCCTCATCCTTCTGACTTACAAGATCTTCTTTCACAAATTAACCATGCAGAAAAAAATATAATTCCTCTTATCCAAACCTATAAAGATATCAAAAATTTAATAAAAAATTTAGAATTTTTATTAAACAATATTAAACCACAACTAAATAACAACAAGCTAGATCTAAACTTTCTGCAAGAAAATCCACAGTTTATTGAGATTAACAAAGCATCTTTAAATGAATTTAACAACTCTATTAAAAATCTTGCCGAGTTAAAAAATGCGCTAGCAACATGCTCATTTAACCTTCAGGTTAAAGAGAAGCTGCGTTTAGAAATAGAACGAGTAGAAAAAGATGTTATACCCCATATTCAAGCTTTTTATTCTATATTTAATATTTTTATTGCTAAAAATCCAGAAGTTTCTAAAAAATACGACGAATATACAAAAAAGCAGGAAGAAGAGGAAGGAGAGGAAGATGAGGAAGAGGTGAAAAGAGACGTAAGGAGTCTAAATAAAAAGCCTAATTTTAATATTTTACATCATTTAACAACCTCTGAAAATTTAACAATGAAAACAAAAACATCTCCCCAGGATTTATTATTAGATTTAAAATTATTAAATGACAACGAAAATATAAGGCTAGCAGTAAAAAAAACGCTTGCAAAAAGTGAGATCGAAAAATTTTTTAATTGTAACCAATCTTTATCTTTAATAGAATTAGCTAAATTTGCCCAATTATTTGATGAGCATGAAACTCAACATTATGGATTTATTCGACGAAGAGGGGGTTGGTTAGAATCGAGAGAATTATATACCGATACAAATACTTCAAAAATAATTTGCTCCAAAATACAAGAAAAAATAATGGAAATTATTAATAGTCCAAAAAATCTAGGACGCGAAGAAAAAATTGATGAAGTAACTAGTCAAAACATTAACAAACTTATGAATTATGGAAAAAAACCGTTTGAAACTAATTTCAACATTGATAACGAGCAAAACTTAAAATGCTATGCTGCAAGCTTAGACGATGCAGAAAGTAAACGATCATCATTTTCTAGGTTTTTTGAAAGACGAACAGGAAAGGACTCTCGTCAAAAATTATTTGAAAAAATAATTCATTTACTTAACAATAATCCTACCATCACAGAGTTAAAACAAATTCAGGTTACTCTTAGAAAAACAGAAGTCACTCATTTAGGTGCCCGAGATGGCCGTTGGAATCGAAATACTCCACGGCATCCGACGATACAACTGCCCAAAGAAGTTAAGGCAATAATTACAGAGGAGTATAATCGAGACTTTAAAAGAGCTAGCGGCAAAAAAAATGGAAATAACATAGTAAAAAATTATTTGGATCCAAAAAGTAACAATCTATGGGGAATAAAAGTGACGGAAGATCCTATTAGCAATACAAGTGACCTTGAAAAAACCTACGGTACAACACATGGCGGTTTTTTAATGGATCAAATATGCAGCGATATGTTACTATACCAACAGAACAAAAGTGAAGAAGTAAAAACACGGATGATGCATAATTATAACATCTTACGCGGCTTGGGTTATGATTTGCCTGCCTTGGATCTTGAGTATCATCTTAAAATAAAACGCAATGCTTGAATTCAGTTCAAGGTTGTGCTTAATGAAACTTTATTTATTGATTAGAGTTATCGTGTAACCGTATAGCTATATACTTTGCCATACGGTTACTTTTATTTTTACAACCTATTAATTTTCTTAAGCCAAGCTTTAGCTACAGGATGTACATTGCCGTCGTTTAAAGCGTCTTCCACGATTTTATTTTTAGGATTTTTTTCATCACCATACATTTCACTCAAGAGGCTGATTATTTATTTTCGAATAATCCATTATGAGCATACATTCAAAGACTGAACAACAACCCCAGCTATATGTGTGCTTTCATCAATTTCAATTATCGGATATTGTGGGTTTAGCGGTTTTAGATAGTGTATTCCACCATCAATGACATATTGCTTAAATGTAACTTCTTTTGCGCGAGGTAATAAGGCAACGACAAAATTTCCATGGGTTGCAATTTTATCAGGATCAACAATAATGATATCTTTTTCACGAAAGCTAAGGTGACTACCAGAGGATGCTGTCATTGCATCACCTTTGATGCGTAATGCATACCAGCGTGGTTGAGCAATAAAAAAATGAGGTACGTATTCTTTAGCTTCATTACTAAGTTTGCTTGCATCAACAAAATCAGCAACTTGCTCCCAAGAAAGTATAGGTATTTGATTTTTGGGTGCTACATTTTCTCCAGGTGAGGATTTTGTTAATGCAGCTTTGTTGACAGTAGTTCCATAATGTAACCAAGCAGGATCAGTTTTTAAAATAACAGCAAGCTTTTTGAATTGCGCTAATGGTGGGATGCGTCTCTCAGCAAGGTAATGTGCAACAGCGCCGCGTGTAATCCCCATTTTGCTCGCGAGAACCTCTTGGGTTAATCCCAATGCTTTCATGCGCTCTCTAACGCGCATTGACCAACTATTCATAAATTAAAAGCCTTTTGTATACTCAGTAAACTCCTAATGTTACCAATAGTACCATAAAATCACAATATCACAAATAGTAACATTAAATATTGACACTTTGTTAACAAATAGTATCATTCTTTAGTCATTTATTTTGAAGGAAATTGTTATGCGTGAATTTGCAAAAGTTCCCCCCACTTTTTGGATTGGTAAGCGGGGCAGTCATATTAGGCAGTTAGGTATTGAGGCGCAACATCTTGCAATTTATTTACTGACCAATCCTCATGCTAATATGTTGGGTGTTTATTATCTACCTCTTGCCATTATTGCTCACGAAATCAATCTTACTTATGAAAATTCTTTACAAGCTTTACTGAAGTTATCAAAGATTGATTATTGTAGTTATGATGAATCGTCAGAATATATTTGGGTGCACGATATGGCGTTTGATCAAATCGGTACACAATTAAAGCCTAATGATAATCGAGTAAAGGGGGTAAATACGGCTTTTAATTTACTGCCTGATTTATCTTTTTTATCTGCATTTTATGATAAGTATTCTAAAGCTTTTCATCTACAAAAAAATGATAAGAATAATAGTGGCTTAGAAGCTCCCTATAAGCCTCTTGTAAGCAAGGAAAAGGATAAAGAAAAGGATATAGAGAAAGAAAATGATAAAATAAAAGAAGACAATATAGATAAAGCTAATTCTGTAATATCTTTGGATCAAAATAATAATCTCAAATCTCAGGCATTGGAAGTTTTACAGTTTTTGAATCAAAAAACAGGAAGAATTTTTCGGCCAGTTGATACCAATCTTAAATTAATTATGGCGCGATTGAAAACAGGTGTAACAGTTATGGATTGTCGACAAGTCATTGCCAAGAAAACGCGTGAGTGGAAAGGTAATCCTCTTATGTCAGAGTTTTTACGACCACTTACCTTATTTAATGCAACTAAATTTGAGCAATATGTAGGTGAGCTAGTTATCACAGAGGAAACTACTAAAAATGAAGCACATTCATTCTTGTCCTGAATGCGGGAAAATTTTTTCAGATAAACTTAAAAAGTGTACTTGTGGCTGGTTTTATCCTGATGCAGATGAAAAAAAAGTTGCTGATCATTGTTGTCAGTATCGCATCAACAATAGGCGTTGCCCGCTTCCTGGTACCATAAGGTCACCACTTTATGGGCATGGTTCCTGGTATTGCAGCGATCATTGGGGATGTTTAGATGATTCGCAAATGGGTGAAGCTATTTTATTAAATGCTGAAAAAAATTATGAACAAATTTTAAAAGATCGCCAAGATTGGCGAAGAAAATTATTTACAAGGTAATTAATAATGAGAAATAAAAGTAAAGAAGATCAATATATTGAAAACAGATTGATTGAATGGGGAGAATGGTTTATGAAAGGGTGTGATAGTGGGATAGGTTTCCCTCGTCGGAATATACTTGCAAGAATAAGAGAAGAAGGTGGCTTTCTTGCCGCTGGAACGGGAGCAAAAAGCCTTCCTTCAAATTCTTCTGCAGAAGAAGTGGAAAACTTGGTATGTGAGCTTTCACAGCAACAACCCGAAAGAGCGAATGTTTTAAGAATTTATTATTTTAATCCGATTGATCCTTTGTCAAAAGCAAAACATAGTGGTTATTCAAAATCCCAATTTTATGCCCATTTAAAATTTGCTCATGAGTGGATTAAAGGTTATTTAAGTGCAAAGAAAAAAATATTTTTAAAAAAGTAAAATGACTCTTTACAAGTCTGATTTATTCGCGTATAAAGTTGATAGTATCGTAAGAGTTATGAAAGTTTAGCAAATAAGGAAGCCCTTTTTTAAAAAGAAAGGGCTTTTTTATTTCTAGACCATTTTTAAAATCTAATGCTTGAGTAATTTGATAATGAAATTTTCCTCATACGCTAAGAGATTATTTCAACAAAATAGAAATATAAAATTAATGAGTGTTATTTTAGTCTTAATTGTAGCATTGCTGGGAATTAGACTATATCACCATAAAAATAATTTGCAGGAAATGCACAAGCAACATGCCAAAATGCTTTTGCAAAAAGTAAATAATATTCAATCAGATATTCAGTTACTTTCTACGAATATAAACCACACAGAAGTAAAGCATCTATTTGAAGCTGTAGAAAAATCTTTAAATGAAACGCAACAGTCCATTGTTGTACTAGCTAAGTCATCAAATATGCAAACTATATCTACCCAAATTGCTTCTCTTAAAGATGAAATTGAGGATACTAAAAAATTAATACTACATGCTGAAGATAGCAAAGAATATTTAAACGTAGATGCTTTACCTTTTCATGTATTTACTATTGATGTTATCTCCGGCGAACCTTATGTAACAATTGGCAACAATAGCCCCACACTTACTTTGGCTATTAGCGATAGTATTGCAGGTTGGCGATTAATTGCAGCAGACTATGAATTAGGCTTCGCTGAGTTCATGAATATTAAACATCAGTATGTCAAAGTAACCAAGGCTACACAATGAAACGTTATTTAATAACAATATTTTTATTTTGTTCTAGCGTTAGTTTTTCAGCAGAAGATGTGATGAATACGGTGACGCAAAATTCAGTGACGCACAATACTGCTATTATTTCTACTAATATGGGAAAACCAAGTGATTGGGGCTTGAAAGAAACTGAATGGAAACGTTATTTGGCTCTTATGGAGGGTTCGAGTGGTCATTATTATCCAAACCTTACTCCATTGGAGGTGCTTGGAATGAATGCAGATAATATAGAAGATTTAAATCATTTTGCTGAACTTGCCGTTCGAGCTGAACATGCAAAAGTTGAAAAAGAATTGCGTTTTAATACTGCATTTCAAGAAGCAGCAAAGAAATTGTATGCTGAAGAACCCATTATTAGACCTTTTGATATTTCAGCCTATTCAAGTATTTCAAAACAATAATGAGTGAAGTAAGTTCTCGCTATCAATCAAAAAAGACATATAGTACGATATTTAGTTTAACATGTTATATGCTTGGAATGATCAGCGTATTGAGTCTTTTAGCATGGGTGTTATTATTTTCGTGGTTTGGAATTCATGTAGTCAAGAACAAATTTAGTATGAAAGAAATTCAAGTAATTATAAATAATCAATCTAATTTTATAGGATATTTTTACCCAAAAAACACTAATAGACTGCTTGTTAAAATTAATAAAATTGAAGATATGTTTCATATTATACTTGGGCGAATAGATGGATTCTTAATTAAAGTTCATCATAAATTTATCTTAACAAATATATCCATTATATGGCTTTTATTAATTGAGAAAACGACTACAGTTATTATAATTCGGTTGTTTACTTTTATCATGAGCTTACCCTTATTGGTAAGTGTTATTTTCATTGGTGTAGTGGATGGTTTAGGTCAAAGAGATATTAGAAAATTTGAAGGCGCTAGAGAAAGTGCATTTTTTTTTCATCGGATAAAGCCCATGATTAGTAAAATATTTTATTTGCTATTTTTAATGTATCTTTGCTTACCTTTTAGCTTTCATTCCTTAGGCATATTAATGCCAATGATAGTTTTGTTGAGTTTGACAATTATGTTAACGCTAAAAAGTTATAAAAAATATTTATGAGGATTTGATGAAAAAATCTAGTATTTTAATAACAATTTTAATTACATTCCTGTATGCCCCAGCATTTGCTAATGAAGAAAAAGAACAAATATATTTGTTTCAATTGTTGAATCAATTAAATGCCATGAAGCCGTTGGTAATCGCTGCATCAAAAGAACAACCAAAAACAACCCGCGGAGTATTTAATTATACGGGGTATTGCGATGGTCATGGAAAATTTCATAATGGTTTAATAAACAATATTAACCAAATGGAAGAAAAAATTCATACCGAGCTAGATCATTTAACTATAGAGCCTCATAGAGTGCTAGCTATTAAAGGTGATTATCTTGTACACGAACGAGCTAAATAATGACGAGTTCTGATACTTTAGATATTTTTGAAGCGGCGGCTGGAATATCTGCAGTTGATCTAAGTTTATTAATACGTACCACAGTTTGCGGATTATTTTTGATCTGGGCTGCATGGATTGTGTATGGTCAAATTCAAAGTATGCAAAGTCAGCATCTAGACTTACACGATTTATCAGTCGCGATTTTACGTGTTTTATTATTATGTTCATTGATGATTGTGGTTGTTTTTTCTAAATAGGTAACTATATGAAATTAAGTCATGTCTGTTTAAAAACATTCATCATTATTTCATCTTCTAATGTATGGGCCGAGTTACCAACGCCTCCTCCAAATGATATCGCCAGTGGTAGTAAAGATTGGATTGATGTAGGTGGCGATTTAATAAATAAAGTATTATGTATTAGTTGTATTGCACTAGGCGCCGCGCTATTGGCAGGTGTTGCTGCAGGAATCTTAAAATCCTATCATGTCGCGCAGGAAAGGCAAGATTTAGGACATTTTTTTAAAATGTTAGTTATTGGATTACTTGTTGCTGCGGTTGGAATTGGTCTTGTATATGCAGGTTATCAGATTGTAGGAGAATAATGCATGATTTTGCAAAATATTAATCACAAGATGCCAATTTATAAAGATTGTACGTTAAGTGAAATGCTGGGAGTAGGTGCGGCGATTTTTATTTGTGAAATAGTTTTATTATCAATATTAACAAGAATTTTTTTTGGCATTGCGGCTATTGGAATTGCAATGACACTTATTTCTTTTTTTCATATAACAAAATATGCATTAACACGATTACAAAAAATAAAATACGGTAAGCCTTTTGGTTTTTATCAACAGGTATTATTAAAAAAACTTTCTGAATTTGGATTAATAAAATCTTTATATATTACTCGAGTAGGTAAATGGTCAGTGCGGAGAGTTAAATGAGTTTTCAAAAAGACTGGGTTAAACATATCTGGCGTAAAGAGGATACAGACAAGGAATTGATCAAAACTCAAAGATATATGATAGGTATTTTATTGATTATATGTTTAATAGCATACTTAGGCTGGATGACATCACCATCGCGGTTAACCATTTATATCCCTCCAGATATTCAAAATGGAGCAACAACTAAAGCAGATGCAATTCCTGAGTCATTAATTTATAGTTTTGCTTATGAAGTTTGGCAGGAACTTAATTATTGGTCAGAAAATGGAGAGTTAGATTATGAGAAAAATCTTACTGTTTATCGATCTTACTTAACGCCACAATTTAGTGCTGAATTACAGCAAGAATATGAAGAATTAAAAAAGTCTGGTCAATTACAGCGGATTCGTTATATACAGGGACTGAATGGTGCTGCATACGATAGCATGAATATTAAAAAGCTTAATTCAAATTCTTGGGAAGTCGATTTAAAAATGCGTTTGACAGAATATAAAAATAATCAACCTGTGAAAGATGTTGATATTATTTATCCATTAAAAATAACACGCATGCATGTATCATCTCGTAATAATCCATATGGATTAGGGATCGCGGGTTTTATCTCTGAACCTAAACGAATAAATACTTATATTTAAGAATCAGCAATGAAACATTTTTTTAATATTCTGTTACTCGTCGTATCAGGTTATTGTATTGTGTCATACGCAGATAATTTAAATAGTTTGACGTTAACTGATTCTGAAATGCAAAAACTTAAATATTTTTTTCCAACGGAAGAAAATACTCATTTAGTATGGCAAGGTAATCCGTTGCAAGTTCATTTACCTATTGATAAAGAAAAACGCTTAATATTTACGGAGTCTGTCACAGTGGATGTTAAAGGGGCATTGAGCAATGACCAATTAAGAATTATTAATAATGATAAATCTATTTATTTAACAGCTCTGAAAGATTTTTCTCCAACCAGAATTTATGTAACGCTACAGAATGGTATTGTTATTATGATAGACCTAAATACTAATAATACTGCATCAGGAATTGCACAATTTATTGATGTTAAGCAAGAAGAATCAACATTAGCACCTAATAATCATAGAGATAAAATATCTGATAAATCAGAACCGCTTACTTATGTAGACCTGATTCGTTTTGCTTATCAAGAATTGTATGCACCGACAAGATTTTTAGAGTATTTAACTCCGTATCTTCGTGTTCCTATGCATACAGAAATTTTTACATCCAATTTGATTTACGGTGATAAAGTGATTGTGCATCCTGTCGCATCTTGGAACGCAGGGAACTATTATGTCACAGCGGTTGCCTTGCAAAATAAATATAAACATCGAACTCATATTAACATTCGTAAAGATTTATGTGGGGATTGGTTAGCAGCTACGCTCTATCCGCGTGCTACATTAGAATCCCACGGAGATACACTTCATGATTCAGCTACTTTGTTTTTAGTTTCACGAGGAACATTTAGTGAAACGATTGGCGTTTGTTATGGCAATGCATAATACTAATAGTCTTTTAAAATATGTGATACCTGTTATTTTAATTATTTTATTTTTATTATGGATTATTTCATTTTTTTATAGTCCAAGTGCAAAAATTATTGAAAAAAATACACTAATAAAAAATCCAGCGGCACATGATAGTGCAGCAGAATCATTAGATACTTTGACAGCTGAATTATCAGAGACTAAACAGCAAATTTCAAATGTTGTAAAAAATAATGAAATACTTAAAAAAGAAAATAATGAATTACTACAGAAATTAGAAAACAAAACTACCACTGAATCATTACAATTAAGCTCGGATATGCAACAGTTAAAAAATCAGATTCAAAATGTTACTCAGATAAAAATGCAAAATAATGCTAATGTCACAGAGCAACCAATTACTATTGTCTCTGATTTAACTAAACAGATATATGCTAAAACGCAATCTACCGATCTTCTTAGCAAAAATACTAATATTGATGATGTAAAGAGCATTGCTTATTACACTATTCCTGCTAATGCAACCTCAGTAAAAGATAGATTAATGACAGCTTTAGTTGGGCGTATCCCCATCAAGGGAATAGTTACTGATCCTTATCCATTTAAGATTGTTATATCAGATGATAATTTGGCAGCTAATGGGTTACGAATTCCAAATTTATTAAGAATGATTGTGAGTGGATATTGTGAAGGCGATTTGAATTTAGTTAGTGTGCGTGGTTGGATTACATCGCTTACTTTCGTATTCAATGATGGCATCATTTCAACGACAACATCAAATGATAATGATATTGGTAATTTTACAAAATCAAATAGCTTGGGATATTTATCAGATAAATATGGCAATCCTTTTATTCGGGGAAAACTGATTACAAATGCTCCTACTTACCTCTCTGGCAATATAGCGATAGGTGCCGCAACGGGAGCTGCAAATGCTTATGCTCAGTCGCAAACGACAAGTAGTGACACGACAATAGGTACTTCAGTTGCCGTGACTGGTTCTCAGGGTAAATTTGTTGCTGGTCAAGCATTATCAAATTCAGCATTACAAGTACAGCAGTGGTGGCATGATCGTGAAGAACAATCTTTTGATGCAATTTACGTGGCTCCCACAGACAGCAAAGGTGAGTACATTGAAATTGCTGTCAATTTTTCTAAAGAAATTCACATTGATTATGATCCGAAAGGAAGAAAGTTAAACTATGCTAATCAAGAAAATATTTTTCATACTCAGCTTGATTAATGTGTTAACTGCTTGCAGTACCCTGTCAGGTAATGTAGTGCCCACAAAAGGCCCAACAATGGAAGAAGTATATGATGGTATTGAAAGCACGATAACACCTATCCAAAAGAAGAGCGTGAATTTAGTAAATGAAAATTCATTTGTTTCTATGAAGCATGAATTTCATCAAATGCCGAACCCTGAATTAACATTGTATGTATTTCCTCATTTTGTGGGAAAAGATGAAGTCCCTATTCCTGGATATGAAACTGTATTCAGGGCTTATGAACATTCACATTATTTTTTACCAAATAAAATAGAGTAATATGATAAAAAAAATTATTGTTACAAAGCAAGACATAGCTCGTTCATACCAATCAATACCCAATTTAATTTATCGATTACCTTGGTGCGATTTTAATGAAAAATATAAATGTTTTTTATTAGAAGATAATGAAAGCCTTGGAATTTGTTTTAAAATAACACCTATTCCATGCGAAGCTCGTCCTGATATTATGATGGCTGAAATTGCTAAATCTATTAGTGAAGCTATTAAAAATTCAATTCCATGCGAGAAAGAAAATCCTTGGATTTTGCAATTATATGCTCATAAAGAATGTAATCTAATGAGTGTTTATCATGATATTGAAAACTATTTTCCAAAAAAAGTTAAAACAACGCCATTAACAAAAGAATTTTTAAATACACTCAAAGATCATTTTAAATATATTACAAAAACAGGTGGAATTTTCTATGATAACCAAGTAACAAACATAGATTTTCGTGGTGGTCAAATATATATTTATGCTGTGCTATATCGGCGAATTTGCATTAAAAACAGCAATCAAAATTCACGATATAATCGTTTAGAAAAAATGCTAAGTGTTGCGCGAAAATTTTCAAACCAATTGCGGTCGGCTGGAATAAAAATTCAGCGAATGACAGGTAAAGAATTTTATCAATGGATGTGTAATTGGTTTAATCCAGGTATGGAGCACAATTTTATTGATTCAAAAGAAAAACCTGTAGGGTTTGACTTAGCTGAGCAATTATTTTATCACATACCAGAATCATTTGCAGAAGGCTGGCTTTTTAATGGATTGCCGCATAAAGTGCTAACAATTCAAAGTATGACAATCAATCCTAGCATTGGTCATCTAACAGCTGAACGTAAACGCAATGTCGATGATAAGATATTTAATTTAATTGATAATTTGCCAGAAGGAAGTGTTTTTGTTTTAACAATAACATTCCAAGCACCTAGTGAAGTTGGATTGCATCTTAAATCAGTTCTGGATTCTGCTGTCGGTCGCCATGCACAAGCTGAGAAGGTCAAAAATGAAGTCAACTACGCAGAAAAATGCCTTGCGGAAGGCGATTATTTATTTCCTGTTACGATGGCTATCTATTTAAAAGGCCAAACATTGGAGAATCTTCACACCAATGAGGCGTATGCAGAGGTTTTATTAAATAGCAATGGTTTTAAAGTTATTGTTGGCAACGATGAATTATTTCCAATTGATGCTTATCTTCGTTATTTACCTATGAACTATGATTACTATTTTGATAAACATAATAGCTATCGTTCACGATATATGTTGTTGAGTGATATCGTAAAGCTAGCTCCTTTATATGGTCGTAGCCAAGGAACAGGACATCCTGGAATGGTTTTTTTTAATCGAGGTGGAGAGCCTTGGACATACGATATTATGGTTGATAAAACTAAAAATGCGCATCTTTTATTATTAGGTGAAACAGGAACAGGAAAATCAAATTTGTTAAATTATCTGATCGCTCATGATTTAGCGCTTTATCAATCACGTTTTTTTATTATCGATGCAGGTGGTTCTTTTGATTTATTAGGAGATTATTGCCAATCATTTGGTTTGACGGTCAAAAAAATTAAAATTGACCTAGCTGCGCCCGTATCACTTAATCCTTTTGCTAATGGATTATGCATTATTGATCAAATAGAAAGTTTTGATCTAAATAATAGAGAAAATTATGTAACTACTTCTTGCGAAAAACTTCTGAAAGAGCAACAAGACAATCTTAATAAAGATATTCTTGATGATTCAGAGGAGCGCGATATTTTAGGTGATATGGTTTTAGCAGCACTCATAATGATTACAGGTGGCGAAAAAAAAGAAGAAGAAATGATTCGTCGCAGTGATCGCATGTTAATTATGGATACAATTATTGACGCAGCTTATTTTGTTAAACGAATAGGGCGTAAGCAAATGATCGCAAGCGATATTGTCGATGCATTTGAAAGAATCGCTTGCAAGTTAAACATAGAGCGTGATCAGAATAAAATACGACGAGCAAGAGAAATGGCTGATAGCATGCGTTATTTTACTTTAGACCCTGTCTCTAGTCGTTTTTTTAATGTTATAGGTAACCCTTGGGAAATAGCAGATGTCACAATTATTGATATCGGTTTATTTGCACGAGAAGGTTATGAAGCGCATCGTGCGATTGCTTTTTCAAGTTGCATGAATAATATTCTGTCACTTGCTGAAAACAATCAGGCGGGTAACCATGCTATAAAAGTAGTTTGTGATGAAAATCATATTTTTACGAGCATTCCATTACTGGCTGATATTCAAACTCGTATTGCTAAAATGGGAAGAAAATTAGGTCTTTGGCTTTGGCTTGCTACTCAAAACATGAAAGATTTTGCTGATGGTGCACAGCGTATGCTGTCACAAATTGAAACTTGGCTTTGTTTAGCATTACCTCCTGATGAAATTCAACAAATTGAACGTTTTAAAACACTTTCTCTTGAAGAGCGGCTATTATTTTTATCAGCACAAAAAGAAAAAGGTAAATATACAGAAGGTGTGTTACTTAGTCCTAAAATAAAAGGTTTATTTCGTAATATTCCACCGCGTTTGTATCTTGCTATGGCTGCAACCGATCAAGATGAAAAATACCTTCGTGCCCAAATTATGAAAACACACCAGTGTTCAGAGATAGAAGCAGTAAAAATAATTGCAGAACAAATGATGAATAAAGAAAATGATACCGAAAAAAATAATTAAAAAAATATTATGCAGTTTTATTGTTTTTATTTCTATTAACTGCTACGCATCAATTAATTCTTTCGTTATTGCACAAGATACTTTAGCTGCTACATTAAAAAGTGATAGCTGCTTGCATTATAAGCCTTCGATACAAACTTGTCTGTGGATGTCTCCAAGAGTGGGGCGAAATGTAACGCCAATGCTTGATCATTACTTGCCAGATTTGGTAGTAATTGTGTATCGTAATGCTGGTGACAATCCTTGGGATGAAGCGCGTATTTTTTTAGACTCGCCGAGTGCGAATGTTCAGACTCGTTTTATTAATGATGTAGGAAGTGGTGATCATTCATTTGTAAATGAGCATGAAAAAAATGTTATTTTTAAAGAGGCTGATGTCATTGGCAATCCTGCTCTTATTATATTTAATGAGCATGCCACGCAACTTTTATTAAAAAGCACTGCAAAACCACTAAGCCCTTATTATCAATCTATGTTGGACAGTGCGTTATGGCGTGGCTTTATGCCCCAATCTTTACTAGAAGAAACAGCTGATGTGGCATTAGATATTTCTCATCACATAGGCACAGAAATGAATGACTGGGGTGGTCTTTATCCGCATGAAGGGACAGTTATGGGAATCGATGATCTTAAAGCTTCAATGGTAGTTGCTGAGCGTGCAACGGATTTATTAACTAATCCACAGGCTTTTAGTCATATCCATCAATCTTTATCCAATTCATGCGGTAAGCACTGTCAAGCATCGCCCATAACAGAAAATAGTAATGACACCTTATTTCAAATGATTTATCCCAGTTTGCAAACTGAATGCGTCCCTTTGGGGAGTGACAATTCTTATAAAGATTCAATGCTAAATGAACAAGGTGCTTACATGTGGGTGGTCTGGCGTCATTATCAAGGCTGTCCTGATGGTGATGGACAATTTTTAGGGGTTATTTAATGAAAAAAATAATTGCAATAGCACTTTTAACAATAAATATTAATGCATTGGCTTCGAATATTATTCCCTCAGGAAATGATAATAATTTACTTTATTATAAAATTGGAGGTGATAAAGATTTTGCTCTGCCTCCGGTATCAAGCATGGATACAGTTCACTTAAATACTAATACCCATTTAGGCTTAGGTTATAGTTGTAGTGTCTTTAACCCAGCGCTTTCAATTACCAATTCCTTAAATGATATAAAAGACAGTATTGATAATTTAACTAAAGATATTATTGTAAATGCGACAGCAAGTTTGATCATGATGCCTATGTATGAATTAGCCAAAAGTAATCCAACTCTATATTCATTGCTAAACAATCAATTATTATCGGCAAATCAACAATTAGCAATTTCGACTAAATCATGTGAAACAGTCAGAGAACAAATTTCTCGAGGAGAAAATCCATATCATGATTGGGGAACAATTGCTATTAATGATCAATGGAAAGAGAAATTATCAATGGCTGCAAGCAGTGATGCAGATATCAATCAGGCAAAAAAAGAGATTGATGCACATAGTGGTGATGATGGTGTAACGTGGGTGACGGGTAATCAAAATAGTGATGGTAGTTTACATGCTGGAGGGAAAAACCAACCATCTATAAATGTAATCGCAGATACAATAACTGTAGGATATAATGCAATCCTGAATCGCGATCTTTTAAGTCATGCGCCTGCTGACACTGATACTGAATTAGCACATTATTTTCCAACTCCGCAATCTGCTATTGATTGGATGACAGCAGTTTTAGGTGATCAAACAATTACAACATGTAATGATGATAATTGTAAAAATAAACAAGGAAATGTCGTCGGTCATGGTTTGTTTCCATGTATTAGTTCATGTCAACAAGATAAAGAAAACTGTTCGGATACGATTCGAGATAATCTAAAAAAATTAATCACAGGCGATGAGGCTATATCCAAAGATAATCTCGAAAATGTTTCAGCAGATGGCATTGCAATGACACTGGATACCATTCTTTCTCTTCGTAATATAGATGCAACTGAACAAAATATTTTAGTAAACAAATTAGCGCAAGAAATATCAATACAACGTGTCATTGATAAAGCATTAGCGGCTAGAAATATCTTAGCAACCGGAGCGCAAGTACCTATTATTGCAGCGAATGCGCCAGCGCAAACGATGATAAGCCATGCTATTAGTAATTTAGACAATGATATTCGTTCTCTTGCATTTGAAAGCCAAATACGTAGACAAATGATGTCAGATACTTTATCGCAAATATTAAATTATTCGAATCAACAACAAAATCGTGCAGTCAATACAAATGTTGCGAGTAATTCTCCTCTTATGGAAAACGGTGCCAAAAAGGAAAATGATACATGATGATAGGCGTTCAATCCTATCCTGAATTGTATACTATTCTTTTGGGATGGCAGCTTTATGGAGAATTATGGGATTTATTAACGCAAACTGGCATTGCATATTTGCCGTTTATAGGAGTGATATTAAAAAATGTGTCGCAGTCTTATGTTATGGAAGGACATCATGGAAATAATTTTTCTTTACGCAGCATGGAAATTCATTTTTTAAGTATATTGTTGCTTATTTTTTTTGGAGCAGCGCCTTTTATCCCGCTTAATGCTCACACTGTGTCTTATACGCCACTTTGCGAAAGTAATACTTATTATCCAGGTTCAACAGGAACGACATATGATAATGCTTTCACTATTCCAACAGGCGATATTAACGTGCCTCTTTGGTGGTATGCAGTCATGTCTGTTTCTGAAGGGATCACAAGTGCTGCTAATAATTTAATTGGTTGTGTTCCTGACCTACGTAAAATGGTAACTGAAGTCAATATGACGCAAATTTCAGATCCTGAGCTTAAACAAGAATTACAGGACTTTGAGACAATGTGTTACACCGTAGCGCGAGCACAATTTTTGAAAGATGAACAAGATAATCAAACTAATCATCTTGATCTTATTCAAGAGAATGTTAATAAATATGGGGTTGAGGATACAGAGTGGTTAGGTTCGCACGCATTCAGTGAAGTATATTATCACGATTTAAAATCAAGCCGACCTGTCACGGGTTTTTCTTATGATCCATCGGACGATTTGAATTCCGATATAAAAGATATTAATCAGCCAGATTATGGTACACCTTCTTGTTACGATTGGTGGACTGATACTCAATTGGGCTTAGAAAATAGATTATATCAGGAGTTACCCAAGTCATTTTATGATGAATATAAAGATTATCTCAATAGCGACCAAACACGCGATGATATGGTTAAAAATATTATTTCGAAGCCTCAGCATAATTACAGTGGCTATAATAATGCGAGTGATATGATAGGTAATGTAGGTTATTCACATCTTGCTGCATCCGTTGGTATTTGGTATCACCAATTAGAAGAATATCCAAAAATTTATGCAGCTGCAGAAGCAGCGCCGATTATACAAGCGATTTTATTATTAATGGTATATGTTTTTTTACCATTTGGCTTGGTATTCAGTGGTTTCAGAGCAAGTGCTTTTGTAACAGGAGCGGCATTAATTTTTTCCCTCATTTTTTGGACATTTATTTGGCATCTTGTCAGTTGGACGGATAAATCTTTAATGGAAGCACTCTACTCAAATTGGTTTGCAAAACAAGGGGCGGGTGCCACTTTAACTGACATGATTATTGGTGCATTAATAATAGCTGCTCCCTTATTTTGGTTTTTATTTATGGGGGCAGTGGGTGTTGCTGTTGGGCATATGGTCGGAGGTATAGCATCTAGCCTTTATAGAGTAGGTGATAAAGCAGCAACGGATGGTGCTAAATTGACTCAAAATTTTATGAGTAACTTATGACTCACTTAACGCTTTTTTTTATAGTACGATTAAGTATTTTGAGTTTTGTAATTTTCTATGTTTTAAGAGAACGGCGATGGCAAGAACGACTTCGTATTACTGTATGGTTATTGATATTTGAATTATTAATTTGTGAAAATATCATTTTAAAATTAATTCACTCCATATGAATTTTAAAAAACCTTTGGAAGCATTGTTACGTCCGCCTATAGAATACTTAACTGTCATTTCAATGTGGTTTATGGCACTCTTATGGGTTCGATTTTGCACATTATTTTTATTATCTAAAGTTGAGGCTCTAATTTTTTCATGTGGGCTAGTCGGGTTGAGTTTCTATCGTTTTAAACAAGGTTATCGCGTATACCGTTATCAAAAAAATTTAAAAAAAATGCCTGTATACCAAATGACTTTAGAGCAATTGCCAGTGAGCAATAAAAAATTATTTTTAGGGAGAGGATTTTTATGGACGGCTCAACATACTCAACGATTACGGGATCTTGATTTAGAGTATAACTTGCACTATAAGCAAACGCTATCTTTAACCGCAGTAGGAGGAGAAGCTTGTATTCATGGTATTGCAGATCAAGAAAACGATATTTCAATTCATTTAAGCGAACGAGCTAGTCATTTATTAGTGTTGGGATTGCCGGGTGTCGGTAAAACTCGTTTTGCTGAATTGGTTATTAGTCAAGACATAAGGCGTGGTGATGTGGTTATAGTAATTGATCCTAAGGGAGATGCTGATTTATTACGTCGAATGTATTGTGAAGCAAGAATTGCAGGGCGAGAAAAAGATTTTTTAGTTTTTCATTTAGGTTTTCCAGAAGTCTCTTGTCGCTATAATCCTATTGGAAATTTTACCAGAGTTACAGAAGTGGCTAATAGAATTTCAAATCAATTACCAGGTTCAGGGGAGTCAGCTGCTTTTAAAGAGTTTGGTTGGCAGTTTATTAATTCAATTGCAATGGCTTTAGTTGAGATGGGTGAGAGACCTGATTATCAAAAGATAAAATTTTATATTACGAAAATGGATTTATTATTAGAGCGTTATTTAGAATTTTGGTTGCCAGGAGTGGATATGAATGTTAATCAATGGATTAATAGTTATATTAAATTAAAATCAACCAATAAAAAAGAAATATCAAGGTTTAAAGCGTTAATTGCGTATGTCGAAGAACACGCTTTAATTAAAAATCCTGTATTTGATGATTTATATTATGCTTGTCGTTATGATCAACAATATTTCAGTAAAATCACAGCATCATTAGGTCCTTTACTTAAAAAATTAACCACTGGTAAATCAGCAGAACTGCTTTCTCCCGATTATGCAGATAAAAACGATTTAAGACCGATATTGGATTGGCTAGAAGTCATCCGGCATAGAAAGATTGTTTATGTAGGTTTAGATGCTTTATCTGATCCGGTGGTTGCTAGTGCTGTGGGAAATTCAATGTTCTCTGATTTGGTTTCTGTGGCGGGACGACTTTATAAATTTGGTTTATATGAGGGTTTTGATGAACCTTTACCACGCATATGCCTACATTCGGATGAGTTTAATGAAATTATTGGGGATGAATTTATTCCTCTTTTAAATAAGGCGCGTGGAGCAGGATTCACTGTAACCGCTTATACGCAAACTTGGTCTGATGTGGAAGCTAGGTTGAAATCATCCGCTAAAGCAGGACAAGTGGCTGGAAATATCGGTACAACTGTGATGTTTAGATGTAAGGAAGCTGCCACTGTTGACATGCTATTAAATCAATTACCTACGGTACCGATTTTGCGAGTGCTTCCTGCGTCTGCATCACAAGACACTCCTTTTGGCACTGATGGAATTTATTACCAGTCTTCAAATGAAGACCGATTTACTCATAGTGATCAACGATTAATTGAACAAAATGATGTGATGAACCTGCCAAAAGGCCAAGCGTTTTGCTTGCTCGAGGGAGGTAAACTTTACAAATTACGTATGCCACTACCTCTTTCGCAAGAAATGAATATTCCAAAAGATATTGCGGTGCTTATTGCCAGAATGAGAGATTTAAAACAACCACAAAGTGAGGTAACTCATGCTAATGAAAAAGACAAGTAACATAACTCATCTACAGATGGATTCAAAAATTTTATTACACACAAGATTGGCACAATCAATGTTTAATTATTCTTGGCAGCATGGAAAAATGGGTTTATTACAATTTGCAAAATCAACTTCGAATTTATGGAAAGCAGCTCATCAAGATGATCCTTATGCTGATTGGATTCTATTAAAGACTTATCAAGCTTTAATTGATGTGAGGGAACAATTACAGGAATTAGAAAAGCAGTTCTCAGAACAGCTAAGTACGATACGAGGAATTGAAACAACCCCGGCCTTAAATGCAATGCCGATGAGTTATCCTTTACAGTTCTCAAACTATTTGGGATACATGGGCGCGACGTTATTAGCAGATGCAGATTATGTGCTTCGTCAAATTTTAACATTGAAGCGCTTAGGGAAAAAGCAAGATGATATCAACTCAATTAATCAAGTCGTCAAATATTTGCAGGATGTTTTCTCAATTCCTCGTCAATGGCGTCATACTGGTGTGACTCGCATCGATATTAAGGAAAATACACAAAAAGCCCAAGAAGCCATTATTTTATTAGGCGAAATTCCTGATTCTATTATGCAACAAAAAATCGATTTTAATTTTCTATCAAAGTAACTATGTTGATAACTCACATTCCATTACATTGCGTGAATGAAGCAGCAATTAGATATCATGTTCCAGCTAAACTAATCATTGCTGTTTTAGAAACAGAGCAAGGTAAAGTTGGTGGTATCACTATTAATAAAAATGGAACTTATGATATAGGGCCAATGGCCATTAATTCTTTATGGCTATCAGAGCTTAAAAAACATGGGATTTCTGAGCATGATATTCAATTTGATCCGTGTATTAACCTTAAAGTAGGTGCTTGGATTTTAAGTAAGAAAATTGCAAATCAGAATAATGTCTTAGTTGGAATTGGCGACTATAATTCGCATAATGCCCAGTTAAATGCCATTTATTATAACAAAGTGAAAATAAATTTTTTCAAAATAATTATTTTTTTAAATAGCCGAGAAACTTATGACAATTAAGAAGCGATCTATTAATATAGCTTTTATAAATATGTTAATGTTGATGTTAAAAACTATTCCAACGAATAAAAAAAATACGATAAAATTTAATAATTCAGTTAATGATATTATTTTTAGTTCTTAAAGATAAAAAAACAGATGATTTTTTGAGGGAATGTTTTTATAATGCTTGCGATAAATAAATTATAAGGAATATAGCATGCGTAAATATATTATATGTATTTTTTTAACAAGTATTTTGTGCCAACAAATTTCTAATGCAGAAGAAGTTTCTCAGAATACTGACCAGCGGATGGCGCAAACCTATCAAAAAGGTTTAGAGGCAGCAAAAAAAGCTGAACAAGATCAAACGTTATACGAAAAAAATCAAGGCAACCCTAAAATGGCCGAAGCTTCTCAAGAAGGACTTCAAGCAGCACAAGAAAAAGCAATAGATTAATAACAGAATTAGTCGCTATTCTGCACGACTCAAAATAGCAGAATAAAATCAGCATGCGTGTTGAAACTCTGATCGCAATTTTAAATTGTATACGCTAATAGTTTGCCGCACTATTTTTTTACTCACCCACGGGGAGAATACTTTCCCCAACGGGCACGTATTTTCTTCGTTTTAAATTATTTAAAGGAGAAAATAACGATGTCATCATTAAATCAAGTTATGTTAATTGGAAACTTAGGAAAAGACCCAGAAATTTTACAAATGTCAGAATTTGGCAGTTTTGTAAGGTTGACTCTTGCTACTAACAGGAAGTTTAAAACTAAAATGGGTGAGGTAAAAGAGGATACGCAATGGCATACCGTGTATCTAAATAACATCATAGGTAGAGTGTCAGCATCTATTTTAAAAAAAGGCGCAAAAATTTATGTTTCTGGTGAATTGCGTACTCGTGATTGGACATCAAAAAGCGGACAAGTACACCGATTAAGTGCAATTTATGCAAGGGAAATAAAATTCTTATGTGTAAAGCCACGAGATGTTGAAGCTGTGCTTGAGTCAGTGGATGAAAACAGCGCTTATGAAAAAGCCAAGCGGGAAATTGATCGAGTTTTACGTCGTGCAGAAGAAAATATTCTTTAATTATTTTTTACAGAAAGATTTATAAGAAGGAGAAAATGATATGTCTAAAATTAAATCAATTGTTTGTCGGAGATATATTCACAGTAAGAAAGGAGGTATACTATAATGCATGGTCAAACAAAAGATTTATTCCAGCTACAAACCGAACTTGTTGATATGAAGGTGGATATGGCAGTTAGTAAAGCGATTGATCGAATTGTTGATCAGATTACAAGCTTAAAGAATGATATGCATTCTCAAATTCATGATCTGAGAAATGATATGAATAGCCAATTTTCTGCTTTGGATAAGCGAGTCTTTGCGCTTGAGCATCGATTTATAGCTGTTGAAAACAAATTAGGCATTACAAATGAAACTAGGCGTCAAATTAAAAATAGATTTATTGACTATAGTTTCAAAGCGGGATGGGTAATGTTAGGTATAATTAGTTCTGCTTTAGCTTACATTGGATATCTTGTTATTCAGCTTCATGCTTTAATCCGATAGTCTTATATTTTTTACCCCGTGGGGAAATCCCACGGTGGGTTTCTCCATTTTTATTTTCAGGAGAAATCAATGAAATTATTAACACAAGAAATTAAGCTTGCTTTACCCAAAATTTATAGTACTGATGCAGTGTCATTGAAGGATAAAGTTGTCATCTGTAAATTTTTTACCCCATGGTCTTTTTGGACGTGGTTTGTCTTTGAGGGAGAAGCTGAAAAATCTTTTGAAGATAGTAAAGAGGATGACTATATTTTTTTTGGCATGGTACATGGATTTGAGAAAGAAATGGGTTATTTCAGATTAGCTGAACTGGAATCCATTCGGGGGCCAGGTAATCTACTCATAGAAAGAGACCTGAGTATTTTTAAAGCTACGTATATGAATTGTTGTTAGTTTGTATGAGTTAGTATGCTGCGTTTTATTTCTTAGAATGCGGATTTATTCCAATAAGTTAAATTTTTCTTAATTTTTGTTTAAGAGAATAACCCGTTTTGCAACGGGTTATTCGGGTTCGATATTTCTTTTAAAAAAGAAACACTTATTGTAGTAACGGCTCTCACCCCGGAACGCTACAACGGTCGCAGTATACCATAAAATAATATATAGACAATATTAAATATATAGGACAAAATAAGGGCTTTTTTATAAGAGCATAAAAAAGTATGAGTCATTGTGATCAAATATTAAGTGATTACACCTTGGGTTTGGATATTGGTATTGCATCTGTTGGAGCGGCACTATTAGGAAAAGATAGGATTATTGCTTTACATGTTAGAACATTTAATAAAGCGGAAGATGCTGAGAATGGGGAGTCGCTTAATAAAATACGTCGAGAAGCTAGACTTTTGAGGCGTCGTTTGCATCGCCGTGCTTGTCGAATGAAAGACTTATCAAGTTTGATGAAAACTGTGGGATTAATTGATAAACCATTTGTAAATTTGCAAGCTGAAGGAGCTCTAGCAAATATTCAAGCTTGGCAAATGCGCAGCGAAGGACTTGATCGGTTATTATCACCTCTTGAATGGGCAGTTGTGCTGTACCATATCGTAAAACATCGTGGTTTTCAGTCTAATCGTAAAAGTGAATTAAAAGCAGATGCTAAAGTCGGGAAAATGCTCGAAGGGATTAATAAAAATTATGATTTAATGAAAGAAAAAAATTATAGAACTGTTGGAGAACTTGCTTTTAAAGATGATCGCTTCTCCAAAAGAAAACGTAATAAACACGGAGATTATAGTCATACATTTAAACGTAAAGAATTGCTAGATGAATTAATTCTATTATTTGAACGACAACGTTATTTTCATAACTTTCATGCTCATGCTGTTTTTGAGCAAGAAGTGATTAATCTATTGATGAAGCGCAAAGCAGCTTTATCGGGCAATGCCTTATTAAGTATGGTGGGTAATTGCACATTAGAACCTAATGAAAAACGTTGCCCAAAAACTAGTATTTATGCAGAGCGTTTTGTATGGTTAAGCAAGTTAAATAATTTAAGTATTAATCACGACGGTTTGCAACGAAAATTAACCAGTATCGAGCATGGATTATTACGCGAATTACCATTTTCAACTACTTCCAAAATCACATATAAAACTTTAAGAAAAAAATTAGATTTGTTACCTAACGAACATTTTAATGGTATTCGCTCGATAGATGATGAAACTAAAGTTTTTTTTGAAGCGAAGGGATTTCATGCTTTGCGTAAATGCTATGAGCAATCCAACTTGACGGATATATGGTTAAATGACGTTAATAATACTGAGCGATTACATCACCTTGCTTATGCAATTACATGTTATAAAGAAGATACAGAAATTAAGGAATGGCTTCTTAAGCAAGGCATAGAAGAGAGTGTTGCAGAGGCAGTATTAGATGTTTCCTTTGAGCAATTTATCCGTTTATCGGCAGTTGCAATTAAAAATTTATTACCGCACATGGAAAAAGGGTTAAGATATGATGAAGCGGTAGCTGCAACGCCTCAATATGGTCATCACAGTCAGCTATTAAAAAACGTTAAACAAAAATATTTACCATTGTTTGATCCTGAAGAAATACGTAATCCTGTTGTATATCGTGCGCTAAATCAGGCGAGGAAACTTGTAAATGCGATTATAAAAAAATATGGTTCGCCAGCATCTGTACATATTGAATTAGCGCGTGATTTATCAAAATCTTTTAAGGAACGTAAAAGAATTGAAGGTGAGCAAAAAGAGTTTCAAGCAAAAAAGAAAAAATTGGAAGAGGATTTTGTAGAATTTTTTGGTAAAGACCAATTAAGAGGGGAGAATTTACTAAGATTCAGATTCTATAAAGAACAGGGTAGTAAATGTGCTTATAGTTTAAATGAAATTGATCTTAATAGACTATGTGAAGATGGCTATGTTGAAATAGATCATATCATCCCATATTCGCGTAGTTTTGATAACAGTACCAACAATAAAGTGTTAGTATTAACAAGAGAAAATCGTAATAAGGCTAATAGAACCCCATATGAATATTTAGATGGCGTAGATCATGAGCGTTGGCAAAAATTTTATGATTGGGTGAAAGCAAGCCGTTTTACTTTAGCCAAACAAAAACGATTGTTAATGCGAGATCTCGATGAAAAAACATCCGATGAATTTAGGGCTCGTAACTTGTCAGATACACGATATATCTGTCGGATTTTTAAAAATCATATTGAATCTTTTCTGCAATTATCATCGAATGCGCAAGGTTCTCGTTGTGTTGTTCTAAGTGGGCAATTAACAGCTTATTTGCGAGCACGTTGGGGACTATCCAAACAACGTGAGAATGGAGATTTACACCATGCATTGGATGCTGCGGTTGTTGCTGCAGCCAGTCATGGAATGGTAAAGCGTTTATCGGATTACTCACGACGTGGCCAGTTAAGTAAATTAAGTCCATCGAGCTTAGGCCAGTATATTGATCCTGAAACAGGTGAAATTTTGGATGAGAAGCTGTTTAAAGAATTACAAATCAAGCAGGAATTTCCACAACCCTGGATTGGATTTCGGGATGAGTTATTGGCCCGATTATCAACAAACCCACAAGAAAAGCTAAAAGAGCACCCTGCGTATTCGTCAGAAATATTGACAACCCTTCAACCAATTCGCGTTTCACGTATGCCCACGCGACGTAAATTAGGCTCTGCTCATAAGGAGACAGTGCGATCTATTGGAAAGCAAAGTACTTTGTTGAAACAAGAATTATCAGCGGTAAAAGTACCCCTAATTAATTTAAAGTTAAAAGATTTGGAAAATATTGTTGGATATAAAGACCCTCGTAATCAAAGCTTAATATTGGCACTCAAAGAGCGTTTAGAGCAATATGGTGGTGATGGTAAAAAAGCTTTTTCAGATAAGCCATTTTATAAACCAGGCAGTGATCCTTCTATAGCGCCGTGTGTGCGTGCCATCAAACTATTAAGTAAACAGAAAAATGGTTTATTAGTGCGTGGGGGTATTGCAGATAATTCAGATATGATGCGAGTGGATATTTTTAAAAAGAATGGAAAATTTTATGCTGTGCCATTATATGTGTCAGATAGTTCTTCTATAGCACTTCCTAATCGCGCAGCTACTAATAAAAAACTTAAAGAACAATGGGAAATTATGGATGATTCTTATCAATTCCTATTTAGTTTATATAAAAATGATTGGGTTAAAGTAAATGATAAAAAATCTATACGTGAAGGATATTTTGTGAGTTTAGATATTGCGACAGCAGCAATTACACTGCGAGTTCATGATAGAGATATTCGGATTGGTAAAAACGGTGAAATTCGTAGCATTGGGATTAAAACCGCTAAGGCAGTTGAAAAATATCATGTTGATCTACTAGGTAATCTTTATCAAGTAAAAAATGAGCAAAGAAAACCACTCATATCAAAAAAACTTACTCCACTTGTGAAGAGATAAAATTTTATGAGTTGGCGTAGTATTTTTATTAGCAATCCCGCATATCTTAATCTCAAACAAGGTTCTTTGCAAATAGCCCAAGCTATTGAAACTCAATCTGTAATAGCAAAAATCCCCTTGGAAGATATTTCGGTTATATTAATTGAAAATACAGGTGTTACTTTAAGTGCCAAGTTATTATCAGCATGTGCTGATAAACAAATTCTAGTTATTACTGTGGGTGAAGATTATCATCCCAATGGTATATTTTTGCCGTATTTACCGCATAGTCGTGCTTTAAAAATCATGCGAGCACAGATAAAACAGTCTCTTGTAAAAAAGAAGCAATTATGGAAAACAATTATTACTCAAAAAATTGTTAACCAAGCGGCAGTCCTTACGTCATTTGGACACAATACCGTAGCACAACGATTAAAAATATTAGCTACCGCTGTGCGGTCTGGAGATGCAAAAAATTCTGAAGCTGTAGCCAGTCAACTTTATTTCCGTACTCTGTGGGGGCGTGATTTTTCTCGATCAAATACTATTTCAATAGTGAATGCTGCATTGAATTATGGTTATGCAGTTATTCGTGCAGCTATTGCAAGAGCGCTATGTACTTATGGTTTTCTGCCTGCATTTGGTATTTTTCATCATAATGAGCTGAACGCTTTTAATTTAGCTGATGATTTAATTGAACCTTACCGACCATTCGTAGATTTACATGTCGTTGATCAATACACAAAAGTTAGAGAGAATGAGGCGCAATTAACAACGCAAAATAAAGCGGCTTTAGTTAACTTATTACATCAAGATATTCGTTTAACTCAGCATGAAGGCAATGGTGCGTGTACTTTACTAGCGGGTATCGAAGCTACTGTGATTAGTTTATCGCAATGGGTGTTATCCTCAAAAGTTAAAAATGTTAGGTTAGTGATGCCTTGTGTCACGCAAGTGGTTACCTACAAACAAACTGTCCATGAGTAAAGAGACCAGACGATTTATGCGATTACTGGTATTTTTTGATTTACCTACTAAGACTAAGAACAATAAAAAAGCGTATATTTTTTTTCGACGTTTTTTAATTAACGATGGCTATGATATGCTTCAATGGTCAGTTTATAGTCGTATTGTCAATGGCATGGATAGTGCTGAAAAACATCTTAAGCGTTTGATGAGCAATGCACCGAGAGAAGGTTCGGTGCGTTATTTGCAAATCACCGAAAAACAGTTTGCTAGTATGAGGTTGCTAGTGGGTACCCGTAAATTTAATGAGAAAAAG
>JABDDD010000001.1:1964-73460 GCA_013287765.1 Gammaproteobacteria bacterium | reverse complement strand
CGAGAGAAGGTTCGGTGCGTTATTTGCAAATCACCGAAAAACAGTTTGCTAGTATGAGGTTGCTAGTGGGTACCCGTAAATTTAATGAGAAAAAGGTAAATGCTAGTCAATTGCTCTTGTTTTAAGATGAAAAAACAGCGCCAAATTAAGATAAAATATATTAAAATCATTAACTTGTCGCTAGTTGATTATAACGTTCCGGGGTGAGAGAGGGAACTACAACAAGGTGTTGAGTCACTAGAGCAATTAGAATTATTATAACGTTCCGGGGTGAGAGAGGGAACTACAACAGTTACAGCATCATACCATTGTGTTTCTTTATTATAACGTTCCGGGGTGAGAGAGGGAACTACAACAATGCACCGTCTTTTAATCCAGTCCTATGCATTATAACGTTCCGGGGTGAGAGAGGGAACTACAACTGAGTCATAGGTAGAATAGATGGCGCCAAGATTATAACGTTCCGGGGTGAGAGAGGGAACTACAACTGCGGGGAATGTTTTATTGCCAGTTGTTAGATTATAACGTTCCGGGGTGAGAGAGGGAACTACAACAGACTTATTACAATTAGCTTCTTCTACTCCATTATAACGTTCCGGGGTGAGAGAGGGAGCTACAACCCATCCTGATCTTTACGCTATAATTGTTTTATTATAACGTTCCGGGGTGAGAGAGGGAACCGTTACTCAATCTTAATTTATATGGTATATTTTTTATGCTGCACCACATTTTTAATTTATCTCAAGTAAGCAAAAAAATAAATAATAATTGACACTCGTCACGTAATACGTTACATTTAGCTATGATTATAAATTTTAAGCATAAGGGTTTAGAGCAGTTTTTCTTAAAAGGAAAATCTGCCAAAATTAACCCTAAACATATGACAAAGTTAAGGCTGATAATTGCTAAACTTAATACTAGCGTTGATATACAAGACATGGACTTTCCAGGCTCAAATTTACACCCCTTAAAAGGAGATAAAAAAGACTACTGGTCTGTCAAAGTTAATGGAAACTGGCGAGTGATATTTCGTTTTAAAAATGAGAATGCTTACGATGTTGATTATATTGACTATCATTAAAATAAATGTTTAACAAAGGATAAAATATGCATATGTATAATCCACCACATCCTGGTGAAATATTAAAAGAGTTATATCTTGAACCACTTGAATTAACTATTTCTGATGTAGCTAAAGGAATAGGGGTGTCTCGTAAATCTCTTTCTGAGCTTGTGAACGGGAAGTTTGGCGTTAGCCCTGGCATGGCTATTCGACTTGGTAAAGCTTTTTCAACTACACCTGAGAGTTGGCTTAATTTACAACAGCAATATGATCTCTATAAAGAAGAAAAAAAGCGTAAGCACGTGAAAATTAAAGTTTTTGTTCGCCATCAAGCTCAATCATCTATTTGATTTTTTACAATGTTATTATTTATACAGCTATCCATTGCTATCATAATGCTCATTATCGAAAATAATTTTTTAAACAAAAATATCAAATAAAATCAAATAATTAAAAACTTTTATATATTACATAATATTCTCTTAATATTATATTGTTATAATTTCCTGAAACTAATAAGGGGGAAATTTCCTATGCAATCATCTTTCCAATATGTAAGTAAAGACAGTCAAGATTACAAAAAGAAAAAAGAAAATTTAAGAATCGATAGGGATTCATCATTTTATATTGATGAATCAACCATTAGTTTGAAAAATGATGATGATTATGGAAGCGGAGCATGCGGGATTGTTAGTCTTTTCAAAACCATAAAAGACGTAGAAACTGCTGTAAAAAAGATCTCCGAGAGTGGAAGAATTCTTTCTCCTGAGGAAATAGCAGATATTGAGCATGAAGCGGAATTAAATAAATTGTACCTTGGAATAGGAAAAGTTGATAAAAATGATCAAGCAAATATTTATCTATTAATGAAGAAACTACCGCCAAGTTTAAATAAAACAATCTTCGTAAGAGATAACAAACCTAAGTTTGCAAATTTTAAAGAATTTTTAAAATTTTATATTTCTATATTAAAAGAAGCGCAGAAATTACATGTCAAACACGGAATTGTACATGGGGATATAAAAGACGCAAATTTATGCATGGATAAAAACGGAAAAATATTTTTTTGCGATTTCGGACTCGCTAGAAAATTAAAAAATAACTTAAACTCAAAAACGGATTTGACATCAGGAAAGTGGGCAAAGGAATCATGGCATTTACCACCAGAATTAGCAGCTAAAATTCCTGCGGATCCAAGCCAAGATGTTTATTCCTTAGGACAACTTCTGAAATTTTCTCAAGATTGGCTTCTTTATTGGAAACATTTTGGTTCAGGGTTTGATGGGGACATACTTGCAGAAGATAGATTAGAAAGTCTTTATTCTCAGATGATTGATGTCAATCCTAAAAAAAGACCATCATTAAAAGAAGCAATAAAATTTTGTGTTGATAAATATAATAATTTAGTGGCTCCCAGCGAAAAATTATCTTGCGATGATATAGAAGAGAAATCAAATGTGCCAATGTCGGTGTTAACAAAAGCAACTTTAAATAATGCCATGGATCAATACAAAAATTTCAAAAACAATTTACTAAATATTGATATTGGCCACTCAAGATATAGTTTTTTTAAATTAAATGTACGTTGGTTGTTTACTAGCAACATTACGTTAAATACTGCTCAACAATTAAAAGAAGCATCAAACGATCAAATACGATACCAAATTGCTGAAAAATATATTAGAGATAATCCAAATAAAGCATTTGCTAAAGAATTAAAAAAATCTATTAATAATATTAAATAAAAAAAGTGTTTTCGTTTACATTTATTAAATAGATTACATATTATACAATAGGCACTTTAACAAAAAGAATAATAAATAAATTCACGCTTATTAAGTGATCGATAATGAACATTATAGTGCGCTGCGGATTACGAGGGACAAGTATTAGCAGCAGGAAGCTAAACTTTAAGCTTTATAGAAGATGAAGGCAGACCCTTCGAAATCGGCTTTCAGGAGCAGGTTTCAAACCACCTCAAGCAGCTGTTGTTAAGAGTAATGGTTGTGAGCGTTGAGGAAAAGTCGAACCCTATGATTCGGCAGGTAAGGACTAGAAAGACGAGAGAAGGTTCGGTGCGTTATTTGCAAATCACCGAAAAACAGTTTGCTAGTATGAGGTTGCTAGTGGGTACCCGTAAATTTAATGAGAAAAAGGTAAATGCTAGTCAATTGCTCTTGTTTTAAGATGAAAAAACAGCGCCAAATTAAGATAAAATATATTAAAATCATTAACTTGTCGCTAGTTGATTATAACGTTCCGGGGTGAGAGAGGGAACTACAACCAGCATTAAGTAGTATTTTTTCTTAGGTTTATTATAACGTTCCGGGGTGAGAGAGGGAACTACAACTAGATGCGGACACAAAGTTCACTTATATAAATTATAACGTTCCGGGGTGAGAGAGGGAACTACAACAGGAGCCTCAGTCACTTCTCCAACCATAACATTATAACGTTCCGGGGTGAGAGAGGGAACTACAACCGTACCACTACTCACAATTTTATATGTAGCATTATAACGTTCCGGGGTGAGAGAGGGAACTACAACTCACTCATCACTACGGTGTGCGTGCTTTTAATTATAACGTTCCGGGGTGTACAACCGACTACTAGTTTCTTCTATGTGTTTAATGATTATAACGTTCGGGGGCTGATGAGAGAGGGAACTACAACCCTATAGAGGGCATTTGACTGTTGAGAATTATACAGGGTTCCATATGCATTTGGAAGTAATATCTTTTCGTATTTTTTCATGTAACGAATTGAATTTTTGAATAATTTTTTCATTTATATAATTGTAAAATTCTTGAGGCTCATCCTCTATTGAAGATATTTCTTTTACTACATAAATATCTTCAATCAATTTATGCAATTCATCTAAATCATTAGTTAGTTTTGGGAATGAAATAGTACATAAAGCAAAAAAATAATAAAATTTATCTAGCCATTCAGCTGCGAAAAAATCGGCAAAATTTTTATTTCTTAAATTGATTAAAGAATCAGCGTTTTCTAAAGGTTCAAACCCACGTCCTGCATATTCTCTTTCGCGATATTCTTCATAGTGTTCACAAATAAATTTTTGCGTTTTTAAAAATAAATTAATTTCATTTAATAACTCTGAGCTTAATTTATATATATCTATAATTTGTTTTTTTAACTCTCTTTTTTTTGAAGAAACATCAGTAAGGTAGATAATGAAGATCGAGGGCGCTAATCCTAGGAAAAAGCTTAAAAAATTAAAATTATTCAAATTTTTATTTCCATATTAAAATAATAATATTTTAATATGATATCAGCATTATTGGAAGAATATTATCAGTTATATTGCAAAGCTGCTCCGCGTCACTAGAAGACATCGCAGATGTCTGTAGTGACGCGGGTCATGGTAGCAAAATTTTCTTATTAAAAACAATAAATTTTCTAAATAAACCTCACTTTTTTGTCGTGATGACTATAAAATTAAATAAAATTTTTATCTAAAAAACCATTGTATTTCTTCAATAAATTTTGTAGCATTATAAATACAGTCGAGCCTTAACGACGCAAACCACAGGCAAGGTCTGCATGGCATGATGAAACTCAGATCGCTAGCAAAATGGTTCATGCTTATATTCGCAACATTGAATTTTTAATCGTTCAATTTAATTTAACCTGTTTTTTTTATTTCACTTTATGCAAGAAATTCTCAATCTTAAACCTGAGTTATTTTGAGCAAAATGATATCTATTATTAACCTGTTTATATGGAGGAAATTATTTTTATTAAAATTTAACAAACCCTAATATCTCGTCTCTTTGCAATATCAATTGCGATCTTTTGTCGCACGGCGCTAAAGATTGAGACGCTTAACACTTATCATTTGACAAGCCGTTTAAGGGTTAAAATTTTATAAAAAGTAACAATGGGTATCCGTCATGATTTACAGCGTTCAATTTATCAAACTTTAAAACATAACCGTGATGGTTCTTATGCTACTCAGCATGATAGAAAAAATATTTTGTATAAATTTGCTGATGATTTGATAACCCAAGGATATGGTTTACGAGATATACGAGGGCTTAAAGAAAAGCATATCCTTGCAATAATTAAATTTTGGCAAAAAAAAGAGTTAAAAACTTCTACTATTAAAAATAGAACTTCAGTATTACGGTATTTATGCGTGCAAATTAATAAAAAAAATATTGTGCCAAGTAATAAAAAACTTAATTTGGGCAGACGTCGCTATGTGCCAACGAATAATCGTGCTCTCTATGATCCTGATTTTTCGAAAATCAGTAATATCCATGTGCAAGTTTCATTGCAATTGCAAAGAGTATTTGGCTTGCGTCGCGAGGAAGCCTTAAAAATAAAACCTTGGCTTGCAGATAAAGGTAAATATCTAGTTTTAGATGACTCCTGGTGTAAAGGAGGAAGAGGCAGGTATATCCCCATTTTAACCGATGAACAACGTTTCTGGTTAGAGCAAGCAAAAAAAATATTACTTTCTAAAGGTTTATCACTGATCCCTATAAAAAAATCTTATATTCAGCAACGTTCTATTTATGACAAACAAGTACTCCGTGCAGGTCTTAAAAATCTTCATGGTCTTCGCCATGCCTATGCTCAAAGGCGATATAAAGAATTAACTGGTTGGGAAGCACCTATTAATGGTGGGTCTAAGGCCTCTCAGCTTACATCTCTACAAAAACAAATTGATTATGAAGCGCGTATGACTTTAACCGAAGAGCTTGGTCATAGCCGAGAACAAATAACTGTGAATTATTTGGGGCGATAAATTTTTATATGATGAAGCAAGATAATATATTTAATAAATGTAATGTCCAGACATTAAATAAATATTTTCAATGTATTCTTAAAATAGAAAAGGATTATGATACAAGATTAGATCATAATTCAAAACTTAAGGTTGAAAACCATAAATTAGCTATTATGCAAGCGACACTCGCTTTGCTTCAGTCAAATGTTAAAAGTAAAAAACATTCTAATATTAAAAAAGAATCTACCACAAAAAAGATTTTTGTCTACATAGCCTCACTTATTAATCCTTTGATTGTAGCAACAGGCGGCTTTTCATTATGCGATACTTTGTTAACTCTTATTCCAGGCATGTTGCATCCTGTTTCACTGGTTTGCGGAATAGTTAGTGCTGTAATAGGAGGCGTGTTAAGTATGGTCTATGATGTTGGAAGATTTAAAAGGATGCTCGGGATATCAACCCTTAAAATGCAATCTATTATTCAGTTATATCAACAACAGCTGGGAATATTAAAAAAAATTAAGCTGTCTGTGTTGTCTAATCAACATTCAGATCGTTATTGTGCTAATGATTATATTTATTTTCAAAGTACAATTAATTTATTTAACCAAGATGTCAAAAAAAAACAGACAAAATTAGTGCAATGTTATAAACAAACTTCAGTCCAAAAGGGCGTGAAGCGGGTTATGACAGGGATTAATGTAGTTTTGTCTGCAGGCTCAGGATTTTTAATGAGTAATAGCTTGCTCATACTTTTTGGCGGCGCTATGCTTGTTGCAGGTCCAGTGGGGTGGATTATAGGTAGTATGTTTGCTATTTTTTCAGTTGCTGTATTTCATTATATTCAAAAAAGAGATATTTCTAGCTTAATGAATATTATAACAGGACGACCAAAAGAATTAATATGTAAGCAAACGCAGTTTTTACGGAATCTAAAGCAATATGATAGTCAATTGCAGGCTCTTATTCATGGGAAAAAGAAAGCCGAATTTGAAACAAAACAATTAAAACAGAAAATTGTTGATCTACAGAATCAAGTTGTTGTTCCTGGCTTTGCGCATCCTAATCAACAAGATCAGAAGTATGGCCTTGCTTCACAAAGTGTTTTCAAACGAAATAGAAGTTTATCTCAATCTCTCGGTTTATCCCAAGATATGCCTAATAAATTAAAATATTAAAATTAATAATTAATACATATAATTATAAATAGAATAATACAAAAAGTATTGACTAATAGTATACAGATAGTATCATTCATTTTCTTATTGTTTAATAAGAATAAAACACTAAATAACATTAAAATAATTGGAAAATAAGGAAGTATGTATGTTAATTCTTAATCGGCGTGTCGGCCAATCTATTTCAATTGGCAATGACATTAAAGTCATTGTCCTCAATGATGTAAATGGAATTCGAATAGGTATCGAAGCACCTAAGCATATAAAAATTTTTCGTGATGAATTATTAAAGCGATTACTTAAAAATCAGCAGGTAAGCTTTGATGAAAACACTCGATCTTAAAGAAGCTGCCGCATTTTTAAAAATGACTCCCGAAGGGTTACGAAGAAAAGTAATTAGTGGCGAAGTTCCTGGAGCTAAGCCGGGAAAATGTTGGTGTTTTCGAGAAGATGATCTTGCTGATTATTTGCGATCGCTTTATGCTAATGTCGCTAAAAAGTCACAAGGTGTCATAGCAAATGATAGGAGAAAAATATGGCACTGTACAAAAGAAAAAATATTTGGTGGGTTGATATTAACCACAGTGGAAAAAGAATACAACGAAGTACTGGGACTAGCAGCAAATTAGATGCACAAAAATTTCATGACAAGATAAAGGCGGAGATGTGGGAAAACCAATATCTTGACGTCAAGCCTGAAATTGTATGGATGCAGGCAGTCCTTCGTTGGCTTGCTGAATCACAACATAAGCGTAGTTTAGTGGATGATAAGTTACATTTAAAATGGCTCGATCCGCATTTAAAATGTTATACCTTGCGTCAAATAACCCGTGATGTTGTTGATCAAATAGCAGAAAAAAAATCAAGGGAAGGAGTCAAAAATGCTAGTGTTAATCGCATGCTAGAAATAGTGAGGGCGATTTTACGGAAGGCAGAAAGGGAGTGGGGTTGGATTGAAAAAGCGCCTCTAATACGTATGCGTAAAGAAGATACCAAAAGGATAAGGTGGTTGACTATTGATGAGGCAGCTCGTCTTATCCAGGAGCTTCCTCCGCACATTTCAGCTCTTGCTAGATTTTCATTAGCTACAGGGCTTAGAAAATCGAATGTTACAGATTTACAATGGTGCGATGTTGATTTAGTAAAGAGGCATGCTTTAATCCATCCTGATCAGGCAAAAACTAAAAAGGCAATTCCTGTTCCCTTAAATGATGTTGCAATAGAAGTATTGCAAGAGCAGAAAGGAAAGCATTCGCAATTTGTTTTTGTCTACGGGAATAACCCTATAGCTGAGTGTAATACTAAAGCTTGGAAAAAAGCACTGAAGAGAGCGCATATCGAAAACTTTCGTTGGCATGATTTGCGCCATACATGGGCGAGTTGGCACGTGCAGAATGGAACCTCTTTACAAGAGCTTCAGCAATTGGGTGGATGGACAAGTTTTGAAATGGTTCTACGTTATGCGCATTTGAGTAGTGATCATTTAAAAGAAGCGGCTGCTAGAGTGAATGTGACGTTTTCCCTACACTCATCTTCAGTGGCTTATTAAAACTTGGATTGGCTTGCTATAAGTTATTGATTTATTTTACTTAGTTGGCGCGCCCGGAGAGATTCGAACTCCCGACCACCTGGTTCGAAGCCAGATACTCTATCCAACTGAGCTACGGGCGCAGATATTTTATTTAAAGATTTTCTAACATGTGGCGCGCCCGGAGAGATTCGAACTCCCGACCCCCTAGTTCGTAGCCAGGTACTCTATCCAACTGAGCTACGGGCGCAACTCGACTAAACTTCATAGAAATTGTATTTTTTTAACTAAAATAAAGCGTAAAAACTTATTTCTCCTTTTTAACTGGCGGAGAGAGAGGGATTCGAACCCTCGATGGAGCTTTAGGCCCCATACTCCCTTAGCAGGGGAGCGCCTTCAGCCTCTCGGCCATCTCTCCTTGTATTCCTTGTCATACTTACAAAACTACTCTGTATCCGTTTCTTTGTCTTTATCTTTTTCTTCTTTAATGGTACCGGTCCCCGTTGTGCCTGTCGCATTCTTTTCTTGTTGAATGCGTTGGTAAATTTCTTCTCGGTGTACAGATACTTCTTTTGGTGCATTAATACCGATTCGGACTTGGTTACCTTTAATACCAAGCACTGTCACGATGACATCATCGCCAATAATTAATGTTTCACCCACACGTCGCGTTAAAATGAGCATTTTGCTTCTCCTTATACTACCTTGTTGTACTATCTTTTTTATTTCCATTAGTTACAATGCAATCTATTCGACTTAAACTTTATATTAAGTTAATAGTCTTTTATAAAGTCAGCAATGTTAAACAATAACATTCATTTGTGCAAATAGGTTTTGCATTTTTTTGAAGAAATTTTTATTTAAGTTTCCATAAAGAGGGGTTGCTTTTCTAATTTTATCTTATCAAGCTCAAAAGCATCATGCAGAACGCGAACACTGGATTCTAAAAAACTCTCATCAATAACCACAGAAATTTTAATCTCCGATGTCGTAATCATTTGAATAGTAACACCTATTTGACCTAATGCTTGAAACATTTTACTTGCAACCCCAGTTTGTGAACGCATACCAATGCCAACTAGTGATAGTTTGGCAACGTTTGCATTACTTTGAATCGAGGTCGCATTCAAGGTTCGACTTAATTCTTCAATAATAATTAAAGTCTTGGCAAAATCTTTACGTTGTACGGTAAAAGTGAAATCTGCTGTCTCTTTATTGGCTGCATTTTGAGCAATCATGTCAATTTCAATGTCAGCATCACTCACTTTCATTAAAATTTGCGCTTCAATACCCGCTTTGTAAGGTACGCCATTGATCGCAATCATCGCTTCCTCACGACTAAAAGCAATACCTGAAACAAGACGTCGTTGCATAATTTTTTCCTCAAAAGTCACTAAGGTGCCAGGATGATTGGTAAAAGTCGATAATACTCGAATCGGCATGTTATGTTGACTGGCAAGTTCGACCGAACGCATTTGTAATACTTTAGCACCTAAACTCGACATTTCTAACATTTCTTCGAAACTAATATGAGAAAGTAGCGATGCTTCCGGAATTAATCGTGGGTCGGTTGTATAAACTCCTTCAACATCCGTATAAATTTGACATTCATTGGCGCGAAGAGCCGCAGCAAGCGCAACAGCAGTGGTATCAGAACCACCGCGCCCTAAAGTGGTGACATCTCCTCTAGGGTTAATGCCTTGAAAGCCGGCAATGACGACGACATAGCCTTGAGAAAGCTCTTCTTGTATGAGATGCGTTTTAATATCTAAAATGCGAGCCTTAGTATGCGCATGATCAGTCATAATACCAATTTGAGTGCCAGAATAAGAACGAGCAGGGCAAGCTATATTATGCAATGCCATTGCCAATAAAGACATTGAGACTTGTTCACCAGTTGAAACTAATGCATCGTATTCACGTGGGTTTGGATGGGCGGTGAGCGCAGTTGCCAGTTGAATCAAGCGATCCGTATCCCCTTGCATGGCTGATACGACAACGACAATATCATGACCTTCTTGCCTTGCTTGATGCACTCTGTCAGCGACATGTTTAATGCGTTCTAAAGTGCCAAGAGAACTGCCGCCGTATTTTTGTACAATTAATGCCATTGAAGTGATCATTCCTTCATGAGACTAAAAATAAATTATATTTTGATCATGCCCGATATTTTTGGAAAAGTCGATATTTGTTAATTAGAAGGAGGGTGGGAGATTCCTTACCCAGTTGTCAATCAAAGCCAATGCTTGATCTAAATTTTCAGGTTGATTGCCGCCCGCTTCTGCCATATCGGGTCGGCCACCGCCTTTGCCGCCTAATTGTGTTGCAAGCATATTGACAAGTTCGCCTGCTTTGATTTTATTTGTGTGGTCTTTCGTCACGCCGACAACTATACTGACTTTTCCTTCTTTGACCACAGCAAGCGTAATTAAACCACTACCTAATTTGTTTTTTAGTTGATCAACCATGATTCTTAAAGATTTAGGGTCAACTCCTTCGAGTTTTGCTGTTAAGACTTTTATGCCGTTTATTTCTTTTACTTTTGAAGTGAGCGCCTCTGCGCTGAAGACTGCTAATTTTTCTTTGAGCTGACTTAACTCTTTTTCTAATGACCGTATGGCTTCTTCAGTTTTGTGTGTTTCTAGACGATGTTGGTTTTCGCGGTTTTCAAGCCATTGCAAAGCGATGTCTCCAGTGACGGCTTCTATACGTCTGATACCTGCTGCAACCCCTGATTCGCCGGTGATTTTAAATAAGCCTACATTGCCTGTGTGATGTGCATGTGTCCCACCGCATAATTCTATAGATTCTCCAAACCTAACGACACGGACTTCTTTACCATATTTTTCTTCAAATAACGCCATGGCGCCACTGGCAATTGCATCTTCTGGAGAGGAAATGCGCACAATACTTTCATGATTTGCACGAATTTCTTCATTGACCCGTTGTTCAATACGTTGAATGTCATCTGCTGATAAAACACTCGGATGAGAAAAATCAAAACGCAAACGAGCAGGTTCGACTAAAGATCCTTTTTGAATAACATGTGTTCCTAATACTTGACGCAAAACAAAATGCAATAAGTGAGTGGCTGTGTGATTTAATACAGTGGCCGCACGTCTTTTGGCATCAACAATTGCAAAAACTGTTTCCCCTAGTTTTAATTGGCCTTTTTCTAATTGACCAAAATGCACATAGGAGTGACCTTGTTTTTGCGTATCTTCTACACGAAAGAGCGCATCAGCGGTTTGTAAAATACCTTGATCACCCACTTGTCCGCCCGATTCTGCATAAAAAGGCGTGCGATCTAAAATAATCGAAGCTTGTTCACCAGCAGATAATTGATCGACGGCTCGTTCATCTAAATAAATCGCCTGAATTTTTCCTGTATCAGTAGAGGTATCTGTTAATAAGTCTTTATGTCCTACAAACTCAGTCGCAGATTCAAGATTTGCACCCACTTGATAAGAAGCTGTAAATTGACTGGCAAGTCTTGAACGCGCCCGTTGCTCAGTCATAGCTGTTTCAAAGCCCTCTAAGTCAACGATTAGATTATGTTCACGTGCCATATCAGCTGTTAAATCAACTGGAAAGCCATACGTATCATAAAGTTTAAAAACTATTTCACCTGGAATGATATTGCCATTTAGATTTTTAATAATATCTGAAAATAATTTCAATCCTTGCGTTAAAGTAATACTGAATTGTTGCTCTTCTTGTAAAATAGTTTTTTCAATATGGGCAGCTGCTGTGACTAATTCAGGATAGGCTTCCCCCATTTGTTCGATAAGAGGTGGTACTAACTTATAAAAAAAAGGTTCTTTCAAACCTAATTGATAACCATGACGAATGGCGCGTCGCATAATTCGGCGTAAGACATAACCGCGACCTTCATTGGCGGGCATAATCCTGTCAGCAATTAGAAAAGCGCTCGCTCGAATATGATCGGCAATAACCCTTAAAGAAGTGTGCGTTAAATCTTTTAGTTGCGCAAGTTCGGCTATTTTTTTTATTAAATGCTGAAAAAGATCAGTATCATAATTATTTTGCACGCCTTGCATCACTGCCGCAATGCGTTCAAGTCCCATACCCGTGTCAACAGAGGGTTTAGGTAAAGGTGTTAATGCCCCATCTGCCGCCCGGTCGTATTGCATAAAGACTAAATTCCAGATTTCAACATACCGATCGCCTTCTTCATCTGGGCTTCCAGGCGGGCCGCCTGGAATGTGTGCGCCATGATCATAAAAAATTTCTGTGCAAGGGCCGCAGGGACCGGTGGGTCCCATTGACCAAAAGTTACTATCTTCACCTAATCGACTCAATCGAGTCGGATCAATCTGTATTTCATTGAGCCAAATATCAGCAGCTGTAGCATCTTCTTTAAAAACCGTGATCCATAATTTTTGCGGCGGTAGCTTTAATATTTCTGTCAAAAATTGCCAGGCAAATTGAATGGCTTCACGTTTAAAGTAATCGCCAAAACTAAAATTACCTAACATTTCAAAGAAAGTGTGATGCCGTGCAGTGTATCCAACGCGTTCTAAATCATTGTGTTTGCCGCCAGCACGAATACAAGGTTGAGCTGAGGTGGCTCGATGATAGGATCTTTCCTCTCGACCTAAAAAGACATCTTTAAATTGCACCATTCCTGCATTTACAAAGAGTAAAGTCGGATCATTATGCGGAATGAGTGAGCTTCCTGGCACACATTCATGCTGATGCTCATAAAAATAATTTAAAAAAGCACTACGAATTTGCTGAGTAGTAAAAATCGATGAATTTTTTTTATTGGCCATGGTCAATCATCACTCTGTCAAAAGTTCAGGGAGAGTCGTTTCAGTCGAGCCTTGTTTAGGTTTGATCAATAACTTTTCGCGAATTTTAGCTTCAATCGTTCGGGCAAGTTCTGGATGTTCTTTCAAGAATTGACGCGCATTATCTTTCCCTTGTCCAATACGTTGTCCTTGGTAGCTAAACCAGGAGCCCGCTTTATCAACGAATCCATGGTTAACACCTAGTTCAATTATTTCACCTTGCAGCGAGATACCTTCGTTATAAATAATATCAAATTCTGCTTGTTTGAAGGGAGGCGCCACTTTATTTTTGAGGACTTTTACTCGTGTTTCACTGCCAATGATTTCATCACCATTTTTAACGCTGCCAATTCGACGAATATCCAAACGAACGGATGCATAAAATTTTAAAGCATTTCCCCCAGTGGTTGTTTCTGGATTACCAAACATCACACCAATTTTCATGCGAATTTGATTAATAAAAATAACAAGTGTATTGGAGCGTTTGATATTAGCGGTTAATTTACGTAAGGCTTGTGACATCAAACGTGCTTGTAAACCCATATGTTGGTCACCCATCTCCCCTTCAATTTCAGCCTTGGGGGTGAGTGCTGCGACAGAGTCTATAATAACCACATCAACGGCACTAGAACGCACTAGCATATCGGTGATTTCAAGCGCTTGTTCCCCGGTGTCTGGTTGAGAAACTAATAATTGATCGACATCAACACCTAAACGTTTGGCATAAGCAGGATCAAGTGCATGTTCTGCATCTACAAAAGCAGCTGTCCCGCCCATTTTTTGACAAGAGGCGATAACTTGAAGAGTGAGTGTTGTTTTGCCAGAGGATTCAGGTCCATAAATTTCAACAATTCGACCGCGAGGTAAACCGCCAATACCAAGGGCAATATCTAGCGATAGAGACCCGGTTGAAATAACTTCGATATCATGTTCTGCACTGTCATCACCTAACCGCATAACAGAACCCTTACCGAACTGTCGTTCAATTTGACTCAATGCAGCAGCGAGTGCTTTTTGTCTATTTTCTTCCATTGGAGATCCTTAAATGTTTTTTGTTTGAAAAATGAAGCCAGGGGGGTTAAGTGTTTTTTATTTTTGAAAGCGTTGTACCTTTTGATTATTATAAGGCGCTTATAAAATAAATCAACTAGCAATGATAGTCTCTAAAATAATATCTAAAGCATCGCTGATAGATTGCATGCGAATAGATTGTCTATCTCCTGAAAAAATACGCAAAAGCGAAATGGTTTGAATTTTGTTTGTACTTCCTATCCAAACCGTGCCCACGGGTTTACTGACTGATCCGCCTTCAGGCCCTGCGATACCAGTGATTGCGATACTAATATCTGCTGTACTTTGTTGCAATGCGCCTTCTGCCATTTCGCGTACAGTTTGTTCACTGACACTACCAAAAGTATTGAGTGTCATCGCGTTCACGCCTAATAATTGTTCTTTAGCCGCATTGCTATATGTCACAAATCCTCTGTCAAACCAGGCAGAACTTCCTGGGACACTTGTTATCCAATAGGCCAAACCGCCACCGGTACAAGATTCTGCCGTGACTAATTTTAAATTAAGATCTTTTAACTGTTCACCTAATTGAATCACTTGCTGCTTAATTTTATCTATCATGCTCTTTACCTAATGAAAGACTCAGGGTATAAGATTCTCAATCTTAATATCTTAATCCTAATCTTAATAATAGAGAAATCAATATGACTGCAGTCTGTGAAAATATTAAACAGTCCACGCCGATGATACAGCAATATTTGCGCATCAAAGCGAATTATCCTGAGACTTTATTATTTTATCGTATGGGTGATTTTTATGAATTATTTTTTGCAGATGCAATTAAAGCCGCGCGTTTATTAGATATTACTTTAACAGCGCGTGGCCAATTGCAAGATAATCCTATTCCAATGGCAGGTGTGCCTTATCATTCTGCGGAATCTTATATTGGAAAATTATTGCGTCAGGGATTATCGATTGCTATCTGTGAACAAGTGGGTGATCCTAAAACAAGTATTGGCCCAGTTGAGCGGAAAGTCGTTCGTGTGTTAACACCTGGCACGGTGAGTGATGCGGCTTTTTTAAATGATCGGCAAGATACTGTGCTCGCTGCTTTTTATGCAGATGAAGAAAAAATTGGCATTGCAACATTAGATATTGCCAATGGTCGGTTTAATTTATTAGAAGTAAAAGGACAAGACGCGCTGCAAAGTGAATTAGAGCGTTTGAAACCAGCGGAGCTTTTAGTGTGTGAAGATTTAAGTTTAACTATCACGCATTCTTCTTTAAATTTAAATTTAAAAAGCCGCCCGCCGTGGGAATTTAGTTTAGAAACTGCTGAGCGATTATTAATTCAGCAAATGCAAACACATGATTTAGCTGGTTTTGATTGTGTTGATATGAAAAATGCGTTAAGAGCAGCTGGTGCACTGTTGCATTATGCGAAACAAACACAATGCAGTGATTTGCCGCATATTCGTGCGCTACATGTGGAGCGTTTTGCAGAAGCTATTATTTTAGATGCAGCGACTCGCCGTAATTTAGAATTAACGCAAAATTTATCAGGCGGCGAAGAACATACGCTGATTGCGGTATTAGATCACACAGCCACAGCGATGGGTTCTCGTTTATTAAAACGTTGGGTCAATCGTCCTTTAAGACAATTAGATGAAATACGAAAAAGACAGGCTGCCATCAAAGAAAGTTTAGTAGATCGACGTTATTTAAAGTTGCATGATCTTTTACAAACGGTCGGGGATCTTGAGCGGATTGTGACGCGGATTGCACTAAAAACTGCGCGTCCACGTGATTTAGTAGAATTGAGAACAACTTTAAATATATTACCAGCGATACAACAAGAATTAAAATTATTGACAGCCACACGCATGATTTTTTTAGCAAAAGAAATTAGTGAATTTCCTGACATACATCAAGAATTACAGCGAGCAATTATTGAAAATCCGCCAGTGACGATTCGTGATGGCGGAGTGATTGCCGAAGGATATGATGCAGAATTAGATGAATTATTAGGTTTAAGTGAAAATGCCGGGCAGTTCTTAATAGAATTAGAAGAGCGCGAGAAAAAACGCACGGGGCTTTCTACTTTAAAAGTAGGATACAATCGCATTCATGGATTTTATATTGAAATAAGCCGTCTGCAAGCAGAGCAGGCGCCTGTTGATTATATTCGTCGTCAAACTTTAAAAAATACCGAACGATTTATTACGCCTGAATTAAAAATTTTTGAAGATAAAGCCTTAAGCAGCCGAGAAAAATCACTTGCGCGCGAAAAAGAATTATATGAAAAATTACTCGAAAAATTAATGCAAGATGTAGCTGTATTACAACGTTCGGCCGTAGCACTGGCTGAATTAGATGTTTTAATTAATTTTGCAGAACGTGCAGATAGTTTAAATTGGGTATGTCCTGAATTAACGAGCGAATCGGGTATTGAAATTAAAGCCGGTCGTCATTTAGTGGTAGAGGCTGTGTTAACTAAACCCTTTGTACCAAATGATGTAAAATTAGCTGCAACAGAACGTATGTTATTAATTACTGGTCCAAATATGGGTGGTAAGTCGACTTATATGCGGCAAATTGCTTTGATAACTTTATTAAGTTACACCGGTTGTTTTGTACCAGCGGCAAGTGCTCGCATTGGTTTAGTGGATCGTATTTTTACGCGTATAGGCGCTGCTGATGATTTAGCCAGTGGTCGTTCTACTTTTATGGTAGAAATGACAGAAACCGCGGCGATTTTACATAATGCAACTGATAAGAGTTTAGTTTTAATGGATGAAATCGGTCGAGGGACGAGTACGTTTGATGGATTGTCTCTTGCTTTTGCTATTGCTGAATATTTAGCGATGCATATTAAATCTCTTACTTTATTTGCCACGCATTATTTTGAATTAACTATACTTGCTGATGAAATTCCTGTTATTAAAAATAAGCATTTTGCAGCAGCATTGCATCATGAAAAGATTATTTTTTTACACACTGTAAAAGAAGGTGCTGCTAGTCAAAGTTATGGTATTGAAGTTGCGCAATTAGCAGGGGTGCCGCGACAGGTGATTTTGCAAGCTAAGCAAAAATTACAGATACTTGATAAAAGTCAAACAATAAAGCCTAAAGAAAATCCGTCTCAAGCAGATTTTTTTACCTATAAAAATCATCCCGTGCTTGATCAATTAAAATTATTAGATATCGATGAGCTCACACCTAAAGATGCATTAGCATTATTATATGAATTAAAAAATCAAGCTAAAACATAAGACTTTTCTCAGTACACATGTAGGGTGGGCAAAGGAGTGTTTTTTACGACGTGCCCACCAAATAGCGCTGATTGGTGGGCACGTCGCGAAAAACGCTCCTTTGCCCACCCTGCTTAGCGAGTCTTGCTTCTTGATCGAGTCATATGGCTAGTTGAAGAAGTTGAAGAAGAAGTTGAAGAAGAAGAAGATGATGAAGAAGAAGATGATGATGATAAAGAATAATTTTTTCCAGAAGGTGTAGGCGTGGCTTGGGCTGCATGAAACAATGTTTGGTGCACTTCCGATAGGCGAGTGTAATAGGCGGGGATACTTTGAAACGCCTGCGCACTTAATTGGTCTGTCTGAGTCCCTGGCATATTTGGCACGCTTTTATTTTTACGTATTCTTCCGGTAGGTGTGCTGCTTGCAGAGTTTGAATGAAAATGAAACTTATAGTCATGCCCAATGTCTGAGTGTTGGTCACTCACGTCTACCCTTTTTTTATTAGAACTGACAAGAGACCGATTAGTAGTCGGAGATGTAGGAGCAGATTTATTTGGAAAATCTCGTCGAGTACTGATGGGTGTTTCTCTTTCTCTGGCAGATAATTGAGAAAAATTTTGTTTTAGATCGTCAGGTGTTATAGCGGGGGATGGGTTTGTTAATAAATAATAAAAAAATTGATTCCATAGATTTGCTTTTCGCTCAAATGAAATGGTTTTTGAATTTGAATCAATGTTGAAGATGCCTTGCAACATCTCCTTGATGGTCTGATCATCATGTGCTTTATAATATTTTTCTTCATCAAAAAAATTGCGAGGACAATCATTGGGATTAGTAGGCATTAATGGTAAAGGCAGCAATTTCCCCATAAAGTTTGCTTTGATGGCTTTCAAATAAATCTCTTTTCGATCGTAGTGTAACATAGCAATCGGTGCAGGGTCAGGATCGTTAGTGATAAATCCTTTTAAAGTAAAAAAAATTAAGCGAAGCGGGCTTGAAAGATAAGTATTTTTGATTAAAGAAAGTGATGCATCTGTATATTCAGATGAATCTGTATTTTTTACGCTTGAGGCGTGTAAAATAAAATCATCCTCTTTGTCTGATAATCCAAAGCGTTGAGCTATTTTTTCAACCAATACACTGCGGGGGTGTGGGTTTAAATTATCTTTAATAATCGATAGGGGTTTCTCTTCTGCTTTTTTGGGTTCTCCTGTCGTAGTCAGATAATTTGTTCCTTGTCTTTCGCTTAATAAGTTATTTGCTAATAAAGCACTTTGGACTAGTGGAAAGGATGCCGTTATTCTAGTAGGCCACTCAAAGGCAACAGCCGAGAATTTCATGCTTTCTTCCACAAGTTGCAGAGAAAAACCATAGTAATCCCAATTTTTTCCGGACGCTATTTTTTCTTGTAGATCCTGTTCTAATGCTTCAATTTCACTTATTTTTACGAGATATAAATCATTTTGAGTATCATCTTCATATTGTTTATAAAGTCGATCAATATGATCAAGCGCTTTTTCTTGGTAGCGTGTTTTAATCTCTGCCATAAAATTATTTAAACTATATTGAAATTGATGCAGTATAAAATCACGAATAAATAAAGTGACATTAAAGGCAGCCGTGTAGCCCATCGTGGCTGCTAATAATTTTTGTAAACGAGATAAAGGAGTTTGTAAAATAAGATTGAAGCATTCAAGCGGATTTAAAGTAGTTTCAAATTCACCTTTTTGTAAGCGCACTGTTAAAGCCATCACGAATAAAAAAGCATAGGCACTTGCAATCACAGATAAAACGCCTGCGATACCATTTCGAATGCGGTACCATTTGTTAGGTTGGATGATTGCATCGTAAAATAAAAAACCTGGACTAGTAAATACCATCAGCGCAGGCAAGCAAGGGATGCCCCATCCGCGTGCACTGATAGGCAAAAGATGAGCGATTGTTAAGCCGACATTAACCGGAATCATTAAAGCATTAAGCAGTGGTTTTTCCCACTGAGTTTTTCCATGACGATGGGTAACAAAAGCCGATAATCCTTTAGAAATAGCGCTAAAAATATCGGTCAAACCTGTTGCTAGTGCAGAAACTGTTTTTTTTATTTTTTCAGGGCAATAATCGACTGCGTCGGTACAAAATTTTCCGAAGAAAATGTTAATATTATGCATAGCGATGATGGGACGTAACTCAAAAGAAGGCTCTATATCTGAAGACATAGCTTGATAGTCTGGAGATAACATAAAAATCCTTTTTATTTTATAAAATATTCCAATATCACCTCTTCCCTTGTGGGATACTACTCTTGAGCCTCTTTCAGTGACTGAATTAAATCACTCACTGCATCAGACTCAAGTTCCATCCATTTTCCTCGACGCAATCCACGTGGCAATGTGAGTGTTCCAAATCGAATGCGAATCAAACGACTGACTTGCACACCTTGCGATTCCCATAACTTGCGTACAACGCGATTTCTGCCTTCGTGGACAATCACATGATACCAATGATTAGACCCCTCACCACCTGCATCAATAATACTTGCAAAATGTGCAGGTAATTCTTTTTCTTTTTCTTTTTCTTTTTCTTTTGTATCAAGCGCAATACCGGTTTTAAGTTGTTTTAACATATCAGGAGACACTTGACCTTTAATGCGTACGGCATATTCACGCTCAATTTGTTTCGCAGGATGCATTAATTGATGCGCTAATTCGCCATTGTTCGTCATCAATAAAATCCCTGAGGTATTAAAATCTAAACGACCAATCGATATCCATCGACCATTGCGTAATAAGGGTAAATGATCAAAAACCGAAGGCCTTTTTTCAGGATCGGCTCGAGAGCAAATTTCACCTTCTGGTTTATGATACAGTAAAACCCGCGTTTTTTGCGATTGGCGCTTAAATAATTTAACCACGCGGCCATCGACTGCGACATTGACATTTTCAGTTATGCGATCGCCTAATTTAGCGGTTTGACCGTTAATGGCAATTCTTCCTTCACGTAACCAATTTTCTATTTGCCGGCGAGAGGCAAGTCCTGCATTCGCCAATATTTTTTGTATTTTTTCACTCATCACGTTTCAGTGTTTATCTCTTCAGTTATTATTGGAGTTAATGTTTCTTTAAGATCGGTTAGTTCAAATTGTACGGGTAACGGTGTTTCTTTGTCTGCAATAAGTTGGGTGATTTCACTTAAAGTTGGCAAGCTTTCTAGATTTTTTAAATTAAAATGATCTAAGAAAGCTTTAGTGGTGCCATAAATAGCTGGTTTCCCTGGGAGATCGCGATAACCTATTATTCGAATCCATTCACGCTCCATTAAGGTGCGCATAATATGCGAACTTGCACTGACTCCGCGAATTTCTTCAATTTCAGCGCGGGTGATAGGTTGTCGATAAGCGATCATGCTTAATGTTTCTAGAAAAGCCCGTGAATAACGAGGAGGGCGTTCTTCCCATAGCTTCATTAACCAAGGACTTAACTCTGTTTTAGCTTGAAATTGAAAGCCGCTTGCCAGTTCTTTTAATTCAATCCCGCTATCAGTATATTTTTCAATGAGGGTTTTAAGTATTGTTTTAATAGTCGCTGAATCCGGACGATTGAGTTCATCAAATAACATTTGCAAATCAACAATTGTTAGAGGGCGTCCAGCAACCATGAGAGCTGCTTCCAAAATATTTTGAGTCATATCCATAATATTAACCTTGTTGAATGGCCTTAAGGTGAATAGGCCCAAAAGGGGTGGTTTGCACGAATTCTATCAAATTATCTTTTAATAATTCTAGCATGGCTAAAAAAGTGGAAACAACACCCATGCGACCTTCTGATGGAATAAAAACACTGGAAAAAGTGATAAAATCCTGTTGTTCTAAAGCAGATAAAATGCGTGCCATGCATTCACGTACGGATAATTTTTCAAGCTCGATGTGATGATGGGCATTTAATTCTGCTCTTTTTAATACGGCAGCAAAGGCGAGCATTAGTTCCTGTAGCGAAACGTGGGGTTTCGGTTTTTCAAGAACAGGATGATTCATAACAGCACTTGCGGCAAAAGTATCACGTCCATTGCGAGGCAGTGAATCAATGGATTCAGCGGCTTTTTTAAAGCGTTCATATTCTTGCAAGCGCCGGACTAATTCGGCTCGGGGATCTTTTTCTTCATTTTCGATGGGTGCAACTTGTGGCAATAACATGCGAGACTTAATTTCGGCTAAAAGGGCTGCCATCACTAAATATTCCGCTGCTAATTCTAATGAAACCAGTCTCATCAATTCGACATATTCCATATATTGGCGGGTGACTTCGGCAATAGGAATATTTAAAATATCTAAATTTTCTTTCTTAATGAGATATAATAACAAATCAAGCGGCCCTTCAAAGGTTTCTAAAAATACTTCCATTGCATCGGGTGGGATATAGAGATCTTTAGGTAACGCAGTGAATGGCTGTCCTTGCACTTTTGCAATAGCAGGGAGGATGGTTGATTGTTCAATTAAGGATATATCATTCATGGAAGACATTTTACAAGAAAATCAGTTAAATATGTAGTCGAAATTTTGCCATGATGAAATTAAAATATTCTATTGAAGAAAGTGCTGCCGTTTTAAAGCAAGGGGGGCTCGTTGCTTTTCCTACTGAAACGGTCTATGGGTTAGGGGCGGATGCGACGCAAGAGACAGCCATTCGTAAAGTATTTGCCGCAAAAGGCCGGCCGATTGATCATCCTTTAATTGTGCATGTTGCGGATTTTGCTGCGTTATTTCAATGGGCAGTCGAGCTATCGCCGATGGCGCTTGCACTTGCAAAGGTTTTTTGGCCAGGGCCTTTAACTTTAATTGTTAAAAAAGCGCCTTTTGTTTCTGATTTAATTACAGGTGGCCAGGACACGGTGGGTATACGTTGCCCTAATCATTCAGTTGCTCTAAAATTAATCAAACAATTGGGTAATGGGATAGTGGGGCCTTCTGCCAATCGTTTTGGGCGTATTAGTCCGACGACAGCTGATGCTGTCTATGAAGAATTAGGCGAGAAAGTAGATATCATTTTAGCAGGAGGCCGGTGTCAGGTGGGGGTGGAGTCGACGATTGTTGATACGACTAAAGAGCATCCGCGAATTTTGCGTCCTGGGGCAATAAGCTATGCCGAAATAGAAAAAGTGCTTGGTACAAAAGTTTTAATGAAAGAGAGAGGTAGCACAGCTGAGCGAGTATCAGGCGCGTTTGCCTCACATTATGCGCCATTGACACCTGCAAAGTTAATTTTTTCTCGGGAAAAGTGGCTTGCGTATTTAACAGCAGATAATTTACCACAAGCCTTATTAACCCGTGAAAAAATTATGTTAAGCCCTGATATTTGTGTGATTCAAATGCCTTTGGATGCTAGAGCTTATGCCCATCAACTCTATGCAACTTTGCGTTTTTTAGATCAAAAAAATATGCGGCAAATCGTCATTGAAGCTGTCCCTGATGAAAGCGAATGGGATGCAGTTCGCGATAGATTGAGTAAAATATGCTCTTAATTACATTGCTATTTGATTTAATTTATTTCAAATAAGTAATAGTTGTTTATTTTTTGTAACTCATGTATGATTGACCAACTTTTAATCTTGTGTGGAGAAGCAGCGATGTCATTAAGTAGTAATCCTTTTGAAAAAATTAATTTATTAGAGCTAGGATCGAATCTAGAAGGTATATATTCTAACCTAACAAAGGGTGAATTGGCTGATTTTAAAGATGATTACAACTATAAAGTACTTTTGCTGAATGAGTTAGTTAAGAAAAAATCAAAATATCAGCCTATTTTGAATAGGATGTATTCTTGGCTTGAAAGAGGGATGCCAGATCCTATCGGTATAATGTCGGCTTTACATGTTTGTTTTTTTAGTAGAGAAGTTGCGTTGTCACAGGAAGATATTAAAAATTTATTACTATGTGTTCTTACCTCTGAAAAAGGCACTCAAACTAACATGTTTTATTGTCTGTTCAGATATCAGGATATGAATATGGAACAGTTTGCACGTCTTGTTAATGTTTTGTTAAGACAATTACCACTGACTGTAGTTATTCAAATATGCGCTGAAACTTCAAAAATTTGTGAAAAAGTAGACCCAATGATAGCAAAATCTATTAAAAATTCCTCTTGGCAAAGTGACAATATTAAACTTGTTCAAAAATTTATAAGCACAATCACAGACAAAAGAGAGTTATTAGATTTAGCAAATGTAATGTGGGAAAATATTAAGTATGTTCCGCAAACACTTATTTCAGCTATTTCTGAAAAGGTCATAGATGAACTCACATACAAAAAAGAATTATTAGATTTCAAAAATAAATTGTGTCAATCTGTTGAGACTGTTCCGGAAGATCTTATTTTAAAAATTGATGAGCGAATAAAAAAAGTTCTAGAGGAGCAGGCAAAGCAAGCAATAAGAAAAAGAGCTAGTGATCATTTTTGGCTTTGGGCGCAACCAGTTCGAGATGAAAAAGAGAGTCATTCTCCTGTATCGCCTATTAATAAAAAATCCATTGAATTAATGTGAGTATTGTTTAATAAGATTTTTTATTTAAGTCATTGGCAACGTCACGCCCATTTGCCCTTGATATTTGCCATTTTTATCTTTATAAGAAGCCGCACATTCTTCATCCGATTCTAAAAATAATAGCTGTGCCACACCTTCATTTGCATAAATTTTTGCAGGCAGTGGCGTCGTATTTGAAAATTCTAAAGTAATATGACCTTCCCACTCAGGTTCAAGCGGTGTGACATTGACAATAATACCGCAACGAGCATAAGTTGATTTGCCAACGCAAATCACTAATACATTACGCGGAATACGAAAATATTCAATACTCCGTGCTAGCGCAAAAGAATTAGGCGGAATAATGCAAACATCAGCCGTCAAATCGACAAAACTACTTTCGCAAAAATTTTTAGGGTCAACTATAGCTGAGTTAATATTAGTGAAAATTTTAAATTCACGCGCACAGCGTATGTCATATCCGTAGCTTGATGTGCCATGAGAAATGGTTTTTCCTTGCGAAGTTTGTCTCACTTGCTGCGGCTCAAAGGGCGTGATCATTTGCTGCGTTTCAGCCATTCTGCGAATCCACTTGTCGGCTTTAATACTCATTTTTTTAAACCTTTATTCATCTTTAATAATAATATGTGGGAATTTACTGGGATTTTTAGCTTGTGAAGATAATTTAGTTATTAATTTTTTGGCAATCTCAATATATAAAGCAGAAATAGGGCTGTTGGGATCGGCAACCACTGTCGGTCTACCGCCATCCGTTTGCTCGCGAATTTGTTTATGTAAAGGAAGCGCGCCTAATAAATCAATACCATATTTTTCTGAAAAATGCTGACCGCCGCCCGTACCAAAAATAGATTCTTGATGGCCGCAAGACGAACAAATATGTGTGCTCATATTTTCAATAACGCCTAACACGGGGACATGTACTTTGCGAAACATCTCGTAGGCACGCTTTGCATCAACTAATGCTAAATCTTGCGGGGTGGTCACAATCACTGCGCCATTAACCGGAATTTTTTGTGCAAGCGTTAATTGCACATCGCCTGTTCCTGGCGGTAAATCAATAATTAAATAATCAAGATTGTCCCAATGCGTATCATGTAATAATTGCTGCAATGCCATGCTCGCCATGGGACCCCGCCAAACCATAGGCGTTGTTTCATCAATTAAATAACCAATCGACATCGATTGCAAATTATGCGCCATAATAGGCATTAAGGTTTTATTAGCTGTCTTTTCTGGTTTTTTAGTGATGCCCAACATTAATGGCTGACTAGGTCCATAGATATCTGCATCTAAAATACCCGTGCGTGCGCCTTCTTTGGATAAGGCAAGCGCTAAATTCACTGCAGTCGTCGATTTACCGACGCCGCCTTTTCCCGAGGCAATGGCAATGATATGTTTAACATTGGGTAATTCTTTCATCCGGTTGCCTAAATTTAAATTTAAATTTTATTTTTAATCATATCATATGCAAAACTATTACACTTCAAATGTTTTTTCAATTTTTTTGGTGACCGGCTTATTTTTTAAGGTGACATAATTCGGTAACCCATTGACATAAGGAGGATAATCTTCCCCAGTAATTAATGGCAATAAATAAGCCCGACACTGATCAGTGATACCAAAACCATCTTCTGTTATATAATCACGAGGTAAAGCCACTTCGACATTGGCTACTTTTTCTAAAGGAGCCTCACCTATGCGCCATCGATAAGGATGATCAGATTCACGCACAATAATAGGCATAATTGCATTTTTGCCAGCTAATGCTAATTCAACAGCCGCTTTGCCTAAAGCATAGGATTGCTCTACATCAGTCAGAGAGGCAATATGTCTTGCCGAGCGTTGTAAATAATCAGCAACCGCCCAATGATATTTTAGCCCTAATCGATCTTTAATTAATTGTGCAATAACGGGGGCTACCCCACCTAATTGTTTATGGCCAAACGCATCGGTTAATCCAGATTCAGCAACGAAAGTATTATCTGCATTTTTTAACCCTTCAGAGACGACAATTGAGCAAAAACCAAAGGTATTGACTGCATATTTTACTTTTTGTAGAAATTTTTCATGATCCAATTTTATTTCAGGAAATAAAATAATGTGCGGCCCATCACTTTCTTTATTTTTAGCAAGACCGCCTGCCGCTGCAATCCAGCCAGTGTGACGACCCATGACTTCTAGAATAAATATTTTAGTAGAAGTCTTTGCCATTGAGGCAACATCTAAGCTTGCTTCACGAATTGACACGGCAACATATTTTGCAACCGAGCCAAAACCTGGAGAATTATTAGTAAAAGGTAAATCATTATCAATTGTTTTTGGAATACCAATACTTTGAATAGGATAATTTAATAGATGACCGATTTGTGAAATTTTAAATGCCGTATCTTGAGAATCGCCACCGCCATTATAAAAAAAGTAACGAATATGATGTGCTGCAAATACGTCAATTAAACGCTCGTACTGCGCGCGGTTTTTTTCAAGTGATCCTAGTTTATGTCGGCAAGAACCAAAGGCTCCAGCAGGTGTGTGGCGAAGGGCTGCAATATCAGCATCTGTCTCATAAGAGGTATCGATTAAGTCTTCAGTGAGTGCGCCAATGATGCCATTTTTTGCGGCATAAACAGTGCCTATTTCGTGAGAATGCATTCTGGCGGTTTGAATAACTCCGCAAGCACTTGCGTTAATAACAGCAGTGACACCACCTGATTGAGCATAGAGAGCATTGTATTTTTGCATGAAGAAAAAATTCCCAGAATGTAAGATCTAAAGATCATAATAAGTTCTGGGAAAAAATCAAGAATAATAATAAAGCGTTTTATTCATTTAAGGCTATATCTGCATGACTAATACTTTGAATAGAAGTATTATTCGCTTCTTTTTTAAATGAAAAAGATTTATGTAAATCTTGAATACTCTGACTGCTTGCTAAGATGAAATGTATACCTAGTTTATTGGCAAGACGTAAAACTTCCAAGCGTGCTTTTCCATGAATAACCCATTGATTCTGTGTGTTAACATGTAATAATTTTCCGATATGAATCAGCGCTGATCGTGCTTCTTCATAAAAACGTTCTGCTAAAAGTGCCATAGAAGGAATATTAAAATAGCAAGTCGGAAGTGTTGGAATCACATGGACTAAATTAAGCTCAATAGGAAGACCTTGATTTTTTGCGTGATGAACCGCATTCATGATTTGAGTGATTTCCGCATCGGTTGCAGCATTTGTGACGAGTAATACTTTTTTAGCTTCACGCATGATTATCTCCCTTACTAACATCCGGTTTACTACTGAGTGAAAGTCCTTTTTCCCTAATATCCTTACGATGGGGATTGTCATCATCTCATTAATTTTAACTAAGGGAAATTAGCAATTACCAATAGAACGTTGCTTGAAGACCCGAAAGATATTGAGGGTTTTTACCTAAATGAGTTTACTATCTGTATTAATTTGAATCATTTTATGCACCATAGGCTATTTTTTTAGTAAAAATAAAGTCTCGCTGAATGGCAAAATTGGCTAAAAATAAGGTGGATTCGACCATGACTTTTGCAATCACCGGCGCCATATTAAAGTGGCTGACGCAATAGTTAATAATACTAAATGAAATAATAAAATTAATAAGTACTAATATAATATATTTAAAAAAAGGATAAGAATTTCCGCCTTCAAAATGGAAAACTATTTTTTTAGCGAGTGGATAATTAAATAAAACTGATAAAACCCGTGCAGCTAACTGACAATCTAAAATACTGACACCCTGAAAACTTAATAGCGAAAATACCGTAAAATCTAAGGTGGTTGTTAACAAAGACAGTAACATAAAACGAAATAACACAAAGTAAATTTTTAAAGAATCTATAATCGGATTAAAATGTGAACTTTTATTATGATCAATATAAACCGTCATAATAGGAACTTCCGTGATTTTGCGATTTAGATATTTGCAGGCAATTAACATATTTAATTCAAATTCATAGCCATTATTATGAATAGTGAGCAAAGCCGGAATAAAAGTATGTGGAATGCCGCGTAAACCTGATTGCGTATCTGCAACAGATTGACCGACAATTAATTTAAATAATTTAATTGTCAACAGATTGCCAAGTTGACTGCGTAGGGGTATTTTTTTATGATTAGAAAATTCTCGTGTCCCTATAATTAAATCTTGTGGTTGTTGTAATAATTTTTCACCCACGCGTATGATATCTTCTACTAGATGCTGTCCATCTGCATCAGCCGTCACGGTTCCTATATCTTGTGCAAAGTGATTAAAAATATAATTTAATCCAGTTTTTAAAGCAGCGCCTTTACCTAAGTTCACTGCGTGTTCTAGTAAAATAATTTTTGGATACTCTGTTTTTATTTTATTAAAAATGGGTGAATATTTTAGATCAGAGCCATCATTGACAACTATAATACCCGATGTTTCAATATGATTTAATTTGTCGATTAAACAAAGCAAGTCCTCTGTTGGATTATAGGCAGGTATTAGTACGCTAACTTTTTTCATAACTTCCTCGAATGTAATAAAGATTAAAATAAGCGACATGACTTTCAATCATTTCAAATTTTTCTGGGTGATTTGCCACATATTCTTTAATTGCTTTTGTTTTTGAACTGATTGTTAATAAACCGATATAGCTAGGTTTTAGCTCACTTAGATTTTTTAAAAAAAGATCCAAAGATAAGAGATTGGGTCTATAAAAGCAATTGGAGGTAAAAGATGTTAAATAACAAAGTGGCCCATAATTTGTCATAATAATTCCGGCTAAGGGATTTTTATTAATATAGGTATACATAAAATCATTAATTTGGGGGATACCTATTTGTTTCATTGCTATGAATTGTTGATTGATGAGTTTTTTATTTTTATAAGTATGATTTAATTTTAATAATCCTCCCAGTGTGATCAAAACGCTTAGTAAAGTATACGCCAAGATTCCATGAGTTTTTAAAAAATAAACAAATCGATTATGACTTAAAAATTGCAATAAAAACTGGAAACCAAATCCTAAGACGATACTTAAAAATGGCAGCAGGTAAGCAATATTGCGAACATCATAACCAAAGAATAACGCCCACATTAAAAACATGGGAAGTACTAACCAAAGCGCGATAGGTCGCATTTTTTTTGCAGAATAACAACTTAATATAATTAAAATAGGTACTATAATGACAAGAAAGTTTTTATCCATTAAACGAAAAAGTAAATGTAGGCTATGCTTTACTTTTAAAAAGTAATTATGCCGCATGACTTGATCACCTGCGCCTTCTAGTAGTGGGAGCGAATTCGAATAATCCAAATGATGATAATATAAAAATAATTTATAGGATTCCCAAGGGATGAGAGAGGCAATAATAAGTAATAGTGATAATAGACTAATTTTTATTTTTTGTGTAGTTGAATAAAATGGAAAATTTTTTGATAAAAAAAGATATAAAAAAATTGGGTAGGCTGCCATGACTAAAAGGCCAGCTTGTTTAGTGGAAATAGCACCCATAGTGAGTATGACGCTTAAAAAAATACTTTTTTTGCAGTCTGTGCGTGGGGTATTTTCTATGAATAATAAATAAAGACTGAATAAACACATTGAAGCCACAGGAATATCTGCATAGCCAGAAATACTTTGATTGCCAAAAATTTTCAATAAAAATACGATAAAAAATACCATGCCCCAAAAAAAACCGGCTTGCTTATTGCGATTAGCTAAATCCCACAAAATACCCAGAATGGCGAAAGGAAAAGTATAAAAAAATATTTTCCCAAATAATTCTAGTTGATTTCCGACTATTAGATAAGTTAAAGAAACATTGATTGGAATAAGCTGCGGATAATCAGAAGTATGCGGCGGTAAAATATTTTGCGCCCATTGCTGTGCCCAGGGGTTCCAGCTTAGGATCGCATCCCATGAAGAAAAAACAGATTTGGGTGCATCATCATAAAAACTATAAAAACAAATTAAATAAACAAAGGCAAAAAAACCGGCTAATTTACTGATTGTTATTAAAGAGGATTGTTCAGTAAAAGAAAAAAATGTGCTGATGGGTTTTAAACTAAAATGTGTTGGAGTTAATAAATTTTTAAAAGAAATCATGCATAAAAGCATAAGACATTCTATGCAGTAGAGACTGATTAAGGTCGCAGGAGTATAAAGATGCAAAAAAGTAAGGGTTAAAATTAAGAAATAATTAATTGTTATACTTAAACCAAATGATAATAGCACCGTTTTTAAAAAACCTTCTCGATAACGCAGCGCGGTTAATAATAAAAAACCAGGTAAAAATACTATTTGGAATAAAGCTAAAACGCCTAAAAAAAACATGATAATCGAGCTCTTGTTCAAAGGTTCATAAGTATATAATAAATTTAAAATGTTGGCGCAAATTTTTGGTGGTTTTATGTTATTTTATTGTTTTAACCCAAAGACACCTCACCCTTTGGAAAGGGGGTGTTTTTTTAGTTTTTTTTAATTAAAATCAGCAAGTTAATAAAAAATGAATTAAATAATAGCAAAATCCCCCTTACGGAGGAGTGCTCTAAAATTTAGCAAATTGTGCTATTTTTTTTATGATTCTTGCGCAGCCGTTTCTTGCACACCATTGGTTAATACGAGCTTTACCAATTCGGGAACTGATTTGACTCCCATTTTTTTCATCACACTCGCACGATGGGCTTCGACTGTTTTTAAGGAAATATTCAGTTCAGCTGAAATGACCTTATTTTGTTTCCCTGCCACAATGCCTTGTAAAACTTGCACCTCTCTTGGGGATAATAAGGCAAATTTTGCTTCGGCTTGAGCATTCTCTTTTTGTTTTTCACGATTTAATTTATCTAGTCTTAATGCTTTATTAATGCTTTCTAATAACACTTGGTCATTGAAGGGTTTTGTTAAAAAGTCAACAGCGCCTGCTTTCATGACTCGAACAGCTAAAGGAACATCCCCATGCCCGCTAATAAAGATAATGGGTAGAGTGGCTCCCAAGACATTGAGTCGCGCCTGTAATTCAGGACCACTCATGCCTGGCATACGAACATCTAACAACATACAACCCGGTTGCATTGCATCGTATTCAGCTAAAAAATCATTAGCACGAGTATACGTTTTTGCTCTTAATCCAACAGACTCGATTACCCACGATAAAGATTCAACCATTGCTTGATCATCATCAACAACGTACACAACAGGATCCATTGCCATTTGCATCCTCCTTGAAATAGTCAGCTTGATGTGATTTTTCAGTATATCAAATTCTATTAAGATAATCTGATTTTTAATTAACCGGTATGATGAATTTTATCCAGCTTTGGCCTTGGGTGTTTGGATTTATAAAAAATTGCCCGCCATGCGCTTCAATAATAGAGCGGCAAATCGCTAAGCCCATGCCACGGCCGTGTGCTTTGGTGGTAACAAAAGGCGTAAAGACTTTCTGCGCCATTTCTTTAGTAAATCCAGGGCCTGAATCGCTAAACATAATTTCAATCGTGTTTTCATCAATTCGTTTAGTTTGAATATGAATACGCCGTAAATATTGCGTGGTATCGCGCATCGCTTCAATGGCATTTTGAATTAAATTTAATAAAACCTGTTGTAATTGAATTTTATCAGCAGAAATAATCTGCACTTCTTTTTCAAGTGTAAAGTCAATTTTGGTTTTAGAGCTATTTAAATCATAACGAATTAAACTCACGGTTTCACGGATAACCCGATTGATTTTACAAGGCGTTTTAAATAACTTACCTTTGCAAAAAAAGTTTTTTAACCGATGAATCACTTCCCCAGCTCGTTCGGCCTGACCGACAGCTTTTTTCATGATTTCAATCAGTTGTGCTGGATCATGTTGATTATTCTGCAAGTAACGCACGCAGCCTTGAGTATAATTGACGATCGCTGCTAGCGGTTGACTGATTTCATGTGCCATGCCTGATGCCATTTCTTCCATACTGCTTAAACGCGAAACATGTGCTAGTTGTTGACCCCGTAGACGTGCTTTTTTATCTAATATACGATCGGTAATATCGCGGGAGGCAGATTGTACTTCGCGGATCAGACGAGTTTCTTCATCGTAAATATAGCGAATATTACTTTCAAACCAACGATAATCACCTTCTTTGCGACGAATGCGGTAGGTAATAATATGATGATTTGAATTTTCTTTGCGGCGATTAAATGCTTTTTTTAATTTACCGACATCTTCATAGTGAATAAATTTATAAGTATTATATTTTAATAAGTCATCAGGGTCGTAACCTAATAATGTCTTGCAAGCAGGTGAAACATATAAATAAGTGCCATCAGGCGAATGTCTTGAAATAATATCTGTGGCATTTTCAGCTAATAAACGAAAACGTAATTCACTTTCTCGCAAATTTTTTTCTGTGAGTTCTTTTAGATGAATATTTTTAATTAATAAAGCATTGGTAAAATAAAATTGTTCATGATATCGCTCAAGTGTTTGGGTTAATTTGGTATTTTTTTCTTGAAGTTCTATTTCAAGTATTTTATGCACAGTAATATTTTGCTGTAAAATTAAAGCAGCGGCTTTATTCGGTAATTGCGTGGGGAGTAAAGATAAAGTGGTTCGACAAAAACCTTTTATACCATTTTTGCGAATATAACGCGTTTCAGCCTGCCATTTTTTTTGTTCATGAATCATTTTTTGAAAAGGGTGATTTTGCTGATAGATAAGATTAATGGATTTGCCTAATACTTCTTTTTTATGATAACCAAAAAGACTGACAGCGCCAGCATTCCAATCTAAGATACGCCCAGATTTATCCAATAAAACAGCGCTGTCTTGAATAGCTTCAAATAAAGCATGCGAGTAATCAGGTTGCATCCGTGCTTCCTTCTTTTTACTTCGAATATTATAATAAGGGTAATTTATTTAACGATCAAGGGATAAATTCACATGCATATTCATATTTTAGGGATTGGCGGTACTTTTATGGCAGGGATTGCGCAACTGGCTAAAACAGCAGGATACACAGTCTCAGGCTCAGATCATGCGCTTTATCCGCCGATGAGCACACAACTGCATAATCTCAATATACCTATCATGGAAGGCTATGATCCCAATCTATTGGATCCTAGTATTGATTGTGTGATTGTGGGCAATGTCATTGCGCGAGGCAATCCGGTGATGGAATATATTATGGAAAGAAATATTCCTTATTTATCAGGACCGCAGTGGCTTGCCAACAATATTTTACATAATCGTTGGGTGTTGGCAGTTGCAGGGACACATGGCAAAACCACCACGACTAGTTTGCTTGCTTTTATTTTAGAATATGCAGGACTTGATCCAGGTTTTTTAATAGGCGGTGTGCCGGAAAATTTATTAGTATCAGCCAGAATGGGTAATGGTCATTTTTTTGTGATTGAAGCAGATGAATACGATAGTGCTTTTTTCGATAAGCGCCCGAAGTTTATGCATTATCATCCACGGACATTAGTTTTAAATAATTTAGAATATGATCATGCAGATATTTATCCTGACCTGCAGGCGATAAAACAACAATTTCATTATTTAGTGCGAACAGTCCCGCCGCAAGGATTGATTATTCATCATCAAGAAGATGAGAATTTAACCGCTGTCTTAGAAAAAGGTTTATGGAGCAAAGCCAATACTTTTGGTGAAAGTAATGCATTATGGCAAGCGCAGTTACTAAATCCAGATGGGAGTGCTTTTAAAGTGCTTTATCAAGGCATTCCTGTTGGGGATGCGCAATGGAATTTATTAGGCCAGCATAATGTGAATAATGCATTAGCTGCGATTGCAGCTGCTTATCATGCAGGTGTTCCCATTGAAAAAGCACTGGCTGCTTTGCCTTTATTTAAAAATGTTAAAAGACGATTAGAAATTAAAGGGGAAGCAAAAGGAATTACTATTTATGATGATTTCGCTCATCATCCAACAGCGATTGCAACTACTTTAGCAGGATTGCGCGCTAAAGTAGGTCAATCACGCATTATAGTTGTTCTAGAATTTGGATCCTATACAATGCGGGTGGGCGTACATAAAAATAAAATAGCTGAAGCGTTAAGTGCGGCTGATATGGTGTTATGTAAAAAACCAGACGCAGAAGATTGGGGTCTTGAAAAAATATTAACTGATTGCTTAAAGCCGACTGGATTATTTGCAACAGTTGATCTTTTAGTTCAACGACTTGCTCACCAATTAACATCAGGCGACCATGTTGTGGTTATGAGCAATTCTGGTTTTGGCAATATTCATGAAAAATTATTAAGAGCAATAGGTTAAAGCATGAAAGAAGATAAACAAACCACGGAACAGTTTACAAAAAAAGGCGTTTATATGGGCGTTATTGCTTATTTGATAGTCTTTATTATGGTATTATGGGTGTTTTCTTAAGAAGTTGATTTATGAGTGAGATGAAAATAACAATTCAAGCAGAATCTTATTATTTACCTGAGCAATCGATCATGGAGAGTAAACGATTTTTGTGGTCTTACGAAATTACGATTACTAACGAAAGTGATCACATCGTGCAATTATTAAATCGATATTGGCGCATTACTGATTTGTCAGGGCATATTGAAGAAGTCAAAGGACCGGGTGTGATTGGGTTGCAGCCAATTATTAAACCTGGCCGAAAATTTGCTTATAGCAGTTTATGTCAACTGATGACACCTAAAGGTACGATGGAAGGGCAATATCAAATGCAAACATTAGAGGAAGTCTCTTTTTCAATTGAGATCCCAAAGTTTGCATTGCTTTCACCTATTTCAGATGCGCAGAGAGGAAGGTTGCATTAAATAAGCATCCCTCCCTTTGAAGAAAGGGAGGTTGGGGAGAAGTTATAGCAGATCATTATCGTCTTACAATAGTACTTGGTATCCAATCCCACTTTTTGCAAACACCTTTCCAGTTAAATCTATTACATTCCCAATGTGCAGAAGTCCATCGAATTTGACCTTGTCTGCCGGTGCAAACACGATGCGCATCGATCCACTTTTGATGATGATGAACGTATGTTGCTGGAATATTTTTACAATAAACTGCATTAGGCGGCACGACAATCACTTCCCTTGGTGGTGGCGCGACTATAACAGTTTGCGGGGGTGACATCATAGATTGTGGTGGGACTTGTGTCACAACATACGTTTGTGCGTGTGCGGTTAGTATATTTAATAAACAGGTCAATCCGAGAGCTACTTTTAAAAAAACATCTTTCATTTTCGACATCTTTGGATCCTCATATATAAATCTAGGTTATTGTATGTGAACTTTCACAAAAAACCAAATGATGAAAAGAAATGTAGGGGGGATTAGATGCGTTTTTTGCATCGTAATCCACCAAATTAAAACAAAAAGCATTTATATTTTTGGTGGATTACGATGCAAAAAACGCATCTAATCCCCCCTACATTTTTTAAATCACTTCTCTTCCCAAAAAGGCATGTGCTAATGTTCCGCTATCGATATACTCCAATTCTCCGCCTAACGGGACGCCATGGGCAATGCGGGTGACTTTAACAGGTGTTTTTTTAATTAATTCAGATAAGTAATGCGCTGTTGCTTCTCCTTCAACCGTTGGATTAGTCGCAATAATCACTTCTTTTACGTTTTTTTTAATTAATAGCGGAAGTAGTTGAGGCATGCCTAAATCATTCGGTCCAATTCCATCTAAAGGAGATAAATGCCCCATCAGCACAAAATATAATCCGCGATAGTGTCCCATTTGCTCGACTGCCACAATATCCGTTGGGTTTTCTACAATACATAACAGCGACTGATCGCGGGTTCCAGATTCACAGAGTTTACAAAGATCACTTTCGCAAAAAGTACGACATTGTTGACAGTGACCAATATTATGCAATGCTTGCTGCATAATCGTCGCAAGATATTTTCCTTTATCCCTGCCCTTTTCTAACAATTGAAACGCCATGCGCTGCGCTGTTTTAGGTCCAACACCAGGCAAACATCGCAACGCTTCTATCAATTGCTGCAGTAAAGGGCTAAAGATCATAAAAATTAGCTACAAATTAACTACTAGGTGGTAATTCCAAGCCATCTGGTAATTTCATCCCTGTTAATGAAGACATTTTTTCACGTGTTCCACGTTCGATTTTGCTCACAGCATCGTTGATCGCAGCAGCAATTAAGTCTTCCACAATAGATTTTTCTTCTTTCATCAAAGTAGGATCAAGCGTGACACGTTTAGCAATATGTTGACCCGTCATAGTGATTTTCACTAAACCACCACCGGATTGGCCGGTTACTTCCATTTTGCTAACTTGCTCTTGAATTTCTTGCATTTTTTTTTGCATTTCTTGGGCTTTTTTCATTAATTCGCCTAAACCAGGTTTTTCACTCATTTTTGACTCCTAATAGGTATATTCAAATGTTTTGCAATATTAACAAATTTATCAAAATGGCTCTATGAAAATTTTTTGCTAGGGGAGGTGTTTATAGTCTCATTGACGACGATTTTTCTCTCTCTTCTGTTAGTTTAAGCGTTACTTCCGAGCATAACGTCCTCTTTTCACATGTCATTTTTAATCCTTTTAATGCAGTTTGCGCAGTAAATATCACATTATAGGGCAGCGGATGTTTGAGCGTTTCTTGTAATTTTAAGTCATACTGATTAATAAAATTGATAAAAATCATCATTGCTTCTAATTTAGCAAAATCTTTACCAACACATACCCTTGGTTGCCAACCAAAAGGGAAATAGGCAAATGGATTCTTCTTCGGGCATTTTTCTTCAAAAAAACGTTCAGGTCTAAAGACATCTGCATCTTTTCCCCAAATCGATTTTAAACGATGCGTCACAGCAGGGGATAAAAAAATATATTCGCCTCCTTTCAACGTCATATCTTCAATTTTAAAAGGAGTATCATATTTTGATTTACCAATTGCCAACATCACAGGCACAGGAGGATATAAACGCAATAACTCATCAATAAAAGCATTAAGATACCGCGCCTCTTCAAAATCTTTTAGCTCCCATTGGCTAATATCTCCATTTTTAATAGAAGCAATTTCTTCTCGTAATTTTTTAACGATCTCTTTACTTTCAGGTAAGCCTAGTGTCGCTACTCCATGGAATATCAAGTGTGTTGTGGTTTCTGTCCCTGCAGTCAGCGCGTGTACGGCACGATCTCTTGCCTCTTTACTCAATAAAAAATCTTTCATTGCATCAGGTATAATTTTATCATCTCCTACAATCCAATTTTTTTTTGTTGTTCTAATAGATTCTTCATTAGGAAGAAGAATTTTCTCTCGCAAAAAATGATCACCTTCATCTATTAGTTTATGGAGTTTAGGATTAAAGTAGCGATCCACTGTATCTGCAGCGAAAATATGATTTAAGGGAAAATAATTTAAAAATGGAACCATCGCTTTTTGAAAAGTCCCAGTTTGATTGCCTAATTCACAAGCCACATCATTCATAATTTTGTGAAGCGTATCTTTAGTTTCATCAGGGAAAACCGTCATTCCTAAATTTATTTTAGCCATGACTTCCATAGTAAAATGGGCTGAAAATTTTTCTAAATCGGGGATAGTACCTGTTTGATCGATTGCTTGCATTTTTTCATTAATTATTTTATAGATTTGCGGGATATTGAGATTTAGCTGCTTTTTATCAGAAAAGAAAGGAGCATGGCGTGTTCTCGCATTTTTCCATTTTTGATCGTCTGTTTTCATTAAAAAAATCGTATTTTTACCTAAAAATTTCCCTAAGTTACCCGCTCCATCATGATTATTAATATTATCTTGATTCGTTTTCATAACGGATTTAATGGCCTCACTGCTAGTCACTAACATACCTGTGACTCCTAAAACAGGTGGCCCTAGAGTAAATACAGCGCAACCATTAGAATTCTCTTTTTCTGAAATCGCAGGAGCTAGTGTGTCAAAGATGAGTGTGCCCATCCCTTTTCCTGAAGGATCACAGAGAATATCTCCCAGTCCTTTCAGGAAAGTACCTTTCACATAGACTGCTGATGAACCATAGGGCTGCGCAGATCTGATTGACGGAAGAGAACTTACCATTCTTCTTGTTGAGCTTATTAGGGAGGAACAAGGATTTGAATCGGGCGTTCTAAGTGGTTTTCTACGAGAGTCCATCAATATATTCCATATAATAATATAATAGTATTTTTTGTGACGCCAATAGTACTAAAAGTTTTTCTTCATTGCAATTCTGATCTTGCAACCTTTTTTTCTTTATTTTTTCTTAAAGTGCTGTAATAGAATTGATATCAATCGTTGCATTAAAAAGATCAACAATTTTTCGGACATCTTCATCATTTTTAATGGCTTCTTTAGCAGCATCCGCACGATCTGTTTTTATTTTTTGCTGTTGCTTGGTGGGGGTGTCGATTTCGTCAGTAGATAAAGCAATATCAAGTTGCATTGGTTTTTTAAAAACGCGGGTTAAAGCTTGTTCTACACGCTCAATTAATTTTTTATTACACATGGCAGAATGCTGCGTGGATAAGATAAGTGTTATCTTATTTTCTATGATAGCTTTAAGCGTGCAATTCGCCGCTAAAACATAAGCTAAACCATTTAGTTCTAATTGAGGTAATAGTTGCGCCCAATTATAATTATCTATCATAAGTGTTGGTGCTGTTTCTGTTTTTGTTTTAATTTTAATAGGCGATATTATTTTTTTAGCAGCAGGAGGATTATTGATATTAACAGGCTTAAATGCCAACATTCTTAATAAAACCATTTCAAAACCCTGTTCTGGATTGGGGGCTAATGGCAAATCCCTGCGACCAATGAGCGCAATTTGATAATATAATTGCACTTCTTCATGTGAAAAACACTGCGCAAATTTTTCAATGTCTGGGGAGTGATCGGGTGCATCTTTAATGACTTGGGCAATGCTAATGCGATGCAAAATAGTTAATAAATCTTCTAATGCTAACTGGAAATCAGCAGCATATTCACTTAAGTGTTTAATTTCTGCTAATAATTGTGCGCCATCTTGATTGAATAATGCTTGTAATAAGTTAAATAAAGCCTCTTGCTCGATGCTCCCTAACATCTGCTCGGTTTCTTTTTGTGTGATGTGATCGTTGCAATAACAAATCGTTTGGTCAAGTAAACTTAATGCATCTCGTAAACTACCTTCTGCGGCGTTTGCTAACAAATTTAAAGCAGGTACTTCAAAGGCAATTTTTTCGCTCGTGCAAATGTGTTGCAGATGTAGCGCTATCTGCGAAGCTTCTACGCGTTTTAAATTTAATTGCAGACAACGCGATAAAATAGTAATGGGCAAACGCTTAGGATCAGTTGTTGCTAATAAAAATTTAACATAAGCAGGCGGTTCTTCTAATGTTTTTAATAAAGCATTAAAACTATGCCCAGAAAGCATATGCACTTCATCAATTAAATAGACTTTGTATCGACCTTCTGCAGGTTGATAATGCACATTTTCTAGGAGTTCTCGGGTATCTTCGACTTTGGTGCGGGAAGCTGCATCAATTTCTAATAAATCTAAAAAACGACCTGCATCAATTGCAATACAATTTTTACAAGTATCACAAGGCGTTGCAGTGGCTCCTTTTTCACAATTGAAACACTTAGCTAAAAGACGTGCAAGAGTGGTTTTGCCAACCCCTCGCGTACCTGTGAATAAATAAGCATGATGCAAACGGTTTAGTTCTAAAGCATTTTTAAGAATGCGAACGATATGTTCTTGGCCAATAATCTGTTGAAAAGTATGGGGGCGCCATTTACGTGCAAGAACTTGATAACTCATCACGCGTTACTCCATTCAAACTGAGTAATAATAAAGGAGGCAGCCAACATCAGCCTGATCTTCTGCGCCCGAATCTGCCACTACCGTTGCTTCCTTCCGGACCTGGCGGGGTTTGCAGCATATCGTCGCGAAGAGACCAATGCCGTCTGCCAAAAACCTGGCGGAGAGAGAGGGATTCGAACCCTCGGTACACTGTTAGCGTACACACGCTTTCCAGGCGTGCTCCTTAAACCGCTCGGACACCTCTCCATCCTGAATACCTTTTTTTTGATAGGCATTCCTGTATGGAGCGTAAGGTTAAACTAGAATGTTTAATTGTGCAATCATTTTTAAAGCTCAACTCTTTAAGAAACTAATAATTTTTCTAAAATCACTTGATACATCTTTGTCAGTTTCAATAGATCAGCAATTGCAACATGCTCATCTGCTTGATGAACACTGGCATTGCAAGGTCCAAGTTCGACGACTTCAGCACCGGTGGGTGCGATAAAACGACCATCGGATGTGCCACCGCCCGTTGATAAAATAGTATCAAGCCCCGTGACAGATTGAATTGCTGTTTTAACCGCAGTGATTAATTTGCCAGGCGCCGTTAAAAAAGGATGCCCAGTTAAATCCCATTGTAAATCAAAATCCAAACCATGTTTTTTTAAAATCAATGCAACGCGTTTTTGTAAAATGTCTGCAGTAGAGGCTGTTGAAAAACGAAAATTAAAAAACGCCTGTAAAGTCGGTGGAATCACATTTAAAGCCCCTAAACCCGCTTGTAAATTGGAGACTTGAAATGTGGTGGCGGGGAAATATTCATTGCCCATATCCCAGGTGGTTTTAGTTAGCTCATCTAATGCAGCTGCAAATAAATGAATAGGATTTTTTGCTAAATCAGGGAAGGCGACATGACCTTGTTTCCCATGAATAGTTAATTTTCCTCCTAACGAACCGCGTCTGCCGACCCGTATTTGATCCCCTGCTTTTTTATTCGAGCTTGCTTCACCCACTAGGCAATAATCAATTTTTTCTCCGCGATTGATAAGCTCTGCAATCACTCTTTGGGTGCCATGCAAATTATGTGGGCCTTCTTCATCACTTGTGATTAAAAAAGCAATCGATCCATTAAAAGTAGGATGTTTTTTTATAAATTCTATAGCCGCAATAATCATGGCAGCTAATCCACCTTTCATGTCAGCAGCACCTCGTCCATAGAGTAATCCTTCTTGGATATAAGGTTCAAAAGGATCTTTAGACCAAGAGTCTAGGGGTCCTGGAGGAACAACATCGGTGTGTCCTGCAAAGACAACCAGCGGACCATGAGTGCCGTTACGTGCCCAGAGATTATCGACTTCACCAAATGGCATATGTTCAATGCGAAAATTCGATTTTCGTAATCGTTCAGCAATCAATAACTGACAACCTAAATCATTGGGCGTGATAGAAGGCCTGCGAATCAGTTCTTCAGCAAGTAGTAAAGTATCAGATAGATTAGGCATATTAGATGCTTCTTAATAATTCGTTTAAAGTGATTTTTTCACGTGTTTTTTCATCGACTTTTTTGACAATAATTGCGCAATATAAATTATAGTCCCCCTCATCGCTGGGTAAACTGCCTGGTACGACCACGGCACCCGGTGGAATGCGCCCATAGCTTATGGTTTTAGTGGCGCGATCATAAATACGCGTGCTTTGGCCAATATACACACCCATAGAAATAACAGCGCCTTTTTCAATAATGACGCCTTCAACAATTTCAGAACGTGCACCGATAAAACAATTATCTTCAATAATCGTCGGATTGGCTTGTAAGGGCTCCAGTACCCCGCCAATACCAACACCGCCTGATATGTGCACATTTTTACCAATTTGTGCGCAGGAGCCGACTGTTGCCCAAGTATCTATCATCGTGCCGGTATCAATAAATGCACCAATATTGACATAAGAAGGCATTAAAATAGTATTAGCAGCGATAAAAGCACCTAAACGAGCGACAGCTGGTGGGACGACTCGCACCCCAGAAGCTGCAATTTTTCCCGGGTTATCAGAAAATTTAAGGGGTACTTTGTCAAAATAATCAGTAAAGCCCCCGGAGACTACACTATTATCATGAGTACGAAAATATAATAAAACTGCTTTTTTGATCCATTGATGTGTTTGCCAAGTGTTATCGATTTTTTCAGCCACTCGCAGCTGACCTTTATCTAATAAATCAATCACTTGGTTTAAACCATGTTGTAGATCAGCGGGGGTGGTTTGTGGGGTTAGATTGAGCCTATCCTCGAAAGCATTTTCAATTAATTTTTGTAGGGCTTGCATGATAAAATCCTTATTAAATCTTTGAGCAAAATTATTTATTTAAAATTATTTCTAAGTATACGGTAGGATTGCGGTTATCAACAGGGTAATTTTTTAATATTTATGGTAGCATAATCAGCAACTCGTTTGATGGTAATTTAAGTGATGAAGAATGCAAAATCAGCACCCAAAAAAATAGAAAATGTCTTAGTAGTCTATGCAAGATTATTTCAATATGTTAAAAAATATTGGGTTTCTTTAATGACAGCTATTGTTGCCAGTGCTGTGTATTCTGGAGTGGATGCCTGGTTTGTTTATTTTTTAAAACCGCTCTTAAACGAGGGGCTTGTTGCAAAAAATCATCAATTTTTAGCTTGGGCGCCTTTTTTAGTATTATTTGCTTTTGGTGCGCGTGGGATTGCTAGTTTTTTTTCAAATTATAATATTGCTTATGCATCGCGCAATGTGATCCGTTTATTAAGGCAGCACTTGTTTGCACATCTACAAAAACTACCTGCACGATATTATGATCATAATACCGGAGGGCAAATTTTATCAGTGATTTTATACAGTGTTGAACAAATTGCAAATGCCAGTACTGATGTATTGACGACAGCTATTCGTGCAGGCTTTTTAATCGTCGGTTTATTATTTGTGATGTTTACTATTAATTGGAAATTATCACTGATGTATTTCTTAATTATTCCGCTTATTACTATTGTGATGCGGATTGCGAGTAAACGGGTCAGGCGATTAAGTTTAAGTATTCAAGATTCTATGGCAAGTTTAACCCATCATGCAGAAGAAAATATCATAGGCTATAAAGTAGTGCGTGCGTTTGATGGTCAAGCAGATGAAATTCATAAGTTTAATCAAGCTTCCCTGATTAATAATAAACGCGAAATGAAAGTCGTTGCAGCACGTGCATGGAGTGTGTCAAGTGTGCAATTAATTGCAGCGTTTGCTTTGTCTGTCACGCTTTATGTTGCCACATTAGATATTGCTAAATCTATTTTTTCGCCAGGAAGTTTTGTGGCGATGATTGCCGCCATGCTTGCTTTATTAAAACCGATGAAAGACTTAACTACGATGCAAAATAAATTATATCGCGGGGTTGCAGGTGCGCAAACTGCTTTTGAATTATTAGATGAACCGCCCGAAAATGATTTGGGTACAAAAACATTGGAACGCGCAATGGGTAAAATTACTTTTGCAAAAGTTAATTTTGCTTATAAAGATGAAATGACTATTTTACATAATCTAGATTTTACGATTCATCCGGGTGAAGTCGTGGCCTTGGTTGGACGATCGGGTACAGGAAAATCAACATTAGTTAATTTAATGTTACGATTTTATGCGAATTTTACCGGTGATATTTTATTAGATGATGTGTCGGTTCATGATTATCGTTTAATGGATTTACGTCGGCAATTTTCCATGGTTTCACAAAATGTTATTTTATTTAATGACACTATCAAGAATAATATTGCGTATGGCCGCTCAGCAAATATGACAGATGATGAAGTGATGGCTGCTGCTAAAGCGGCTTATGCTCATGAGTTTATTCAGTCATTGCCAGAGGGTATCCATAGTTTGATTGGAGAAAATGGTGTTTTATTGTCTGGTGGTCAAAGGCAACGTATTGCAATTGCGCGTGCTATCTTAAAAAATGCGCCTATTTTAATTTTAGATGAAGCGACATCTGCTTTAGATACTGAGTCTGAACGTTATATTCAAGCTGCTCTAGAACATTTAATGCGAAAATGCACTACTTTTGTGATTGCTCATCGTTTATCAACAGTTGAGCATGCTGATAAAATTATTGTGCTAGACCAAGGCCGTATTGTTGAGATGGGCAACCATGCTGATTTATTAATGCGTGATGGCTGTTATGCTAAATTATATAAAATGCAGTTTAAAGAAGTAGAAACAGCTTATGCATAGCTTAACGAAACGCTTTTGGTACCAACCTCGTTATTCTTTTGTGACTGTTTTATTATTACCTTTTTCATGGCTATTTCGTGGAATAGTTGCTTTGCGTTATTGTCTTTACAAAAATAAATATTTAAAAACCATTCAATTTTCAGTGCCGGTGATTATTGTGGGAAACATTTCTGTGGGTGGCACTGGGAAAACACCGTTAGTGATTGCATTAGCGCATTTTTTAAAAGAACAAGGCCTGCATCCAGGAATTGTGAGTCGTGGTGTTGGGGGAAAAAGACAGCGATTACCGCTTTTTATCACCAAAGAATCTGAGCCTGATCAAGTAGGGGATGAAGCGTTGCTTTTGCATAAACGAAGTCTTTGTCCTGTCATGATTGGTATTGATCGTCCACAAGCAGTGAAAGCTTTATTAGATCGCACGCAGTGCGATATTGTATTATGTGACGATGGATTACAGCATTATCGTTTAGCACGAGATATTGAAATTGCAGTAGTGGATGAGGTTAGACAATTTGGCAATTGTTGTTTATTGCCGGCAGGACCGTTGCGTGAGCCGATTTCTCGTTTAAAACGAGTAGATTTTGTTATTTCACAGGGCGAGCATCTTTCTGAAACTACGATGACATTACAGCCTGAAGCAGTTTTTTCATTAAAAAATAAATATGATGAGCGTTCTCTTAAAGATTTTCAGCAAAAGCCGGTGCATGCGTTTGCAGCGATTGGTCATCCGGATCGCTTTTATAAATTATTACGATATCATGGATTGCAGATTATTGAACATGCTTATCCAGATCATTATCTTTTTGTCGAAAAAGATTTTAAATTAAATGATAATTTTCTTATTCTGATGACAGAGAAAGATGCGGTAAAATGTAGTCGTTTTGCAGATGAACGTTTTTTTTATTTATCGGTGAGCGCTTTGCTGCACGATCAATTTAAAGAAGCGCTCTTTAATCAATTGCAAAAAATAAAGGGAATAACACAATGTGTCGCATAAAATGGTTAATGGTTTTATTAATAATCTCAATCAGTTTTTTTTATCAAATAAGTTTTGCAGCAGCGCAACAAATATCACAACCTATTTATTCTGAAACGCAAGCAGTTATTTCAGTGACACCTAATCAATCGCAGTTTATTATTGAATTGCAATCCAATCCTTCCACGGGGTATTCGTGGTTTTTAATGAGTTATGATCATGCTTTATTAGTGCCGATTAAGCATTATTTTCAAAAATCTGCCATGAGAGTAGTGGGTGCAAGTGGCGTAGAAGTCTGGATATTTCAAGCAAAATCTGCGGCTTTCAAAGTCCCGCAACAAACGTCTCTTCGATTTATTTATGCTCGCCCTTGGGAGGCAAAAGCGCCAGGAAAAACAGTTATATTTAAAGTTTCTCTGCAGTCTATATAAAAAATTTTTTTTTATCGTGTACAAAGAAAAAATATATAGTTGTTAGAAATATAACTTATTGAAAATTAAAATATTATATTTTATATTTCTTAACAACCCTTTCATCAATATTGGTTCATAATAATAGTATGTGCTTCTATGGAGCCCGCTTTATGCAATCAGAAACTCTAAAACCAAAACTAAAACCAAAAACAATTCCAGAAAGGAACTTAATTGCTTCTATCAAGCTTGATCCTAAATCACTAATAATATCAACTGAAGTTAACCAGCTTTTGGTGAAATTCACAATGAGAGGAGGGGACTTCAATGAAATACAGAAAACTAAAAGAGCCGCGGTTGATGCAGACATAATAGCAACAACTATTCATCAATGTCTTTCGCTTCGAGGAAGAAAATTGTCGATAGAGCTCCCTCTCCTTGGGGGTAAAGATTTATCGGCAGTTCTTCCTTTCGAAGCAGTAAAAGAGGATGGTTTTTCAACTTTTAGAGCAGTGTTTTTTCCAAAATTTAGGAATATTAACGAGATCATTATTGTTGAAAATGGCGTAATGAAAATAAAAAAGGAATATTATTTTGATTGGTTTAGAGGTGGAGAGGATGTACTTCAATTGCTTAATGTTCCTATAAGTGCAATTCTTGCAGTCATAGAGCTTTTTTTTAAAGAAATAGGCGCGCTATTTACTAAACCAATGTCTATTTTTTCAGATGCAATGTTTAATAAAGAAAACTCGTATGTTTTACGAATTTTAGCAGGACTAGCCATAGTATTCATCGGTATACCTTTATGGGCTGTTGCGCAAATTTTTAATATTGTGGGTAATACAGCGAGTTATCTACGATTAACAATTGATGCATTTTGCAATATCATTTCAAGTGGATTGGCAGCTGTCTTTGATCTAGGTAGAAATGCAGAAAATGAACGATATAATAAAATCTATCCCCCTATTTCAGCTGGGATTATATTATTTTTAAAAAATGGATTATTACTCACACTTAATTTAGTTATTTTTGCTTTGGCTTTATTACCCGGTGGACAATTTGTTCCTGCTTTAGCAACTGCTTTCGCGCCTATAATAGAGCCTATTGCAGGATTAGTGACAGCTGCTTTAGGATCGTTTGCAACGGTCACGCAAGTTTTTATTGCAACTGCCATTGCAGCAGCCGCATCCATTACGATGCAAGTGATCACTGGGAGTATTAATATACTGTTTAATGCAGCTAAAAAATGGAGTGCCAGTGTGTCATCAGATGATGATCAAAAAGATAGGCCAACATCACATGAAGCTAAATTAGCTGCAATCTCAAAAGGAAGAAAAGATAATTCTGAAAATAAAAAAAAATACATTAAGAAATCTTCTCCTTCCACTGCTGCTGTTCCGAGTCCATCTCAATCTCAATCTGTCTCGAGTCCGTCATCAGTTGGGATATTCGGCTCTTCTCTTGCATCTCCTTCTTCAGTTCTTTCACCTTCTTCTGACGGAAAAAATGTCAAGGCATTTTCGAAGAGTGGTGGGAAATAATCATCCATTTTCCATTAATGTCTTTATAAACAAAAGTAAATCTCGCAGGCAAATTAACTGTTTTGCCATTTTCTTCAAAACTAAAATGATATAACCCAATATTCGTCGCAATGCCATCATGAACATGTGTTACTAATTTGTCTGGCGTGCATTTAATATTTGGTAAGTTCGCTAACATAGTAAAATAAGCCACTAATCCATTGTCTTTATTGATTAGAAAATCAGAAGAAAGTGTTGGAATTAAAATAGCATCAGGCGCATAAAATTTAATAATCTGATCTGCATGGCCTTTGGCTGTGTGAATAGCACTGCACCATTCGTAATAAACATTTTTAACAGCAGCATCAGAACTATCAACCGCCGCATTCGCTGCAGGAATGAAAAATAATAATAATAAAACACATAAGACTAAAATACGTTGTTCCAGGCTAAATATAGTCATTTAAGTTGCTCCTATTTTCTTTCTTGTAAAATACCATTCACAAAAATCAATGTGTCTGGCGGGGATGAAGTATTATATTTAATTTGCGTAATTTCTGCAGCAGGTGCTTGACCAGGCTGAGGCGTGCCTTTATTGATAAACATCGGGGCTTTACACGCTGTTTTCACCGCTTCCATCGAATCACCTACGCTAATTGTCGGTCCACAGACACTGGAACTGACTAAGCTCATGGCATTAATAGTTATATTAACTACTTTTCCTTGGGTAAAAACCACCGACATTTTAATAGTAGCAGGATTAGGCGGATTGACGGGGACATAATAACCCCATTCTTGTGGTACATCGGCAGGTTGTGAGATTTTCTTTTCAAAAGGAGGCTTGCCACATTTGGCTTTGACCTGGTCTAATGTGTCTCCAGGATTAATAATATTAAAACCACTGGGACACATCCAGGCATAAGTATTTGTCGTTAATAAAAGTAATAACGGTAATAGTTTCCTCCCTCTGTCATTCCCGCGTAGGCGGGAACCTATTGTGCAAATGGAAGTTAACATTTTTATTCTCCTATTAATGTTTTATGCTTGGCTGATAAATGCCTTTCTGTCCTGTCAGTATCGATATATTTATCCATTGTAGCAGGATTTTCGTGACCGACATCATCTCGAATATGTTCTCTAGGACGAAATTCTACTTCTCTTGAAATCATAGTATGGCGTATCCAATGAACAGTCGCTGTTGCTAAATCATCTGCTTCATCTATCTTGCCCTGCATTTGCAAAGTTTTAATCGCACGATCAAATACCTGTTGCACTAAGTTACGAATTTGTCGTGCACCCAGCCCATTTTTACCTTTTAGTTTAGGAAATAAAGGCGTCATTTCATCACGTTTTGGTAAGGGCGGTAAATCAAGATACAGTCGATAACGCTTTAAAGCAAGTAACAAAGCATCCGGCACCGCAATATCCCGTATTTTATTGCCTTTACCCACAGTTGTAAACCACCATAGATCAGATTTATCAGGCGCAAAATGACCCATAGTGGCTTCCCGTTCCGGTGAAAAACTTAATTCTGAAATGCGCACACCTAGCAGGTAAAAAATAGCAATCAAAAATAAAGTTCGCTCATGTTGTGGATCATCTGTTGCCATTTGTTCAGCGGTTTGTACGACTGTACTCCATTGTAGCCGACTTAATTTACGTGTGATCCTTCGTGTTTGATGACGTTGAATCAATCCTCTTTTTTGACGAACTAAGCTGACAGGATTCACGTCTAAATAATGTTCTTGCTGCAAAAAAGTAAACAGTGAACTGAGAGATGCAAAAACAGCTTCTAATGATTTATTGCTTAATTGATAAATCGATGCATCGACTTTTTTACCTAATCGGATAGCTGCTTTACTTAATCGAGTCACAAAAGGCCGCCAAGCGGGATTTGCCACTCTTAAACCGACATCATTTACCATAAATCGCGCAACTGTTTTAGTCGCAATCCACTGTTTGGGCGGGTTCAATACAAAAGTAAAATAATCACGAATATCATTGCGTGATATATCTTTTAAAGGTTTTTTACAAATTTGCCATGACCAGTGTAAAATGCGCTCGACTTCACGTCGATAAGCATTAAAAGTATCTCGAGAACGACCGTAGCTTTTTAAAAATTCTAAACACAATTGATGTTCTTTGTCAGCCTGCGCAATATTTGTTGTTTTGATATAATTTAAAATACCAGGCAGTGATTCATGAAGATTTTCTAATGTATCAAACAAAGGGTGAGGCAGCATTTTTATTCCTAATTTTTATTACTAATCTGTTTCAGGTTTTGAAATATTATCATCTGGTTCTTCTATTTTCTTTGATTTTTTCTTTTTTGTCGGTAATTCATCAGCTAATAACTGATCCAAAAATGCTTTGCGTTTTTTGGCTTGTACATGGGGTGGTTCAGTTAAAACCCCATGATCATGATGCAAAACACCGTCTGTTGCCCAGGGTAACCGTCGATAATAAGGCAACGGTTCATTTGGATCAAATAGTGGATATTTAATAATATTAAAATAAGGCGAATAATCAAAATCTTTTGGCGAAAAAAGATGAGGGTTGCGGTGAATCAATTCAAAACCAGTAGATTCATCCGTTTTAATCAGCGGTAAGATGGGAAACTTAACACTGGTAAAAGCTTCAGCTAACAATGAGGAACAAATACCACTTTCAATTTCACCTGACGGAGTTTTAAATAAACTAGACCCCCATCTACGTGGCAAAATGGACCAAGGCAATAAAAATCGCGCAAGATCAAGAAAATGACGAACATTATAAGGCTTACCTAATGCTTTGATCGCATAGCGTATCACAAGCTCTGTATCTTCAGGTGTTAAACCAATGGGACGACAAATTCGAATATAATTATATTTATAGTTGCTTAACGGAGAAATAATAGTCCCTTGGCCTAATAATCCTTCTATGATCAAACGCACATTTTCGCGTTTTGTTAAATGCGTGGCTGCTAATTTTCGTAAATAAGGATCTTCAATATCATGTAAACGACCAATATATAAAGCAGAATGTGTCCAAGAACTTTGAGTGATTGCGCGTATCACAGAACTAATTCTGCTGCGACCTTCAATTAATAAAACATCACCCGGACGGATTTCATATTTTAAGCGAGTAAAGTCAAAAGCAGGTAGATTTTTAATAGGGGGTTCTTTGATGAGCCAGTTGACAAATTTTTTATTAATTTTAGAAAAAAATGATTTGAACATGGTCCTTTGTCCTTTTTTATTTGTCATTCCCGCGTAGGCGGGAATAATGATAGTGTCATTTGCAGATGACAGGATTAAATCCTTTTAGCTAAGTCACAAGCATACCCTAAATAACTATTAGGCGACAGTTCATAAAGCGTTTTTTTAGTTTCATCATCAAGCGCTAATTTTGCAATAAATTGCTGCAATAATTCTTGAGTCATGGGTTTGCCGCGAGTAAAGGCTTTTAATTTTTCATAAGGTTCAGGAATCTGATGTCGACGCATCACTGTTTGTATCGCTTCACTTAAAATTTCCCAATGTTGGTTTAAATCAGCTTGTAATATTTCTTCATTGACACTCACTTTGCTTAATCCTTTTAAAGTAGCTTGATAAGCTAATGCGGAGTGTGCGATTGCAACCCCTATGTTGCGTAATACAGTTGAGTCAGATAAATCACGTTGCCAACGTGAAATCGGTAGTTTCTCTGCCATATAAGATAATAAAGCATTAGCCATTCCTAAATTACCTTCTGCATTTTCAAAATCGATAGGATTAACTTTGTGTGGCATGGTTGATGATCCCACTTCAAATTGTAGTGATTTTTGTTTGAAATAATTCAATGAAATATATCCCCACATGTCGCGATTAAAATCTATCAAAATAGTATTTATTCGCATTAAAATCGCAAAAAACTCAGCGATATAATCATGCGGTTCAATTTGTGTCGTATAAGCATTCCAATGAAGATCTAACTCACAAACGAAATTTTTACTTAACAGTTGCCAATCAACAGTTGGGTAAGCAATACAAAAAGCATTATAATTTCCGGTTGCGCCATTTAATTTACCAAGAATAGGGGTTGCAACGAGTTGTTCTGCTTGACGTTGTAGGCGAGCTGCGATATTTGCAATTTCTTTACCAACAGTTGTGGGGGTGGCGGGTTGACCATGGGTACGAGAAAGCATGGGGATTGCTGCATATTGATGGCTCATATTTTTTAAAATAGCTAATAATTCATCTAAAGCGGGTAAAAGACATTGTTTACGTGAAGCTTGTAAGCTCAAAGCATAGGATAAATTATTAATATCTTCAGATGTGCAGCCAAAATGAATAAATTCGCTATAGGTTTTTAATTCATGATTGCCATCAATTTTTTCTTTTAAAAAATATTCAATCGCTTTGACATCATGATTAATGACGCTTTCGATATGCTTAATGCGCAAGGCATCTTGTTCAGAAAAGTGCTCGATTAAACCATTTAAAATATCATTCGCATGTTGGCTCAAAGGCGGTAATTCAGGTAATTTTGCATGCTGAGCCAGATGTTGTAACCAGCGAATTTCAACGGTTAAACGAAATTTCATCAAACCATATTCACTAAAAATGGGGCGTAAATCAGCGATTTTTTCGAAATAGCGCCCTTCAAGGGGAGAGATAGCCGTCAAAGAAGAGAGTGCAGACATTGCGTTTTCCTTAATGTGATAAATTAATGTGATAAATTAATGTGATAAATGAGTATTCATAATGATACCACCTCCTAGACAATGCAGTTTGTCGTAAAAAACAATGTATTGTCCAGGTGTGATCGCTCGTTGCGGCGTTTCAAAATCAATTTGCCAGACATGCGCGGTGCGTGCCTTGATAATACAACACTGATCTTCTTGTCGGTAACGGGTTTTTGCTGTTACTTTTAATGGGAGTATAGGATCATCTCCTATCCAGTGAATATCTTTGGCATACACAGTTGAATATAACAGCGCAGGATGATCATGACCTTGTACGACGATTAAGGTATTAGTCGCCATTTCTTTTTGTGCAACATACCAAGGTGCTTCAGGTAAGTGTTTAACCCCGCCAATATTTAAGCCTTGTCGTTGACCAATGGTATAAAACATAAGACCATCATGGGTGCCAATCGTTTTACCTTCAAGTGTTTTAATAGAGCCTTTTGTCGCGGGCAGAAAATTATTTAAAAAATTTTTAAATTTACGTTCGCCAATAAAACAAATACCGGTGCTGTCTTTTTTGTTATGATTATTAAACTTAAGTTGTAACGCTAACTGTCGACATTCTTTTTTAGTGAGGTTGCCCAGTGGAAAAAGACTTTGTGATAGTTGGGTTTGATTTAAAGCATGTAAAAAATAACTTTGATCTTTCGTATGATCATGGGCTTTTAATAATAAAAATTGATCTTTATTTTTTTCAAGTCTTGCATAATGACCGGTTGCAATAAAATCTGCGCCACGTTTTTGTGCGAAGGCTAAAAAAGCTTTAAATTTAATTTCTTTATTACAAAGAATATCAGGATTGGGGGTGCGGCCTGCTTTATATTCAGTTAAAAAATGTGAAAACACCCGTTCCCAATATTCTGTTGCAAAGTTAATGCGATGTAATTCAATTTGTAATTGATCGCAAACAGCTTGTGCATCGGCCATGTCTTTGGCAGCTGGGCAATAGGTATCGGTGTCATCTTCTTCCCAGTTTTTCATAAAGACACCTTCAACGTGGTGGCCTTGTTTTTTTAATAAAAAAGCCGCCACTGAGGAATCTACCCCGCCAGACATGCCTATCATGATATGTTTTTGAATAAAGTGTGGCATAAAAATATTAGCTAAATAAAGTGACAAAGTGTATCATTCTGGGTCACATATGTAAATCTAAGGAAGAAAATGGATACTAAAATTGCGGGCGGAATATTATTAATTGTCGGTACCTCTATTGGGGCTGGGATGTTAGCTTTACCTATAGTGACTGCGGAAAGTGGATTTTTGATGTCTGTTTTAACGATGTTTTTGTGTTGGGGCATCATGACTTTTAGTGCTTTTTTGATTTTGGAAGTCAATCTTTGGATGCCGCCTGGCAATAATATTATTACCATGGCAAAAAAAACATTAGGTAAGCCAGGTGCGCTCGTTGCGTGGGTTAGTTTTTTGTTGTTACTTTATACGCTGTTATCTGCTTTTATTTCAGGCGGGTCTGATCTTTTTAATTCGCTGACTGCAAAAACAGGGTTGCAGACCCCGCTTTGGTTGGATTCTGTGTTATTTGTCATTATTTTTGGGTTTATTGTATTTCGTGGGATTAAACCAGTTGATTATGTGAATCGTGCGTTGATGACGATCAAGTTAACTTTTTTGTTTATCTTGATTTCTTTTGCTTTTCCCCATGTTAAAGCACAACAATTAGCAGCGGGTCATCCGTTATTATTTACTTCAACGATCACAGTCACGCTGACTTCTTTTGGCTTTGCCAATATTATTCCTAGTTTGCGCAGTTATTTTGATAGTGATATTAAAAAATTACGCCAAGCGATTTTGATCGGTAGTTTGATTCCTTTTGTCTGTTATTTTTTCTGGAATTTAAGTATTTTAGGCGCTGTGCCTCGTGACAATATATTAAATATTATGCAAACAGGTGGCTCAGTTGCTTTGTTGACGCAATCTTTAAGTGATTATTTAAATAATGATTCTATCAGTATTATTGCACATATTTTCACGGCTATTTGCGTATTGACTTCATTTTTATGTGTCTCATTAAGTTTAGTCGATTTTCTAGCCGATGGATTACACATAAAGAAAAAAGGATTCGGCAATATCATTATTAATTGTATTACTTTTTTACCGCCGCTTATTTTAGTTATTTTTTATCCGAGTATTTTCACTCAAGCTTTAAATTATGCAGGGATTATTTGTTTAGTTTTATTAGTGCTGTTACCTGCTCTAATGGTGTATAGCGGCCGATATAAAAAAGGCTTATCAATTGGGCATTACCAAGTGTTAGGCGGTCGCGGAGCTGTAATTTTTTTAGGCATTTTAGCGGTATTCATTATTTCATTAGCTGTCAAAGAAACATTTTAAAATATTTTTAAAATCAATAAGATAGGAGTATAAAATCATTTTTTTGCCTTAATTTTGCATTATTTTACTTAAAAATGTGTTAAAATTGTACTTAATAAGATTATACAGATAAATCTAGACAAGGATGTTCCCTTCCACGGTTTGATGGGGGTGTCTTATAATGAACGAATGTGATTTCATGAAAGGTCAGATTCAGATTTATGGTGAATTGGCGGAATCACTAGAGGTTCTCATTAAGCGTCAACGAGAGGATTTCTTGCGTGGACGAGGCAATCCCAATTCGATAGAAGCGCAAAAAATAAATTTTGCACGTACTGAAAAAGAAGTAAAAGAAATTGTAGAAAAAGAAGTACGATTAACTGCGGCGTATGCTTTGCGTTTAGCTTTGCAAGCGCGAGAAGAGTTAAGACAAATGGAATTAGATCGACAAAAGCGTAAAGAAGAAGAATTTTATTATTATGAAGAATTAATCAAGCAAAAACCAGTTGAAGCGCGCGAAAATCTAATAGACAAAATTAAGCAGCTGATGGAATTTTTCAATCAATTATTAAGTCAATTAAAGCTATTTCTTACCGAGATCGCCGAAAAAATTGCGCAATTAAAAGCCATTAAAAAAGCGATTATTGATTACAAAGTGATTCCAACTGTGAATCGTATTCGTGATGATTTAATAAAGCAGGTACGATATTCTGTGAATGGTGTGCCGGTTGATCTTAGAAATCCCTTAGAAAAACTTTTTGATAAATTTATTGAAGAAGTGCATCAAGGTGTGACTTCGATGACTAATTTAAAAGAAAAATGGTTGGGTGGTCCTTATGTGGAAGGGCATATAGCCTCTTGTCTAAAAGAGACTGTTTTAACGGATAATGATAAAAGAATAGTGAGTGAAGATATATGGTCTGGTTTACAAAGCCATCCTAATTTTCATTTGTTACATCAACATGTGGATGAAGTGGTTAAGGTTGATAATCTAATCAAGCCATTAGAAATGACCAAAGAAGCACTAGGAAAAATGAGGGAAGAAATTTCAGATCAGAGGAAAAATTTATCCGATATTGCTCGCTCTCCGATTAATCATGTTAAAGATTATGTTGAGGTAGCTCACTTATCGCAAGAGAAATCTAAACTTGGTCAACCGATCAAACATTTTTTAGCAGAAAGTGCAAAAGAAATAGCATATATCAATAAAACTATTCAAGCTCAAGAAGAAAAAATACGTCAACAACCCCCATCCCCCAAACTATCTGATAAAGCAGATGAGGAAGAACCCGCTCCTATTATTTCTCATCATAGAAAGCTTTAAGCGTATAAATTTAAGCTTATTTATCTTGCATCTATTTTGATTCATTCTTGATAAGATTGTCCTTGTTTCAACATAGGGAAATTTTTTTAAATTTAAGGAGAAATGATAATGGCTGCAGCTAGAATGATAACAGATATTAAAGCATCTCTTAAGGAAAAAGGCATTGATCTATCGGAGGAATTAATAAGAAAAGAAGTAGAACGCCTGTTGAAAATGGGTATTGCAATGGCAGAAAAAATCCGTTCTCTTTCAGAGCAAGATCAAAAAACTTATAAGAATATATCAAGTCTTGAAAAAGAAAGTCATATAATGATTACACATTTGGAACTACAACTAGGCAGCTTATGGAAACTTTGCAAGCAGCGCTGCATTGAATCAAATGCAATAATTAACTCAATAGACGCAAAATCAATTGATGAAAAAGAGTCTCAACGTAGATATACATTACTTAGCACAGAGAAAAAAAAAGAAGATGAGTTGCATGCAGCTATAGTTAATATGGCAAATCACTGTGGTACTAATTTGACTGAATTAAGAGCCCAGCGTAAAACTTTACAAGATGAAAAATTGCAAACAGAATGTAAGGCTTTTACTGATAAATTTTATGCTACACATCTGGAGGCTGCTAAAACATTAGTAGAAATAGATAAGTATGAAGAAGTATCTCTTAAACCAGCTTATGATTGTTGTGGACAAAAAGTAAAAGACCAAGCAGATTTAGCTGCTATTACTGATGTTCATATTCCAGAAACGCCGCCGCAACAAACTAGAGTCGTGGGTGTTACGGAAGTAACATCAACACCTGACAGGACGCCAAATACTACACCCAAAACCCCCCCTAGGCCTCTCACCCCTGTTGCACCACCTGCACAACCTGCATCGGCGCGACAACTTTTTGGTGCCTCTGTGAGTCAAACTCCTTCTACTTTATATAGTAGTTCTAATAGTGCGTATAGAAGTAGTATCTCTTCAAACAATACAGATTCATTAACCACTAACCCTGATTCTTCTGATCCTAAAACAACACCTGTGCCCGCACCAAAAAAAGGGGGGAAAAGATGTAGTATGATGTAACATCTTGTGAGTTGCGAACAAGATTGATACCATACTTTCTTTTTTTCTTTGCTAAATGCTTTTTCACCTCTCCCCTTGTGGGAGAGGCACTTCGTGCCAGCTTCTCCCACAAGGGGAGAAGTAATTAAAATTTTAGTTAGGAGTATTTAATGAGCCATCCCATTCACATCCCAGAACACGGCAAAAAAATCACTGTTAATGCTGATTTTTCTTTAAACGTACCATCTAATCCTATTATTCCTTTTATTGAAGGCGATGGCACAGGTGTTGATATTACACCTGTCATGCGAAAAGTGGTCGATGCGGCCGTTAAAACAGCTTACCAAAACAGCCGCCAGATTCATTGGATGGAAATTTATGCCGGTGAAAAAGCGACAAAAATATATGATAAAGACACATGGCTACCCAAAGAAACATTAGCAGCCGTTAAAGATTATGTCGTCTCGATTAAAGGCCCTTTAACAACTCCTGTGGGCGGTGGGATTCGCTCTTTGAATGTGACTCTACGCCAAGAGCTTGACTTGTATGTTTGCTTGCGCCCCGTGCGTTATTTCAAAGGCGTTCCAAGTCCGGTGAAACGTCCTGAAGATGTCGATATGATTATTTTTCGTGAAAATTCCGAAGATATTTATGCGGGTATTGAATGGCCTGCGGATAGTGATGCTGCTAAAAAAGTCATTCGTTTTTTAGAAGAAGAAATGCATGTCAAAAAAATTCGTTTTCCCAAACAGTGCGGAATTGGCATTAAACCCGTCTCAGCAGCTGGCACCAAACGTCTGGTTAAAAAAGCCATTCAATACGCCATAGATCATGATAAAAGCTCTGTGACTTTAGTGCATAAAGGCAATATTATGAAATTCACTGAAGGGGCTTTTCGTGATTGGGGGTATGAGCTTGCGAGCGAAGAATTTAGTGCAACTTTAATAGATAACGGTCCTTGGTGTGTGTTAAAAAATCCTAATAATGGTCATGATATTATTATTAAAGATGTGATCGCCGATGCTTTTTTACAACAAATTTTACTGCGCCCAGCAGACTATAGCGTGATTGCAACTTTAAATTTAAATGGCGATTACATCTCAGATGCACTGGCGGCTGAAGTAGGGGGTATCGGGATCGCCCCTGGGGCTAATTTAAGCGATACTGTTGCGATGTTTGAAGCGACCCATGGCACAGCCCCCAAATATGCAGGACTTGATAAGGTAAACCCTGGCTCGTTGATTTTATCGGCAGAAATGATGCTACGATATATGAATTGGCATGAGGCTGCTGATTTAATTATCAAAGGCATTGAAGGCGCTATCACGGCTAAAACAGTCACTTATGATTTTGCACGTTTAATAAATGATGCCCAAGAAGTGAGCTCATCTGGCTTTGGCGATGCAATTATTAACCACATGAAAAAATGAGCATTTTTTGCCTAAATCTTTTATTTTTTAATAGTGAGAAATAATCTATTGTCAAGTAATTATTTTTTGCACAAATAGTGTTTGGTAGTCTTTTTAAAGTATAAAAATGTCTGGCTATTAGTGATAACGTCAATGGATTTTTTCTTTGAATAAGGAAAAAATGAGATATACGCATATACTATAAGTAAGAGGTCAATGAGGAGAATGATTATAATTTGTTCAGGCGAGGGTAGAGCGCTCGTTGAAGTTGAAATAAGAGAAGAGATAAAGCCACTTTTGAAAGAACCTTCGTTGTTTAAAGTGGTGATGCATAATGATGATTTTACGCCAATGGATTTTGTAGTGCATGTGTTGCAACTTTTTTTTGGCACTGAACTTGAATTAGCAACTAGAATTATGCAAGAGATACATACAGTAGGTAAAGCGGTTTGTGGGATTTACAGTAAAGATGTTGCAGAGACAAAAGTAGATCAAGTAATGGAGTATGCAAGGAAGCATGATCACCCTCTATTATGCAGCATAGAGGCAACCTAATTTAAGTTAGGAGGTGTGCCATGCTAGACAAAGAACTTGAATATACTTTGAACCTAGCTTTTAAAGCAGCACGTGCTAAACGTCATGAATTTGTGACAGTGGAGCATTTGTTAATTGCGCTGCTTGATAACTCTGCCGCCGTAGAAGTTTTAAAAGCCTGCGGTGCCAATCTGGGTCGATTACGCAATAATTTAATCGAGTTTATTGATCGCACCACACCTATTATTCCTATGCATATTCATGATCGAGATACGCAACCCACTTTAGGATTTCAACGGGTTTTGCAACGTGCTGTTTTTCATGTGCAATCTTCTGGAAAAACAGAAGTCACTGGCGCTAATGTTTTAGCGGCTATTTTTAGCGAACAAGAAAGTCAAAGTGTTTATTTAATTCGTCAAGAAAATGTGAGCCGTTTAGATGTTATTAATTTTATTGCGCATGGCTCAACAAAAGCACGTATCCCTGTACAACAACCACGACCAGGCGAACAACAAGATCAATTTGGTTCTCAGCATTATATGGAAGAAGGTGAAAGTGGTGACAGCCCAGAAGGTGGTGGCAGCCCCTTAGAGCAATTCACCATGAATTTAAATGCACGGGCAAAATTAGGGATGATTGATCCTTTAGTGGGACGAGAAGATGAAATTGAACGAACCATTCAAGTGCTTTGTCGTCGTCGCAAAAATAATCCACTCTTAGTGGGTGAAGCAGGTGTTGGTAAAACTGCGATTGCCGAAGGGTTGGCACGACTTATTATTGAAAAGAAAGTCCCTGCTATTTTAGATGACGCGATGATTTATTCTTTGGATTTAGGCAGTTTATTGGCAGGCACTAAATATCGCGGCGATTTTGAAAAACGGTTAAAAAGCGTTTTGCATCAATTAAAAACGCAAAAAGGCGCTATTTTATTTATTGATGAAATCCATACTATTATCGGTGCAGGGGCTGCATCGGGTGGTTTAATGGATGTTTCTAATTTAATAAAACCGCTGTTAGCGTCAGGGGATCTGACTTGTATCGGATCAACAACCTATAAAGAATATCGCGGTATTTTTGAAAAAGACCATGCGTTGGCACGACGTTTTCAAAAAATTGATGTCAAAGAACCGACTGTTGATCAAACGATTGATATTTTAAAAGGGTTACGCAGTCGTTTTGAATCACATCATCATGTCAAATATACTGACGAATCATTAGAAGCGGCTGCTAAATTATCAGCGCGATATATTTCAGACCGTCGATTGCCCGATAAAGCAATTGATTTAGTGGATGAAGTCGGTGCTTATCAATATTTACTACCAGAAGCGAGTCGTCATCAAATAATTGAAGCGTCTGACATTGAAAAAGTAGTCGCAAAAATTGCAAGAATTCCTGAAAAGAATGTGTCGACGTCTGATCGTGAATTATTAAAAAGTTTAACCCGTGATCTTAAAATGATGATTTTTGGCCAAGATGAAGCGATTGAAATTTTAGGAGCGGCTGTTCGCTTATCACGTTCTGGATTGCGTGATGCGTTAAAGCCCATTGGTTCTTTCTTATTTGTAGGCCCAACAGGGGTTGGAAAAACAGAAGTTTGTAAACAACTCGCCAAAATATTAGGCATAGAATTCATTCGTTTTGATATGTCTGAATACATGGAACGCCACACGGTGTCTCGTTTAATTGGCGCTCCTCCTGGTTATGTTGGCTATGATGAAGGGGGATTGCTGACAGAAGCTGTGAATAAACATCCGCATTCTGTGGTGTTGTTAGATGAAATTGAAAAAGCGCATCCTGATGTTTATAATTTATTATTACAAGTGATGGATCATGGTACTTTAACAGATACCAATGGTCGAAAAACAGATTTTCGTCACACTATTTTTATTATGACATCCAATGCAGGTGCTGATTCTTTTGATAAAACATCGATTGGTTTTACGCCTGATGAAAAGAGCACAACGGATGTAATGAAAGCGGTTCATAAGATTTTTTCACCAGAATTTCGTAATCGACTTGATGCAATTATTCAATTTAAGCCGCTTGATATGAAAACGATTTTATATGTTGTTAATAAATTCTTGATGGAATTGGAAGTACAGCTTGAGCCTAAACATGTTGTGCTAGAAATTGAAGATGACGCGCGAAAATGGTTAGCAGAGCATGGTTATGATATTAAAATGGGTGCACGGCCGATGGCACGTTTAATTCAAGAACAAATTAAACGTCCGCTGGCAGAAGAATTATTATTTGGCAAACTCAATCAAGGCGGTCATGTGATTGTGACAGTTGAGGAAAATAAATTAAAATTTGCCATTGGAGAAACGGTGGATCATGATGTACATTAATATATCAACTACTGGCTTCATCTTTATTTTCAGGTTGTTGTCGACTGCTCCCATCCCGGCTGCGGAAGGTAATACGGCCTTTGGTCAAATCATAAGGGGTTAGTTGCACAGTGACTTTGTCTCCCTTTAAAATTCGGATGTAATTTTTACGCATTTTACCCGAAATATGGGCAATAACCACATGACCATTTTCTAGTTGAACTCTAAACATCGTGTTGGGTAACGTGTCAAGGACAGTGCCTTCCATCTCAATTTGATCTTCTTTTGCCATATTATTCCTAAGCTTATATAAATTGGTTGTCACAAAACTGCAAATGATGCCTGAAAACACGCCCACTTGCAAATTTTTCTTAAAGTTTATTTTGGTAAATAATCTTTTTGTAACGCTTGTTTTAAAGAAAATGGACACTCTTTTGGGAAAGTTTTCTTAAATAATCCAGTTTCTTTTTCTGCAAGTAGTAGCGCTTTTTGGTAAGCATGTGAAAGTTGTTTTATTAAATTTTGTTTTAAGCTTGGGCTGTCTATTAATAAATCATTTAGTTCAAATCGCTGTTCTTTGATAGTGAATTCCCAGCTTTTACTTTGTTTAGCAGGTTGATATTTCCATTTTAATAAATGTGCTAATAAAATCGCTAATCGATTTAATAATTCTCTTTTTTCACTTTTTCCCATGCTTTCGATTTCCTCCGCAATATGGTCAATATCAATTTCTGATAATTTTCTTGATTTTAATAATTGCGCATTATGAATTGCCCAGGCGTAAAAATCCTTTTCATATAAAGTTTGCATTTTTTTTGCCATGATATCCTCCTATTTTTTCAGTGTTTCAAGATATTTATCGGCATCTAAAGCGGCCATACAACCAGACCCTGCTGATGTCACTGCTTGACGATAAATAGGATCAGCGACATCACCCGCTGCAAATACACCAGGTATACTAGTTGCAGTTACGTTGCCTTTTAAGCCATTTTTAATGAGTATATAGCCATTTTGCATATCTAATTGATCTTTGAAAATATCAGTATTGGGCTTATGGCCAATGGCAATAAATACACCTTGCAGTTCAATTTGTTTGGTTTCATTGGTTTGTATATTTTTAATTTGCATGCCGGTGACACCCATTTGATTACCTATAATATCTGTTAAAACATGATTCCATTCAATTTGAATACCACCTTCTTTGGCTTTATGAATTAATTTATCTGAAAGAATTTTTTCTGCACGAAATTGATCGCGCCGATGAACAACAGTCACATGTGAGGCAATATTTGATAAATATAAAGCTTCTTCGACTGCTGTATTACCGCCGCCGATCACAGCAACTTTTTGGTTACGATAAAAAAATCCATCACAAGTTGCACAGGCAGAGACACCTTTACCCATAAATTCTTTTTCGGCAGGCAATCCTAAATATTGCGCACTGGCACCCGTTGCGATGATCAAAGCATCACAAGTATAAGTTATTTCACCTGTTAAAATAAAAGGACGTTGATTAAGATCAACAGACTGGATGTGATCAAAAATAATTTCAGTGTTAAAACGTTCAGCATGATGACGCATGCGTTCCATTAAAGCAGGACCTTGCAAGCCTTCTACATCTCCTGGCCAATTATCAACATCGGTTGTGGTGGTTAATTGTCCGCCTGGCTCAAGACCTGTGATTACCACTGGATTTAAATTAGCACGTGCTGCATAGACAGCAGCTGTCCAACCGGCAGGGCCTGATCCTAAAATAATTAAACGGTGATGTTGATTTGGCATAGTCTTTAAGCTCGCTTTTAGTTATTTTCTAAGAATGATATAGTACGATAATCAAATGCTATGTCAAATACCTGGAGTGTACCTTGAAGCAAGCAACCGCTAAAAAATCTGATCCTCGACCCATTGCGGTTCATATGGGATTACGATTACGTGAAGGATTATTGATTCTTTCAACGGCTCTGGCTATTTTTTTAGTGGTTTCTTTTGTGAGTTATCATACCAGTGATCCGGGCTGGTCAAGCACGGGATTAAGTGAACAAGTTAATAATTGGGGCGGGCGAGCGGGTGCATTTTTGGCAGATATGATTCTGTCTATTTTTGGTTTTATTGCTTATTTGCTACCACCTATGCTGGTGTTTGCGGCTTGGGTTGGTATTAATCATTATCAATCGATGCCAAATTTTAAAATCAGTGAATTTATTTTCAAATTGATTGGGTTTGCTTTGATTCTCTTAACAGGTTGCGGTTTGGTCAGACTGTATTTGCATAATAGTTTGATCGAAATGCCAGCCCATTCTGGCGGTATTCTAGGAGACGTCACGACTGTTGAATTAATGCGAAGTTTTAATATCACAGGCAGTGTGCTGTTATTATTGACCGGATTATTATGTGGATTAACTTTATTTACGGGTATTTCTTGGCTTGGTTTAATGGGGATCATCAGACGACAGCTGACAAAATTATTAGTATCATTACTTGCTTTTTCTCGTCAAAAGAAAAAAGTATTACCTGCTGAAGCGTTAGTGTTAGCACCTGCAAAAAAAATAATGCCGGTGTTATCGATCAAACCTAAAATAATTGAAAAACAATTAAAAAAGTCAACCCAAACAGTGACGAGCGTTACAATAAATACGGGCATGTTACCGCCGTTAACTTTACTGAATCCACCGTCTCCTCATGAAGAAAAGGCATTTTCAAGTATTAGTTTTGAAGAGCTTTCTCAATTAGTCGAGCAGCACTTAGCAGATTTTGGCGTGTCAGTCAAAGTGGTTGCAGTGCATCCAGGTCCTGTTATCACGCGATTTGAATTAGACCTAGCGCCAGGCATTAAAGTCAGTAAAATTACTGGACTGGCTAAAGATATCGCGCGTTCTTTGTCTGTGACGAGTGTGCGTGTGGTAGAAGTGATTCCTGGAAAATCAGTGATTGGTCTTGAGTTACCTAATGAGCATCGTGAATTACTTTGCTTAAGAGATATCTTAGAGTCAGAACGTTATCAACAATCACTATCGCCTGTGAGCCTTGTTTTAGGTAAAGACATTGCAGGCTATCCCGTTGTGGTTGATTTAGCAAAAATGCCGCACTTACTTGTAGCAGGCACAACGGGCGCTGGTAAATCTGTGAGTTTAAATGCTATGTTGCTTAGCATGTTATTTAAAGCAGACCCTTCGCAATTACGTTTAATTATGATCGATCCTAAAATGCTTGAACTGTCTGTCTATGAAGGTATTCCGCATTTATTAACGCCGGTGATTACTGATATGAAAGATGCGGCCAATGCTTTACGCTGGTGTGTGGCTGAAATGGATAGGCGTTATAAATTAATGTCAGCTCTTGGGGTGCGAAATTTAAGTAATTATAATAATAAAGTAGTCGAAAGTTCGCTGCCAACACCTGAATGGCTAATGAGTTTAGGCAATCAACCCCCCACGTTGCAACCCTTGCCTGTTATTGTGGTGGTGATAGATGAGCTGGCTGATATGATGATGGTGGTCGGTAAAAAAGTAGAAGATTTAATTGCCCGAATTGCACAAAAAGCCCGTGCGGCGGGGATCCATTTAATTGTAGCCACCCAACGTCCGTCTGTTGATGTGATTACAGGGTTAATCAAAGCCAATATTCCAACGCGAGTGGCTTTTCAAGTATCCTCTCGAATCGATTCTAGAACTATTTTAGATCAACAAGGAGCTGAGCAATTATTAGGTAATGGTGATATGTTATATTTACCGCCAGGCACAGGTGTGCCGGTCAGGGTGCATGGCGCTTATGTTGCAGATGAAGAGGTTCATCGAGTCGTTGCAGCCTGGAAAACCTATGCCAAACCAGCTTACTTAGAAGATATTACCTCAGGAGATGATCAAGATACCCAAGGAGAAGGTCAGGAGGGTCAAGGAGAGACTGATCCACTCTATGATGAAGCGTTGGCTATTGTCACGGAATCCAGGCGTGCATCCATTTCCCTGGTTCAACGTCGGCTTAGAATTGGGTATAATAGGGCCGCGCGTATTATGGAAGAAATGGAAGCAGCCGGTTGCGTGAGTCCAATGGATGGAAGTGGTACAAGAGAAGTGATTGCTCCCCCACCGCCAAACTGATTATTTTTAAATCAAGAGGTTAGCATGAAAATGGGTTATAAAAAATGGATGATAAGAGGGAGTATTTTTTTATTAAGTTTTTGTGTGCAATCAGCTATTTTTGCTGATAATGCGACCCAGACGCTTAATCATTTATTGGCGAATGTAGATAGCATTCAAGCCAATTTTAATCAACGTATTGTTGATAAAAATGCGAATGTTGTGCAACGATCGGAAGGTTATCTGTTGCTGCAACGCCCAGGTAAATTTCGTTGGCAAGTGACTAAACCGAATTCACAGCTTGTAGTTTCAAATAGTATTCGTCTATGGGTTTATGATCCTGATCTTGATCAAGTGACGGTTCGTCTTTTAAGAAAAGAAATTGGCGATACACCTGCTTTATTATTAAGTAATACGCATGCAGCTATTGCTGAGCGATTTAAAGTAGAAGCCGTTTCAGAAGCGAAAGATATTATTCAATGGTTTTTATTAACACCTAAAAATGAAGACAACCAAATGCTTTTTATTAAACTAGGATTTTTGAATAATAAAATTCGCGGTATGGTTTTAGCAGATCATTTAGGTCATACGACTATTATTGATTTTTCAAATGTGGTGACCAATACTCATTTTTCTCAAGCAAGATTTAATTTTATTCCCCCTCGGGGCGTTGATGTGATTGATGAAACTAGACAATAAATCTAAACTTTTTGCACCATTAGCAGCGCGTTTAAGACCGACTTCTTTAGAAGAATTTATTGGGCAAACGCATCTTTTAGGGGATGATAAGCCGTTAAAGCAAGCATTAATGCAAGGTATTTTGCATTCAATGATTTTTTGGGGACCACCGGGTACTGGGAAAACGACTTTAGCCCAATTAATGTCTTTGAGTTTGAATGCGCATTTTCACAAAATATCGGCCATTTTTGCTGGTGTCAAAGATATTCGTGCCATTGTGGAGACAGCCAAAACATTACGTCAGCAAACGCAGCAAAACACCGTTCTTTTTGTTGATGAAGTGCATCGATTTAATAAATCACAGCAAGATGCTTTTTTACCATTTGTTGAAGAGGGTACATTAATTTTTATTGGCGCGACGACTGAAAATCCTTCTTTTGAATTAAATAATGCATTATTGTCTCGTACGCGGGTGTATGTATTAAAACGTTTATCAGCGGAAGAATTATTAATAGTCATTCAGCGGGCATTGCAAGATACAACCAAAGGATTCGGTGATTTAAATATAATTTTTCCTATAGAATTACAAAAAATATTAGTAGCAAGTGCTGATGGAGATGCAAGACAATTATTAAATTTATTAGAAATATTAGTTGATTCTTGCGAGGTGAATCAACATAAAGAATATAAAATAACCGAACAATTGTTGGGTGATGTCTTACAAGTGAGTTTGCGACGGTTTGATAAAAATGGTGAAGCTTTTTACGATCAAATATCGGCATTACATAAATCTGTGCGTGGATCAGCGCCTGATGCAGCATTATATTGGTTATCACGCATGTTAGATGGAGGCTGTGATCCTTTGTATATTGCGCGTCGAGTTGTTAGAATGGCATCAGAAGATATTGGTAATGCAGACCCGCGTGCATTAGAAATTGCTTTAAATGCTTGTTATGCCTATGAACGTTTAGGTAGTCCGGAAGGAGAATTAGCTTTAGCGCAAGCTATTATTTATTTAGCAGTTGCGCCAAAAAGTAATGCGGTGTATACCGCTTTTAATCAAGCGATGCGTGAAGTGAAAGACTCAGGATCACTTGATGTACCGATTCAGTTGCGTAATGCGCCTACTGCGCTTATGAAAAAATTAGGTTATGGAAAAGAGTATCGTTATGCGCATGATGAGCCAAATGCGTATGCGGCGTCTGAAAATTATTTTCCTGACAGCATGAAAAATCGGCAATATTATTTTCCAACTGATCGAGGGTTAGAAATTAAAATTGCTGAGAAATTATTGAAATTGAGGGAATGGGATAAGAAAAAAGTTTAATATTTATGACAAGGATGAAATCGATGTTTTTAGCATGGAAAAATAGAATAAAAAATTTATTTGTCAAAAAAAAACCTTTAACTTTAGCTGATAAATACCACAATTATTTACAAACAGCTTATCCACGTAATCATACTTATCATTTTTGGAATAATCGGGGAAAAATATCTGTAAAACCCAAGCGAAAGCTTGCAAAACGTTATCAAAAAATTTACCCGCTTATCTCTAAAGATTTAACCAGTTTTGCAGATATTGGCTGTTCAAAAGGGTTTTTTAATTTTTCTATCAATACATTTCCCAATTGCGAGCGTAATATTGGCATTGATATTCATCAAGAAGATATTGATGTGTGTTGTTGGGTTAAAGAGAAGATGAAAGATACTCGTATTATTTTTAAAAAAATGCAATTGCACCAATTAGCAGAAAAAATCGATGAATTAGGTGGCCCATTTGATACGGTTTTATTATTAAATACTTACCAATATCTTTATTTTGGCAGCGAAGGGCATAAAGAGCGTTATTTGGATCATGATTTTATTTTTAAAAATCTTAAAACTATTTGTGGGAAGCAATTAATTTTTAATAATCGCATTACCTTGACGGATTGTCAGCAGCAAGTGAAAGACATTGTAGTCCCTGTGCGTTATCAAAAAAATTATTCGGCAGAAAAAATTCTGACAACAGCTGAAAAATATTTTACAGTAAAAAAAATGGGAAATATTGGACGATATCCGTTATTTTTAATGAATAAAATATAACAGGGAAAACAGCAATTACCAGCCATGAGCTATTAATATAAAGGAGGTAAATAAAATGAAAAGCGCATTAACTAAACATTCTGTATTTACCAAAGAAAATAAAGAAGGCTCAACACTCGATTTTCATATGGCAGGAATCTTACAAAGCATTCGATACTATAAAAAAGCATTGGATGCTGCTCCTTCTGACGGCACTTCTATGGATGTGATTGATGATGCGGGCAGAGTTTCAAAGGGAGGGGTGTTGAATGTCAGTCAAACTGTTTTAAAGTTTGAATAATGTTATTTGTGATAATTTTAGTAATATTATTTATGATATGCGCATGATGGGTCATTTCAATGTAGAACTGTTTGTTTCCTTCGATTGCTGTGATAATGGATTCGCCTTGTTTTTTAATCAGTTGTTTCAAGGCAGGATAGGAATAATGAATATCTTCACAAAGTTGTTCCCAGTGTCTTGGTAAAATTCTATTAGCTTCGTACTGGCTACCTACTTTCATTGCCATCTTTGCAGTCAAAGAAGGATAAAATCGTGTGCAAAGCATATCATAGAATGGTGCTAAACCAAGTTGAGATTCATCAGTGTGCAACAAAGAGAAATTTTTTCCATGTGCATCCATATTACAAATAAAAAAATTAAAAATCATTGCAGCTGCTAGCATATTTCTGCCTATTGCTGGTTGTGTTGTATTTTTGAGAAGATCAAAGCATTGCTTGAAACTGGGTCCACCTTCATTTTGATATTTTCTTGTAGAGACTATGCCAGATGCTTGACAGAAATCTTCTTGGTGAATACGTTCAACTTTATTATTTTGTATACGCCTATCATAGCGCTCGATTAATAAATAAGAGATATCTTTTATTTGCCTAATTTCAATATGTGGTATTGAAAGCCCAACCTGTATAGTTGTTTGTTATTCATGAGATTTTACTCGTCAATAATAGGAGTGAGTGCTTCAAATGTAATACCTAACATACTGGCTATGAGCAAGGATTTCTCTAGTTGGCAACTTGGCTTGCCTTTTTCAAGTTCTCGAACAAATCGATTGCCAACGCCTGATGCTGCGGCGAGATCTGCTTGAGTTAATTTAGCCTTTTTTCGCGTAGCTCGTATAAGTTTACCAAAGTCTATTGCATGGGTGATTTTCATAAATCGTCCTGATAGGGGTGTTTTTAATAGTATAATCTATTTTTAGAGTTAATCAACCCGATCGGTACGTTTTAATTGATTTTAATGCTATTTTTAATATTTCATCCTGATCGGGATGTTATATGACGTATAATACATGCCAGCTTGCACTGGCATGATAGGATTTAACTAAAAACACTAACGAACTTTTTCTGTTGCAATAACACCTTGTTTTTCTCGCAACATTTTTGCCGCGTTTACCATATTTTGTAATGCTAATCGCGTTTCTCGCCATTCTCTTGTTTTAAGACCGCAATCTGGATTAATCCATAATTGTGTAATAGGAATAAACTGAGTGGCTTTTTCTATGAGAGCAACGATTTCATCTACTGTTGGAATGCAGGGAGAATGAATATCATAGACACCAGGACCTATGTCATTTGGATAATGAAAGGTTTCAAAAGCTTTTAGTAATTCCATCTGCGATCGGGAAGTCTCAATGGTAATGACATCTGCATCTAGATTAGCAATAGCTTCAATAATATCGTTAAATTCTGAATAACACATATGCGTGTGAATCTGTACATGATCAGGAATCCCAGAAGACGTTAAACGAAATGCAAGTACCGCTTCTTGTAAATAGTCTTGCCAATAAATTTTCTTTAAGGGCAACCCTTCACGAAAAGCCGGCTCATCAATTTGAATGACTTTAATCCCATTTTTTGCAAGGTCAATTACCTCATCACGTAATGCTAAGGCAATTTGTTTTGCAGTGACTTCACGGGGTTGATCATCACGGACAAAAGACCAACAAAGAATCGTCATGGGACCTGTTAACATGCCTTTAACAAGCTTTGTGGTAAGTGTTTGTGCGTAAGTGATCCATTTAACCGTCATGGGTTTTTCACGAAAAACATCACCATAAATAATCGGTGGTTTGACACAGCGTGAACCATAACTTTGTACCCAACCATTTTGGGTAAAAGCAAAACCTGCTAATTGTTCACCAAAATATTCTACCATGTCATTTCGCTCTGCTTCTCCATGAACTAAAACATCTAAATCTAGTTCTAATTGCTGTTGGATTGCATAAGCAATTTGTTTTTTGATCTCATATTCATAATTTTCTTCATCTATTTTGCCAGATTTTAAATCTTTTCTTAAAGACCGAATGGCTTGTGTTTGAGGAAATGAACCAATTGTCGTGGTGGGAAAAATAGGTAAATTTAAAGCAGAATTTTGAATTATTTTTCGCAAAGAATACGGATTTTTTCTTTGTGTCATATCAGATGTAATATCTTTTAAACGCTTTTTAACCAGTGGATGATGAATGCGTGTTGATTCTGATTTTGCAACAACAATCGCATCACTGGCAGTCAGTTCTGTGGCAATGCTTGCCTCCTCCTCATTGAATGCTTTTGCTAAAGTTGCAATTTCATGAAGTTTTTGTACGGCAAAAGCTAACCAGTTTTTAATATCTGCTTCTAACACCGTTTCATTATTTAAATCGACAGGGGAATGTAATAAAGAGCAAGAGCTTCCTATCCATAATCGCTCACCTATTTTTGCATGTAAAGGCTTTAAAATAGCAAGCGCTTTGCGTAAATCTGTTCGCCAAATATTCCGCCCATCCACGATGCCAACAGATAAAATTTTATTTTGAGGAATAAGATTAATAATCTCTGATAATTGATCCTGTCCTCTGATCGCATCAATATGTAGACCAGCAGTGGGTAGGGTGCTGGCTAATTTAATATTTTGACCTAAACTACCAAAATAAGTGGTGAGTAAAAGTTTCAGATCTTTTACTTGTAAAAAATCATACGTTTCTTTTATGGCTTTTTGCCAGGCTGGATCAAGTTCTAAAACTAAAATAGGTTCTTCGATTTGCACCCATTCAATCCCTTCTTCTCGGCATTTTGTTAAAATTTCAAGATAAGTTTCTTGTAATTTTTTTAATAAAGATAATTTATTAAAATTCGGATTTTTTACTTTACTTAAATAAAGATAAGTCACAGGACCTATGATGCAAGGTTTTATTTTTTTATTAAAACTTTTTGCTTCTTTTATTTCATCAAATAATTTGTGATGAGTCATAGTAAATAATTGCTGTTCAGATAACTCAGGAACAATATAGTGATAATTAGTATCAAACCATTTAGTCATTTCTGAAGCAAACGTGTCTTCTCCTTGGGGCGCACGTCCTCGTGCCATACGGAAATAAGTATCAATATCAGGTGATGGACTTTGAAAACGTTCAGGAATAACACCTAATAAAAATGACATATCTAATACATGGTCATACCAAGAAAAATCACCCACTGATAGAAAATCAAGTCCCGCTTTAATTTGTTGGGTATAGTTTTCAGTGCGGATTTGCATGCCTTGCTCATATAGTTCAGCTTGTGTGATTTGTCCTTGCCAATAACGCTCAAGCGCCCATTTTAATTGGCGATTAGCACCGATACGTGGAAAACCTAAATGATGTGCAATGGTCATAATATTTTACCTTAAAAAAATTAATAAAAAATGACATACCATTGAGCACTTTAGAAAAGACATCTTTGATTTTTATAATTTTTATGTTTTTCACTTTTAACTGGCACACCCCGTCCAGGTAAAATTTTCAATGATATGAGCTTTCGGCAGGTCTCCTGGCTTAACGTTTGACGTTATTGATACCCTTCCCGGCTATTTCCAGTGGTAACGCAGATCAATAACAAACGAATAACAGTTGCGGGGGCAGCCACAGATTAAATACATTTTAAATAAATTCGCACTGTGTTCCCTTTTAATCCTCAAGTTTTTAAAAAAAATGAAGAACCGAA
>JABDDD010000001.1:0-1954 GCA_013287765.1 Gammaproteobacteria bacterium | reverse complement strand
CATCATTCGGTTTTATTTTTTTATTAAAACTTTTTGCTTCTTTTATTTCATCAAATAATTTGTGATGAGTATAAAAGATTTGATCCGTTTTTAAAAGTAAATTAATTCATTAAAGAATCCCTCGTTTTGAAAAAGGGAGGTAGAGAGGGATTTTATAGTAAAATCCCCCTCAATCCCCCTTTTTCAAAGGGGGGCTTTCTTTTTTCTCTTATTTCTTAATCTTTATGCAATGAAATCATGCTGATCCCAAAAATAAAGATCCATAAGGCAAATAATCCAGAGACTTGGACATTATTGTAGATATTAGGTAGCAAACCTGAATCACGTAAGCCTAAAAGAAAAATAGCTAAAATAGCAATAATTAATTGAATAGTACCAACAACTCTAGGTAAAGAATTATCTCTTAAAATGACAAAACTTGTAATTAAAAACCAAATAAAAATACAACCCAAACCTAATAAATCACCTAAAAATATGCCAAAATAACTGTGGATGGCTTGCAATAAAACGATCATAGTTTCTTGGGCTTCTTTTGGTAAAGTGGGAATCCAAGAGGTTAAGTGCCAGTTAAGACTCGGTAACATTAAAAGACTAACGCTTAAAGAAATGGTGCCGATTAAAGCAAAACAAAGCCCCACTTGCATATTCGCGCCATGATTTTCTTGGAAAAGATAAAACGCACCAACTGCTCCTGGTATAATCAATAAAGGCAACAAAGCATAAAAAGTTAGTAAAAGTCGGATCGTTGGTGTACCTGCGGTGACTTGAAAAAGCTGATTTTTAAGGTTATACAATTCTGCTTGTGATTGAGCCAAGGCATTGACAATGAGGGTATGTCCCACAAATAAAATTGCAAATAAAACTAAACACCAACCCCCAACTAATACCATTTTCGTGTGTTTTAACATATTAACGCTCCCTGTTCAAAATAATTATTTCATCGTTAATAATACTCACATTATACTTTTTTCTCTACTGCAATTTTTTTAAAATATCTTGTACTTTTTGAATGCGCATAGACGGATCATGCGGTTCTAATTGACATTTCAGCTTGGTGGGACCTTCTAGTTTAAAATCATGTGATTGCGTTTGAATCAGTTTAATAATGCGTAATGGATCAACCAGCGGTCGCTCATTGAATTCAATTTTTACACAGGCACTATTGGCTTCAATTTTAATAATACCCAAAGGTTCAGCTGCTTGTTTTAAAGCAGCTAAGGCGAAAATATTTTTAAGCGGTGGGGGCAGAAGGCCAAATCGATCGATCATTTCAATTTGAATATCGTCTAATTCTTCTGATGTTTTAGTGCTGGCAATGCGTTTGTAGCATTGTAAACGTAAATGCACATCTCCTAGATAACTATCAGGAATAAAAACAGGAATCTGTAAATCTATTTCCGTGCCTTTGAAATTTGTTTTTTCAAGATCAATGGGTTGTCCTGATTTTAAAGCATCAACTGCGCGATTGAGTAATTCCATATATAAAGTAAAACCCATCTCATGCATTTGACCACTTTGATTTTTCCCCAATAATTCTCCTGCTCCACGAATTTCTAAGTCAAAAGTCGCAAGCGTAAAGCCAATACCCAAATTATCGTAAGCCGCAATCGCTTCTAAACGTTTGGCAGCATCAGATGTTAAATTTTTTCGTGAAGGAATCAATAAATAAGCATAGGCTTGATGATGTGAGCGACCCACTCTTCCGCGGAGTTGATGCAATTGCGCTAACCCAAATTTATCAGCGCGATTAATAATAATCGTATTGGCAGAGGGCACATCAATACCACTTTCAATGATTGTAGTGCACACTAAAATATTAAAGCGTCGATGATAGAAGTCAATCATGACTTGTTCAAGTTGATGTTCATTCATTTGCCCATGCGCGATGCCTATTTTACTTTCTGGGATTAGCTTTTCTAATTCACGCGCTGTTTTCTCAATAGTCGATACTTCG